>DATLZD010000058.1:0-43082 GCA_035574155.1 Dehalococcoidia bacterium | reverse complement strand
CGACCGCGCCATCCAGGTCCACGGCGCCCTGGGCTATTCCACCGACACGCCGCTGGAGCGGATGATGCGGGGCGCCCGTGCCGCACGCCTGGTGGACGGCGCCGACGAGGTCCACATGGACTTCATTGCCCGGCAGGTCATCGACGCCTTCCGCGAGAAGGGGTCCGTCAAGTCGGCCCTGGGCGACCTGCTGTAGGCCCCTTCAGCGGCCGCTGAGGAGATAGCGTCCCCTCACCCAGGCGCTGAAGACGTCCATGGCCAGGGTAACGGCCAGGATGAGGAGCAGCAGGGTGGCCAGCCGGGTGTACTCCAGGCTCTGGAGGTAGATGTTGACATAAAAACCGATGCCGCCAGCGCCAGCGAAGCCGAGGATGGACGACGCGCGGACGTTGTATTCCAGCATGAACAGGACCTGGCTGATGATGGCGTTGGCGCTCTCGGGCCAGAGGACGAAGCGGGCCAGGTGCAGGCGGGAGGCCCCGACCCCGCGCATGGCCTCCACCACTTCGGGGTCGACCCCGTCGAACAGCTCAGAGTAGAGCTTGCCCAGGTAGCCCACCGTATACAGGGCCAGCCCCAGGGTGCCGGCCAGGGGCCCCAGCCCCACCACGATGACGAACAGGACGGCCCAGAGCAGGGCCGGCACCGTCCGCGTCACGGCCACTACCAGCCGCGACAGCAGCACCAGGGGGAGGGGCGAGAGCACCCGGCTGCCCAGGAAGGCCAGGGGAAGGGCCAAGAGGAAGCCCAGCAGGGTGCCGGCGAAGGCCATCTGCACCGTCTCCCACAGGGCGCGTCCGGCCAGGGGCAGGATGTCCAGGTCGGGGGGCACCGCGTCCCGGGCGAAGGTGACCAGGTTGGTGGCCCCGCGCCCCAACCGCTCGGCATCGAAGAACCCCAACCTCTGCAAGGACAGGGACAGCAGCACTGCCCCTACCAGCCATAGCAGCAGGTCGCGTCGGCCCACCAGCTCCCATCTCATAGCGGGGTCCCCTCCAGCTCCGCCCAAGTGACCTGGCGCGGCGCCCCCTGGTAGGTTATCTGCCCTCCGCGCAGCACCACCACCAGGTCGGCATAGTCCTGGACCAGGGGCAGCTCGTGCATGTTGACCACGAAGGTCACCCCTTGGGCCTCTCCCAGCCTGCGCATGATGGACAGGACCTCGGCTGCGCGGGGCAGGTCCAGGTCCGAGACCAGCTCGTCGGCCAGGACCACCTGCGGCCGCTGCATCAGCGCCCTGGCGATGGCCACCCGCTGTCGCTCGCCGCCGCTGAGCCGGTAGGCCTTCTCCCGCGCCTTGTGGCCGATGCCCAGGGCCTCCAGGAGCCCCAGGGCATGGGAGACCTCGGCCCGGGGGAAGAGGCCGAGGTAGGGTGCTGGCCCGTGCAGCCGCCCCAGGGCGCCCATGAGGACGTTCTCCAGAGCGGCCATGTTGCGCACCAGTCCCAGCTGCTGCGGTATGTAGCCCACCTGGGCGCGGGGCCGGCGGCCGTCGGCCACGGGCCGCCCTAGCACCTCGATGCGCCCCCGCTGGGGGCGCAGCAGCCCGGCCAGCAGGCGCAGGAGGGTGCTCTTGCCGGCCCCGGAGGGCCCCATGATGGCCAGGAAGGCCCCGCGGGGCACCTCCAGTTGGAGCCCCTTCAGGACCCACTCCTGGCCCCTGTAGGCGAACCAGAGGTCGTGGGCGCGGACGGCCCAGGTAGCCTCCACCCTCTACCTCAGCTCATGCTCATCGCGACAGGGCTAGGGACTCGGTGTACTGGAGCCGCGTCAGGCTCAGGTAGCGCTGCAGGGCACCTAGGTGCTCCTCAGCGTTGCTGCGCTGGAAGCCCACGAACAGCGCCGAGATGAACTGGCGCATCAGGTCGCGCTGTTGGGGACTGCCCAGCGCCTCGATGGCCGCCAGGGCCCGCGAGCGCAGCGGCTCCTGCAGGCCCTTGCCGAAGACAACGGCGTGGGAGGGCAGCGGTCCCTGGCTCTCCAGCTGGCGTGTGTTGGCCAGGACCTCCCGGTAGAGGGCCTCGGGCACGTCCCCGGCAATGATGCTCACGTCCACCTGGCCGCTCCTGAGGGCCTGCCAGCACTGCTGGTAGCCCCCGCCGAAGATGTAGTCGGAAAAGAAGGACTTGGGGTCCACCTGGCCGGAAGAAGGCGTCTGCAGCAGCCCCAGCTCCACTAGGCGGCCCATGGGCCCCACGAAGCCCGAGGTGGACAGGGGGCTGGGGAAGCAGGCCTTCTTGCCCCTCAACTCCGGCAGGGAGGTGTAGGGGCTGTCTTTGCGGACCACCCAGTAGGAGTAGTAATAGGGGGCCTCCACCTTTTGCTCGCCGTGGATGACCTCCCGCACCTCGGCCAGCACCAGCTCGGCATCGGCCAGTCGGGTGGCCAGGTAGGAGGGCCAGGCACTCATGAAGGCCACGTGGGCGTGGCCGAAGCGGAGGGCCTCCACGATGCCAGCATAGCTGGTGGGGACATAGATCTCCACGTCCACGTCCCCCAGCTGCTGCTCCAGGAACTGCTCCAGGGGACGGGCCTTCTCCAGCATCTCACCGGTGGCGAGGGTGGGCTGGACAGCGACCACCAGCTTCTGGGTGGCACCCTGCGGTGCTGACTCCTCGCTGCCGCAGGCAGCGGCCAGGAGGCCGAGGAGCCCCAGCAGGGCCAGGGCGAGGGCGCGGCGCATGGCTACCTCCCGCGTCGTGATTCTTGCACCCAAAGGGGTAGCATAAGGGTCACCTAATGTCAAGCGTTAGGGTCCACGAATTTCTTTGAAGGAAGGCAAGGAAGGAAAGTTTTTAAACTTCTGACTTTCTAAACCGCCACCGGCCTAGGACGGGGTGCCCGGCGGCGGTGGTCCCTCCCACCGCCGCTCGATGTCTTCCAGCAGGCGCTCCAGCTCTGGCGAGAGGGGTGGCGGCTCAGAGGGGGCCTCGCTGGCCAGCTCTTGGTCGTAGGCCCGCTCCAGGTCCTCGACCCATGCCTTGAGGCGGGGGTCGCGCCGTACCTGTTCGTCCAGGGCCCCGTACTGCCGCTCGGCCTCCTGCCACAGCCGCTCCAGCGGCAGCGATACCTCCAGCACCCGTCCCAGGGCCTGCAGCAGCTCCACCAGCCCGCGGTAGTCCCTCTCCAGCTGGGCGTAGGCGGGCACCTGGACCAGCAGCGAGAGGGCCTCCACGCCCCGGCTGCGGGCCTGCTCCGTGGCCAGGGTCAGGATGGTGGTGGGCCCCTCGTAGCGGCTCTCGCGCACCCCTGCCCGTCGCATCCTCTCCAGCAGGTCCGGCTCCGAGGCGGAGCCGGTGATCACCAGGGGCCGCGTGTGGGGGACAGGCCCGTAGTAGCTGCCGATGAGGCAGTAGCGGGCCACCCCCAGGCGCGACATGAGCTCCACTAGCGAGTCGACGTAGTCCTCGCCGTGGCTGTGGGGCTCCAGGGCGTGCACCAGGAGCCAGGCCTGGCCCTGGGACCGGCACCAGCGGACGAAGGTGTTGGGCACCGTCACCTCTCGGCGGTCACCGCGCCGGTAGAGGTTGGGCCGGTAGCGGGTGAAGTCGTAGAAAAGGCCGGGACGGGAGAGGTGGGCCAAGGGCTGGGCGCCCCAGGCCTCCTCCAGGAAGGCGAGGGCCATGGTGCCCACCGACCCCACATCGATCCAGGGCTGCAGCGCCAGTATGAGGGTGGGGCGCTCCAGGTCGGGTAGGGGGTCCACCACCTCAAAGGCACCCACCTGCATGGCCCCGGCCTCCCCTCCCCCGATCCGGTCAGTTGCGCATGGCCTCGGGGTCTACGCCCATGCGCTGGCACCAGTCCGCGTAGGCTGCGGGGAAGATCTCCGATGGCTTGATCTCGCTGCGGCCGCCCCAGAACACGTTCGTGTAGAGCACGGGTATTCCCATCTCGGCCAGGTGCCGGTCGATGGCCTCCTTGTGGGCCAGCAGCCAGTCCTTCTCCTGCCCATGGGCCACCGCCATCAGGTTCACGTTGTGGAACTCGGGCCCCGCTTCCCGCCAGTAGCAGTGGGTGAGGATGTGGTGGCGTCCTATCTCCTGCCCCGCCTTGACCTCCAGGCCCGGCGGCACCGCCCAGTGGAAAAGGGCGTTGTAGCGGGCCACCCGCTGCCCGCCCGCCACCGGCTTGTAGTGCTCAAGGAAGGTGGAGAAGCGCCCCACCAGGCCGCGACGGTCCAGGGCCTCGGCCACCTGGTAGAAGGTCTCCAGGCTGACCCCTGCCTCCTGGGCCCGCGCCCGCCAGATGTCGGGCACGATCTCGTCGGGGCGGAACTCCCGCTTCAGGGCGCCCAGGACCCGCCACTCCAGGTCGCTGAGCTGCTCCTCCTCGATCCAGTGCACTCGGGCGGGGGCATCGGACTTGGCGCCCGGCTGCAGCCCGCGCCGACGGGTGTGCCCCACCCCCAACACGAACAGTGCCTTGGCCGGCATGATGCGGAAACGCAGGGCGCCCACCCTTTCGGCCAGCAGCTGGCAGTGCTTCTCTAGCGAGAAGCCCTGAGGCACCTTCACCGTCGTCCACAGCTTGTAGGTGGAGCCGGGGCTGGCCACATCGGTGGTGCGGATGACCACGTGCCCGCTGAAGGGGTCCTCCTGCGCCATGAAGTCGAAGGCGGCGTGCAGGCGGTCCTGGGGCACCTCCCAGGCCACCAGGGCACCGTGGGCCAGGTTGGTGGTGACGAGGGTCTGGCGCACGCGGCGGATGGTCCCCGCCGCCAGCATGGCCCGGATCCGCTCGACCACCGTCTCGACGGGGAGGCCGGTCCGACGGGCTATCTCCCCCAACGGGTCCCGCAGGAAGCCCTGCAACCGGTCCTCGGACACGGACAGGATGGCCACGTTGATGGGGTCGTCCACCGTCACCGGGACGTTAGCGGTGGTCATGTTCCTCCTCGGCCCACACTGATACCTTCCACGCCCATTATAGACCCCCACCCATCCAAAGGGCGAACGCGGGGGTTGACCGTTCATTGGGGGGGAGCGTCTCGGCCTGTGACCCGCTGGGCGGCCCGCCGGAACAGCTCCCTGTGCTCTTCCCCCTGGCGCAGGGCCTGGTTGACCTCGGCTTCCCTCAGCAACGCCTGGCGGTTGTCCACAGCCAGGTCCAGCACCTCCTTGGAGGCCATGAGGGCGCGCAGGGGGTGGGCGGCTATCTGCTGGGCCAGGGCGAGCGCCTCCTCCAGCAGCTTGTCCTGGGGGACGAGGCGGTCCACCAGTCCCAGGCGCAGGGCCTCGTCCGCCTCCACGACGCGGGCGGTGAACACCAGCTCCTTGGCCCTGGGGAGGCCGACGATGCGGGGGAGCTGGGCTGCTCCCACCACCAGGCCGTAGCTGACGCCCACGAAGCGGAAGCGGGCATTGGGCGAGGCGAGGCGCAGGTCGCAGTTGATGGCCAGCAGGGCGCCGCCACCGTAGGCGTAGCCGTTGACGGCGGCGATGGTGGGCTTGGGGAAGCGCAGCACCCTGGCTAAGGCGCGGCCGGTGGCCTGGGGCATGTCAGGGTCGGCCATCTGTTCCGCCATGTCGGCCCCAGCGCAGAAGGCCCGCTCGCCCGCCCCGGTGATGACGACGGCCTTCACCCCGTCGTCGGCCTCAAGGGCCTCCAGGGCGGCGCAGAGGTCCTCGGACAGGCGTCTGCCCAGGGCGTTGTGCTTGTCGGGGCGGTTCAGGCGCAGGAGCGCCACCGCCCCCTCCCTCTCTACCAATAGCTCCTGGGACTGCAAGGCCATCTCCCCACGCTTGCGTCCATTATAGGCCTCTCGTCCCTCGATGCGCCGCCTCTGGCGCCAGGTGGGCCGTTTATGCTCTACTAGGACAGGGATACCCAGGGCCTATGGCCCTGCGCTAGCGCCACTACCGCAGGAGGTGCTGCCATGTATGTGCTGGAGAAGCAGGGGCGCTTCGTCATCCCCCGAACCGAGCTGACCTACCCCTGTCACACCCTGCGCATGCACGAGAACGCCGCCGCCACCAACGCCGACCTGGTGATGGCCGACTTCGAGGATGCCTGTCCTTACGAGTTCAAAGGGGAGCCCAGCCGCAAGGTCATGGTGGAGGCCCTCAACACCGTCGACTTCGGCAACAAGGTGGTGACGGTGCGCCCCAACAACATCCGCTCCCCCTTCTTCCTGGGTGACCTGGAGGCGGTGATGCTGGGGGCACCGGACCGCTTCCACGGCATCATCCTGCCTAAGGTCTACGGCCCTGACGACATCCGTTACGTGTCCCGCCTGCTGGACGCCCTGGAGCAGCAAGGGGGCTGGAAGACGCGGGTCCAGATGGAGGTGCTCATCGAGACCCCCCAGGCGCTCCTTCAGGCCTACGAGATCGCCACCGCCTCCGACCGCATGGTGGGCCTCATCTTCGGCATCGCCGACTTCGCCGCCACCCTGGGCGTGGGCGAGTTCGGCGGCGACCAGACCAACTTCCTCTACGCCAAGCAGGCGGTGGTAGTGGCGGCCAAGGCGGCCGGCCTGCACGCCATCGACTGCGTCTACCCTGACATCGTGCGCCGCGACACCCCGCCGGAGGAGGCGGAACGCATCCGAGAGGGCCTGCGGCGCAAGAACCAGATAGCGGCCAACGTGGGTATGGACGGGGCGTGGGTCATCCACCCCTCGCAGGTGGACGTCGTCAACGAGGTCTTCACGCCCAGCGACCAGGAGATCGAAAAGGCCAAGGAGGCCCTGGAGGCCTACTACCGCCTGGGCGGGGGCTCCATGATCAACCCCGTCACCAACGAGTTCGAGGACGAGGCCTCGGCCAAGATCAAGCTGATGGT
The DNA here is from genome assembly GCA_035574155.1 of Dehalococcoidia bacterium. GTDB lineage: Bacteria > Chloroflexota > Dehalococcoidia > SM23-28-2 > HRBIN24 > HRBIN24. The sequence continues at coordinate 36,296 of DATLZD010000058.1, read as the reverse complement.
GCTGGCCAAGGGGGTGCAGGCGGGCAAGGTGAGCGCCGACTACCTGACCAGCATGGCCGAGAAGTCGCGGGCCATCACCGGCTACGACATCCTCCAGACCTTCCGCCGCCTGGCCTAGGGTCCAGTTGCCGGCGCTCCTGCGGGAAGACGCCCATAACTGCCCAAGGCGTTGTATAATCGATACACTCGATAGGGACGGCGGCGGGAGCTGGCGATGGCGGGTGCGTCGACTGCCGGCGGGGGCGCCCCCAGCCCCCTGTGGGGCCTGGCCCGATTGCTGACGGTGCCCTTCGTCCTCTCGGTGGGGTTCGGCGCCTTCGCGGTGACCTACTTCCTGGCGGACGCGCCCCTCTTCGGCGCCCTGGTCTACGGCCTGGTCTCCTTCCTGCTGGCCTGTGCCTCCCTCTTCAGCCTGGGCGTCCTCTATCAGCGGGCCGATCTGGACGCGCTGCTGGAGCGGGCACCTGTCCTCTCGCCCGAGGAGCGGCAGGCCGTCTTCCAGCAGTCGCTGGAGGAGGTGCGGCGGCGCACAGCCGTGGCCCAGGCCTGGAAGAACCGCCGGGTGTTCTACCAGAATGCCCTGCTCATAGCCCTGGCCCTGGTGGGGATCGCTGCCATGGGCCGCCACTTCTTCGGCCTCTATCCGAGAGAGGTGTTCATCGTCCCCTTCCCGGCCCTGGTGGCCATGGCTGCCCTGGGTGCCCTCTTCCTGCCGAGGCTGCTGCTGATAGTGCTGCTCCTGGCCGGGGTGGCGGTGGCTATGATGGCCCTGGGACTGGGGCCGGAATTCGTCCTCTTCCTGCTCCCCTATCTGCTCACCTTCCCCCTGCTGATGGTCATCAACTTCCTGATCCTCTTCGGCCCCCTGGCCATCTTCAACCTGATGCAGATCAAGATCATCCGCCCCGGGGAGGCGACCTGGGGCGTGTCCATGGACGACGTGCGGGGCCAGGAGGAGGCCAAGCGCCAGATCCTGACCGCCCTGCGCATCTTCGCCTCGGCCGAGGGCCAGAAGTTGGTGGAGCTGGGCGGGCGCCCCGAACGGGGCATCCTGATGGTGGGGCCGCCGGGGACGGGCAAGACCCTTATTGCCAAGGCCATCGCCAGCACCTTGAGCGCGCCCATCATCATCACCAACGGCTCCGCCTTCCTATCCACCTTCCTGGCCATCGATGTGCTGGTGATGCTCTACATGAGGCTGCGGGCCGAGGCCCTGGCCAAGGAGTTCGGACGGGCGGTGGTGTTCATCGACGAGGCGGAGCTGTTGCTGCAACGTCGGGGAGGGATGCAGCCGGCCCCGACACAGGGGACGGCCGGCCGCACGGCCAGCATCTGGAGCATTTTCGACTACGACGAGATGGGCTGCATATCCCCCTGCGGGCTGATGTTCGACCACTCGGCGGCGCGGGAGGCCTTCTGGGAGCGTAAGTTCCCGCCCAGGGAGCGCACGGCCCCACAGATGATCCCCTTCCCCTTCTTCGGCGGTGCCGGTGGTTTCTCCCTGGCCATCTTCCCCTTCCTGGTCTGGTTGGACGGCATGGACTCGCCGCCCTTGCTGGCGAGGGTGCTGCGCAGCAAGGTCAACGAGCTGCTGGACGTCCTGTTCGTGCCGCCCTACCTCCGCCTGGGCGGGAAAACCGTCTACTTGCGGCTGCCGCCGGCGCGGCCACCGGCCCACAACATCTACTTCTTCGCCGCCACCAACCGCCCTCATCTCATCGACCCGGCCATGCGGCGGCCGGGCCGCTTCGGCAAGACGGTGGTGTTCACCACGCCCGGCGAGGCCGAGCGGGAGGATATCGCCGCCCTCTACTTCTCCAAGGTGGCCCACCACCCCAGCCTGGACGACCCGGAGAAGCGCCGCGAGTTCGCCCGCGTGACGGTGGGCCTGAGTCCGGCCGAGATCGAGCAGGTCATCCGCGACGCCGTCAACTACCGCCACGACCACATCCAGCGACTTAAGGAAATACGGGCGGCGGTGGCTGCTGGCCGTCCCCTGGACAGGGACTCCCAGAAGTTCTGGGAACGCTACCGCCACGAGCTGGACCAGCCCGACTGGGACAAGCCCTGGGTCACCTGGGACGCCCTGATGGAGTCCCTGGCGGCGGTCCGGCACGGCACCGCCAAGCCCACCCGGACCACCGAGCGCAACCGCGAGCGTACCGCCTACCATGAGTTCGCAGGCCACTTCCTCCCCCTGCGCTACTTCTGCGGCGAGTGGTACCGCCCCATCGTCCTGTCCATCATGCCCCGTGGAGAGGCGCTGGGCATGGTGGCCCATGTGCCCATCGAGGAGCACGACCCCCAGCCCCAACACGTGCTGGAGGGGCTGCTGCGGGTGAGCGTGGGCTCCATCGTAGCCGAGCGGCTCTTCTTCCAGGACAACGAGCCGGGGGTGTCCAAGGACCTGGAGAACGCCACCCGCATCGCCGCAGCCATGGTGGGACTGTTCGGGATGGTGCCCCGCCGCTGCAGCGCCGAGGAGCGCCGCCGCTACCTCCGCATCGGCGAGTCCATCCTGTCGGTGGCCAATACCCACCCGCTGCTGCCCAGCGAGAGCAACGGTTTCGTCTCCTCGACCCTGGGGACGCCCCGCAAACGGGAAGACGTGTGCGTGCTGCTGGGACAGGCCTTCGTGGACGTCTACCGCCTACTGCGCAAGAACCGCGACCTGGCGCCGCCGGTGGTCCAGGAGCTGCTGGCCAAGGACGAGCTGGTGGGCCGCGACCTGGAGCGGCTGTGGGACACCCTGGAGTTGCAGCCGTTGCAGGCGGAGGACAAGGCCGTGTGGCCCGAGGACGAGGTGGCCCCCGAGAACCCGTTCTACCGGCGCGTCGATGGCTCCCACGCCGCAAGCGCGGGCACCCTCTAAACGGGGGCGAGAGGCGTGACGGTCAGGTCGGTGGCCCTGGTTCTGCTGGCGGCGACGCTTCTGGCCACAGCTTGCGCCCGTCAGCTGGCCTACGACCGCCCCGAGTTCGAAATCCGCGGCAACGACAACGATGAGCGGGTCCGCTCCATCGCTTCGGTGGTCCGCAGGGAGTTCAAGGACGTGGTGGCCGTCCCCAGCGCCGAGATCGTGACGGACGACCGCGGCACGAGGGCCGAGTACCTGGTGGTCATCACCGTGCCCCGCGAGACCTTCTTCGACTCGCCCTCCAGCACCCAGCAGCTCCAGGCCCAGCAGGACGCCCGCAGCCAGGTGAACTCGGCCATCGCCACCCTGCTGAGGCTGAGCATGAGGCACCTGGTCCCCCGCGATCTCACCATCCGCTCAGTGGTGATGACGCTGGTCCTGCCCGATGGCGAGGTGCTGGAGGCGGTGGGGCAGGTAGACCAGCTGAAGGGCGTCCCCGACGATGCTCCCGCCGAGAACTGGCTCGAGCGTTTGTCGGTGGACCGCCAGGTGGTGGTCCCCGAGTCGGTCTGGCAGGACCTGCTCAACCGCAGCGGCCTGCGCGGGGCCACGCCTACCCCAAGGCGTTAGGCGGCAGACGGCGCCGTCGCCCCCGGCCCCTCCGCGCCCCCTGCCAGCCTGCCCGAAGAGATCCGCGCAGGGCCCTGGTGCGTATCAGCGGTGAGTCAACGCCTGGGAAAGGAGGGGCCCTATGCTGTTGCGACGTCTCTTGGCACCAACGGCTCTCCTGGCGGTGGTGCTCACCCTGGGCCTGATGGCCATGGCCTGCGAGGAGGAAGAGGCGACGCCCACGCCAGGGAGGACGCCGGCAGCGGGCGCTGCCACCACTCCTGCCGGCCCCACGGTGGAGATCGTCTCGCCCAGCGCCGGCGCCACCCTTCCCGCCGGCGACATCCGTGTGGAGGTCAGGGTCAGCGGCCTGCAGGTGGTGGAGCCCACCCTGACGCCGGTGCCTGGACAGGGACACGTGCACTTCTACATCTTGCGTCCCGACCAACAGGTGCCCACCACTCCCGGTCAGCCGGCGGTGACGGCCCAGGGCACCTACCACGCCACCGCCACCACCACCCACACGTGGACGAACGTGCAGCCCGGCACCTACAAGCTGGCCGTGCAGCTGGTCCAGAACAACCACACGCCCCTCCAGCCGCCGGTGGTCAGGGAGATAACCGTCACCGTGCGCTGATAAGGCCCTCTCCACACATCCCCCGGCACGTCCCGGCCCCCGCCCTGCGGCCCTCTGGGGGGCCGGGACGCGTTTCGGGGACGCGTGGGCGCATGGGCGGCCATGGCCTATAATGGCCCCTGACCGCCAGCGGCACAGGGAGGGACGATGCCCGGCTTCAGCCTCTTCGACCTCTTCTGGATCTTCCTGATCCTCATCTCTCTGCAGCCCCTGTTGCAGCGCCACCGCCTGCAGATGCAGCGCATGCGCTGCATCCGCCAGATGGAGAGGGAGCGGGGGTCCCGGGTCATTACCCTCATCCACCGTCAGGAGACCATGAGCTTTCTGGGCTTCCCGGTCATGCGCTTCATCGACATGGACGACTCGGAGCAGGTCCTGCGGGCCATCAAGATGACCGACCCGCAGGTCCCCATCGACCTGGTGCTGCACACGCCTGGAGGACTGGTGCTGGCCTCGGAGCAGATCGCCTTCGCGTTGGCCAGGAGGCCGGGGAAGGTCACCGTGTTCGTGCCCCACTATGCCATGAGCGGAGGCACCCTCATCGCCCTGGCTGCCGACGAGCTGGTGATGGACGAGAACGCCGTATTGGGGCCCGTGGACCCCCAGGTGGGGCAGTACCCCGCCGCTTCCATCCTCCAGGCGGTCCAGGCCAAGGACGTCAATGAGCTGGACGACCAGACCCTCATCCTGGCCGACATCGCCCGCAAGGCCATCCAGCAGATGAAGCGGACGGTGACGGAGTTGCTGTCGGAGCGTATGTCGCCGGAGGAGGCGGAGCGGGTGGCCACCGTCCTCACCAGCGGCACCTGGACCCACGATTATCCTATCACCGTCTCTCAGGCCCGGGAGCTGGGGCTGAACGTGCGCACCGATATGCCCCACGAGGTCTACCAGCTCATGGAGCTATACCCGCAGGCCGGAGCAGGGAGGCCGTCGGTGGAATACATCCCAGTGCCCTACCTGCCGCCCACGCCGCCCGGCCGCCGGCCCCTAGGTCGGGACCAACGCTAGGGGCCATCAGCGGCAGGGAGCCGCGCCGCGCTTCTCCCGCGGGCGGAGGGATGACGAGGGTCAGGCTGAGGGCGCTGTCGCCCCTGTCAGGAGGGAACGGAGCGGGGCTGCCCGCCGCTCGAACTCCTCGTCCGTCAGGACGGGTTCGCCACCCAGACCGTCGGGGGCCTCCGCTGGGAGGTCCACCCAGGAGAAGCATCCCACGTATTCGGGCAGCAGGGGCAGGGCGAGGGGGCGCTCGAGGCGGTAGACCCGCAGCAGCATCACCGTCAGGGGCTGCTTGGGGCGCCAATGGAGCCTCTTGAGCAGGTAGTCGTCCGTCCAGATGTAGTGGGGCGACAGGGCCCGGACGTGCTCTTCGTCGCGCAGCTCGTAGAGGTCGGTCACCTGGGCCCAGCAGGGCAGGACCAGCGTGTCAGGGGGCGGCGCCGAGCGCAGGGCCTCCTCAAGGTCGGGGAGGAACTCCGGCTTCAGCAGCTCAGGCCGCTGGTGCTCGTAGGTGGGGTAGAGGTAGAAGCTCCGAAGCTCGACGTCGAAGCGCTTCTCGCGGATGCCGCCCTTGCGCATGACCAGGAGCTGTCGTCCCTCGGCCAGGGCCTTGACCGTCACCGCCCACTCTTTGAGGGCCTTCACCGTCTGCATGGGCCTACCTCCCTCTGTCAAGTATAGCCGGCCGGGGCTCTCGGCGCCTCCGGTTGCCCCCAGGCCGTGGGTGGGGGAACATGTAGCCGTGAGACGCCCTTTCGAGGTCCTTGGCCTCGCCTCCCTCGGCGCCTGGCTCTACCTGTTGTTCGGCAGGGGCCGCTTCTGGCAGGCCGGGCCACGGCTGCCCAACGACCCGCCGCCATCGCGCTGGCCGCGGCTGGCGGTGGTGGTGCCTGCCCGCAATGAGGCCCAGGTCCTGCCGCTGACGCTGCCCACCCTTCTGTCCCAGGACTACCCTGGGGACTGGCACCTCTACCTGGTGGACGATGCCAGCGGCGACGGCACCGGCCTCATTGCCCAGCAGATAGGGCGCCAAGTGGGGGAGGAGGGACGCCTGACGGTGGTTCAGGGCCGGCCGACGCCCCCAGGGTGGTCGGGCAAGGTCTGGGCCATGGCCCAGGGGGTGGCCGAGGCCACCCCCTTCCGTCCCGACTACCTCCTCTTCACCGATGCCGATATCGTCCACCCGTCCGATGGGCTGCGGCGACTGGTCTCCCTGGCCGAGGCCAGGGTCCTGGACCTGGCCTCGGTGATGGTCCTGCTGCGGACCGAGGGCTTCTGGGAGCGGCTGCTGATGCCGGCCTTCGTCTACTTCTTTGCCAAGCTCTACCCCTTCCGCTGGGCGGCCGAGCCACGGCGGGCCACCGCTGGTGCTGCCGGGGGCTGCATGCTGGTGCGCTGGTCGGCCCTGCAGCGGGCGGGAGGCCTGGAGGCCATCGCCGGGGCGGTCATCGACGACTGCTCCCTGGCGGCCGCCATCAAGGCCAGCGGCGGGCGGCTGTGGCTGGGGCTGTCGCGGGACTGGCGCAGCGTCCGCGGCTACAGTGGCCTGCGGGGCGTGGGGGAGATGGTGGCCCGCAGCGCCTATGCCCAGCTACGCTATTCCCCTCTCCTGCTGCTGGCGACGGTGGTGGGGATGGTCCTGGCCTATGGCGTTCCCCCTGCCCTGGCACTGTGGGGCCTGGCCCGCAGGCGCAGGGCTGCCGCGGCCCTCGGTCTGGCGACGTGGGGCCTCATGTCGGCCTCCTATCTGCCCATGCTGCGCTGGTTCCGACTGTCGCCGTTGTGGGCGCCGCTGCTCCCGGCTGCAGCCCTGCTCTACGTCCTGTTCACCATCGACTCGGCGCAGCGCTGGCACCGCGGATACGGGGTGGAGTGGCGCGGCCGACGGACGGGGCCGGTTCCCACCCTCGCCGCCAGGCCCTATAGTGGTAGGTGAAGCCCGAGGGCCAACACCCATGAGGAGTGGAAGAGGACATGAACGGTAAGTTGGGATGGGCGCGCGCCCTGGGGCGCCGCGTCCTGGTGACGACGGTGGGCGGTTCGGTGCTGGCGGTCGGCATCGTCTTCATCGCCCTACCCTTTATCCCCGGAGGGAGCCTGCTGACGGTGCTGGGGCTGCTGATCCTGGCCAAGGAGTGGCCCTGGGCACGACGCCCCCTGGAGTGGGCGCGCACTCGGCTCCTGGGCCGCTTCCAGCGGGCGCCTGAGCCGACCGAGTGACCCTCGGCCCCCCGCTGAGGAGCTGCAATGGAATACCCCATCTGGCTCTGGACGGCCTTTACCGTCGGCATCGTCATCATCCTCGCCTTCGACCTGTGGGTGGTTCAGAAGGAGGCCCACGCCCCCAGCTTCCGGGAGGCGGCCCTCTGGAGCGCCTTCTGGGTCGTGCTGGCCCTCGCCTTCGGCGGCTACATATTCCTCCACTATGGCACCCACAAGGGCCTGGAGTACATCACCGGCTACCTGATCGAGAAGTCCCTCAGCATCGACAACGTCTTCGTGTGGATGGTGGTGTTCCAGTACTTCGCTGTGCCGCCCCAGTACCAGCACCGGGTCCTGTTCTACGGGGTGTTGGGGGCCATCGCCATGCGGGCGCTGTTCATCGCCGCCGGCGTCACCCTCATCAACCTGTTCCACTGGATCGTGTTCGTCTTCGGCGCGGTCCTCATCTTCACCGGCATCAGGCTGGCGGTCCGCCACGACGAGGAGGTGCACCCGGAGCGCAACCCGGTGGTGCGGCTGGCGCGTCGCTTTCTGCCCATGACGGCCGAGTACCATGGCCAGCGCTTCTTCGTCCGCCAGGGCCACATGCTGCTGGCCACGCCCATGCTGCTGGTGCTGCTGGTGGTGGAGAGCACCGACCTGGTCTTCGCCATCGACTCCATCCCGGCCATCCTGGCCATCACCCGCGACGGCTTCATCGTGTGGACATCGAATGTGATGGCCATCCTGGGGCTAAGGGCCCTCTACTTCCTGGTGGTGGGCGTGCTGGGACTGTTCCGCTACCTGAACTACGGACTGGCGGCAGTCCTGGTCTTCGTGGGGGTCAAGATGCTCATCAGCGAGTTCTACAAGATCCATGTGGGCATCTCCCTCGGGGTGGTGGCCACCATCATCGGCGCGGCCATCCTGGCCTCGGTCGTAGCCGAGCGGCGAGAGGCGCGGCGCCTGGCCGCCGCCGGCCGGCCCGCCGACCCACCGGGTGAGGGGTCAGCCACTCACTGAGCTGGCCATGCCTCGTCCCGCTGCCTGCCGTGTCCTCAAGGTGGACCCGGAGCGCCCGACGGCCGAGGCCATCGCCGAGGCGGCACGGGTCCTGCGGGCCGGCGGCCTGGTGGCCTTTCCCACCGAGACCGTCTACGGGCTGGGCGCCGATGCCCTCTCGGCCGAGGCGGTGGCCCGTATATTCGCTGCTAAGGGGCGCCCGGCCGACAACCCCCTCATTGTCCACGTCGGCTCGCCGGAGGAGGTAGGCCGAGTCGCCCGGGAGGTGCCCCCGCTGGCACGGCATCTCATGGAACGCTTTTGGCCAGGCCCCCTGACGCTGGTGCTGCCGCGGTCGCCTGTTGTGCCGCTGGCCACCACCGGCGGGCTGGACACGGTGGCGGTCCGCATGCCGTCCCACCCGGTGGCCCTGGCCCTGGTGCGGGTGGCGGGTGTGCCTGTGGCCGCTCCCTCGGCTAACCGCTCGGGCCGGCCCAGCCCCACCCGCGCCGAGCACGTGCTGGAGGACCTGGGCGAGGCGGTGGACCTGGTCCTGGACGGCGGCCCTTGCCCGGTGGGCGTAGAGTCCACGGTGGTGGACATCACCGGGCCTGTGCCGGTGGTCCTGCGTCCGGGTGGCCTGCCCAAGGAGGCCATCGAGGAGGCGTTGGGGCGCCCTGTGCAGCTGGGGGCGGGGCCGGAGATGGCCCGCCGCTCCCCCGGCACGCGCTACCGTCACTATGCCCCCTCCGCCCCGCTGGTCATCGTTGCGCCCCAAGAGCTGGTCCCAGTGGTCCGAGGGCTGCTGGAGGAGGGGAAGTTGGTGGGCCTACTGGCCCGCCACGACCCCGGGGTCCGGCACGAGCGCCTGCGGTCGCGCATAGTCCCGGGTGGCCTGCGTGCCTACGCCCGTGAGCTGTTCGACGCCCTGCGTTCCCTGGACGGGGAGGGGTGCCAGGTCATCGTGGCCGAGGCGGTGGAGGAACAGGGCCTCGGCCTGGCGGTGATGGACCGCCTGCGCAGGGCGTCCGCGTCCTGACCCCCTGGCCGGGGTGGCGTCCGTCCCGGACTGCTGCGAGCGGCACGGGGGCCCGCTGCCCCGGGCCGCCGGGCGGCCCGAGCTGTTGGGCACGCGTTGGCTGCCGTTGACTTCCCTCTATGCCCGTGCTATGAAAGGGCCGTCCGAAGAGCACCGAGAGGGGAGGAGGCGGCACCATGCCTACGTTTATCATGCTCAGCACCCTTACCGACGATGGCGCCGAGACGGTGAAGGAGAACCCCGACCGCATCCGCCAGGTGCGAGAGGAGCTGGAGCGGCAGTTCGGCATCCGGGTGGTGGCCCAGTATGCCGTGCTGGGCCCCTACGACTTCGTCAACATCATCGAGGCGCCAGACATCGAGACGGCGGCCCGCGTCTCGGCCGAGATGGCAGCCCGGGGCAGCGTGAAGATCCAGACCCTGGCTGCCATCCCTGTGGACGAGTTCATCGCCCGGCTGAAGGGCTGACGGCTCGCCCCACGGTCCGGCCTGTGGCCTCAGCCCGCCCTGGACAGTAGGATAGAGGCGGGATAAATTGGGGCCATAGGGCTGTGCCATCGCTAGAGCTTCCTCGCCCCCGCCCTGCCTGCCCCTGCAAGGGCAGCCTCCGGGCGTTGCTCTTCTCTGTCCGGGTGCCCTTGCTGCCGCGGCCTTGGCATGCCCTTCTCGCACACATCCTCTCGACCGACGGAGGTAGGGTATGACGCTGGTCGAGCAGTTGGCCCAGTTCGTGGTCCAGGCCGACTACGAGATGCTGTCCCAGGAGGCGCGACGCCAGCTCAAGGTGCGGGTGCTGGACTCCCTGGCCTGCGCCATCGGTGCCCTGGAGGGGGAGCCCATCGTCTACATACGCCAGCACACTGAGGAGTTCGGCGGGGCACCCCTGTGCACCCTCATCGGCGGCGGCCGGACGGCCCCCGACCGTGCCGCCTTCTACAACGGGGCCTTGGTCCGTTATCTGGACTACAACGACTCCTTTTTGGCGCCGGGCGAGACCTGTCACCCCAGCGACAATCTAGGGGCGGTCCTGGCCGCCAGTGAGTACGCCGATCGCAGCGGTCGCGACCTGCTGACAGCGCTGGCGGTGGCCTATCAGGTCCAGTGCCGCCTCTCGGAGGTGGCGCCGGTGCGGCACAAGGGGTTCGACCACACCACCCAGGGCACCTACGCCGCCGGCGCAGGTGTCGCCAAGGCCCTGGGGCTGGACGCGGAGCGCACCGCCAACGCCATCGCCCTGTCGGCCACCCCCAACAACGCCCTGAGGGTGACCCGCACCGGACGGCTCTCCCACTGGAAGGGGCTGGCCTATCCCCACACGGGGTTCGTGGCCACCCACGCCGCCTTTCTGGCCAAGCGGGGCATCACCGGGCCGCTAGAGGTGTTCGAGGGCAACAAGGGGTTCATGGACGCCATTGCCGGGCACTTCCAGATCGACTGGTCCAAAGAGGACCTGGAGATGGTCCGCAAGACCATCATCAAGAAGTACAACGCCGAGATCCACTCCCAGTCGGCCATCGAGGGGCTGTTGGAGCTGCAGGCCCTCCATGGCTTCCGCGCCGAGGACGTGGAGCGCATAGACCTGGACACCTTCCAGGTCGCCTTCATGATCATCGGCGGTGGCGAGGAGGGCGACAAGCACATCGTGCAGACCAAGGAAGAGGCGGACCACAGCCTGCCCTACATGCTGGCCGTGGCCCTGCTGGACGGCGACGTGGGCCCTGCCCAGTATGAGCCTGAACGTATCGTCCGCGATGACGTCCAGTCGCTGCTGCGCCGTGTCCACGTGCGGCCCGTGGACGAGTTCAGCGCCCGCTTCCCGGCCGAGATGCCCGCCCGCCTGCGGGTGACCCTGAAGGACGGCCGCATCCTGCAGATAGAGAAGCGGGACTACGAGGGATTCCACACTAGGCCCATGCCCTGGGAACGGGTGCTGGAGAAGTTCGAACGTCTGGCAGGCCCCTACACCGACGCCTCCCTGCGGCGGGAGATAGCGGCCTGCGTAGACAGCCTGGAGAACGTGCCGGTGAGAGAGCTGACGGCCCTCCTGGCCCGGGTAGGCAAGTAGCGCGAGGAGGTCGGACCATGGAGCAAAGGGCGTTCCCCTTCATCCCCACCAACAAGCGGGAGAGCAAGCCCCGCAGCCGCGGCATAACCGAGATCCGCGGCCCCTACTACACGCCCATGGGCAAGCGCTACCTGGAGGACGTGCTGGAGACCATGGGCGAATACATCGACAGCGTCAAGTTCGCGGGCGGGTCCTTCGTCCTCTATCCGCGGGAGGTGCTGAAGGAGTTCATCGACCTGGCCCACCGCTACAACGTGCTGGTCTCCACCGGCGGCTTCATCGAGCGGGTCCTCTCCTGGAGCCCGGAGCTGGTGGACAAGTATATCCGCGAGTGCAAGGACGTGGGCTTCGACATCATCGAGATATCCACCGGCTTCATAACCATCCCCACCGATGACTGGCTAAGGCTGGTGGAGAAGGTCCAGAAGGCAGGGCTGAAGGCCAAGCCGGAGGTGGGCATCCAGTTCGGGGCCGGGGGCGCCACTTCGGCCGAGGAACTGGCCCTGGAGGGCACCCGCGACGTGGAGTGGGCCATCGGTCAGGCGCGGCGGTTCCTGGAGGCCGGCGCCTACATGATCATGATCGAGTCCGAGGGCATCACCGAGAGCGTCAAGACGTGGCGGACCGATGTAGTGGCCAAGATAATCAACGCCCTGGGCCTGGAGAAGGTGATGTTCGAGGCCGCCGACCCACCTGTCTTCACCTGGTACCTCCAGAACTACGGCCCCGAGGTGAACCTGTTCGTGGACCACAGCCAGATCGTGCAGCTCGAGTGCATCCGTTCCGGCCTGTGGGGCACCAAGAGCGTCTGGGGCCGCATCCTGACCTATAAGGAATAGGGCCCTCAGCCGTCCAAGAGGAAGCGGCGGGCCGCCGGGTCGGCCAACGCGGGGACCACCAGGTCGGCCTGGGAAAGCATCTGTGGCGGGCGCGTGGTGGCCACCGCCAGGCAGCGCATGCCCGCTGCCTTGGCCGCCTGGATCCCCTCCGGGGCGTCCTCGATGACGGTGCAGACCTGGGGTGAGACCCCCAGCCGCTGGGCTGCCAGGAGGAAGCCCTCGGGGTCGGGCTTGCCCCGAGCGACGTCCTCCTCGGCCACCACCGTCGCGAATGCCTCCTCCAGGCCCAACGCCCGCAGCACCAGGACCACGTTCTGCCGAGGGGTCGAGGAGACGATGGCCTGGAGCAGGCCCCGCTCGCCGGCGGCCAGGGCCAGTTCCCGCGCCCCGGGCAGGGGCTGCACCCGCCCCTCTATGAGACGGCGGAAGGCCTCTTCCTTGCGACGGGCCAGCTCCTGGAGCTGCTCGGGCGGCAGTTCCCCTAGGACCCGCCGCAGGATGGCGTCGTTGCGCAGCCCCAACAGGGAGCGGCGGAAGGTCTCCTCGTCCAGGTGGTGTCCCAGCTCGGCCAGCACCTGCCGAAAGGCCCGGTAATGGAAGGCGGCGCTGTCCACCAGGACGCCGTCCAGGTCCCAGAGGAGGGCAGCCGCGGTCCCCATAGGAGGGGGAGGCCTAGGACTTGGCCCCTAGCACGGCTTTTAGCATGGACTCCTGCCGCTGCGGGGTGAACAGATCCCAGAGGCCCAGCATTTGCGCTACTATATACAGCAACAGGAGGCCCATGAAGAGGCCGGCTAGGGCCTCGGGGTCGGCGCCGGGCGCCAACTGGCCCCGCGCCTGGGCCTGACGGAAGAGGTCGAGAACAAAGCTGTGTCCCTGGCGATAGATATCCTGGGACAGTTGGCGCACCTCTGGGTCGTCGGCCTCATGGATGGACCGGAAATGGAGTATGGCCGCCTCGGGGCTCTCCCTCAGTTGCTGGACTGTCCTCTGGGCTATGCCCCGCAGGGCTGCCAGGGGATCGGTGGCCTGCTGGGCCGCGTCGTGCCACCCATCGAAGATCTGGTCCCAGGCCCTGCGGACGGAGGTGAGAAAGAGGTCGCGCTTGCTGGGGAAGTGGCGGTAGATGGTGGGCTCCGCCACTCCCGCCGCCCGAGCGATGTCGGCCGTGCCGGCACGGCTGTATCCCAGGTCGGCGAAGACCTTGGTGGCGATGTCCAGGAGCTGGCGATAACGCTCCTCCCCCGGCATCCGGCGGCGCCTTCGGGGCTGGTAGACCGGCTCGGTCATGCTCATCCCACCTTTCTCGGGCAGAGAGTGGCCTTCATTCCTTCTCTCCGCCCGTCTCGTCCAGTATATTACTGCTCACCTGCTACAATCAACGGTTTCGAATTGCAACATGCAAGCGATAGATAATTCACAGTCTGTGCTTAAAAAGCGTATAATTTCAGGCCGCAGCCCGTCATCAGCCCTGGGTCGTAAGGGGGTAATATGAGGGTTAGCATTTTTTATCTGCCCACAGTAGGTTCCCGGCGGGACATTGAGGCGGGCCTGGCTGGCCTGCGCGACGACCTCTATCAGCGCATGCTCCAGGAGCTGAGGGAGCAGGCCCAGCTGGCCGACGACCTGGGCTACCACTCCATCTCCTTTACCGAGCACCACTTCCACATTGAGGGCTTTGAGCTGTCCAACAATCCCGTCCTCCTGGACCTGTTTGTGGCCCTGCAGACCAAGCACATCCGCGTGGGGCAGCTAGGCATCGTGCTGCCGGCCCACAACCCGCTGCAGGTGGCCGAGGACCTGGCCATGGTGGACCACATGACGGGGGGCAGGCTGGACGTGGGCTTCGCCCGCGGCTACCAGCGGCGTTGGGTGGACGTGATGGCCCAGCACTACCACAACGTGCACGGCGTCCAGCCGGGCCAGCACGACGAGGTGGACCAGGCCAACCGGGAGGCCTTTGAGGAGTGCTACCGCATCATCAAGCTGGCGTGGACGCAGGACCTGTTCTCCTTCCAGGGGAAGTTCTGGAAGATCCCTCCCGAGGGCACCCCGTGGCCGCTGCAGGCCACCCGCCAGTGGGGGGCAGGGGTGGACGAAGACGGGACCCTACGGCAGATAGGGGTGGTGCCCAAGCCCCTGCAGAAGCCCCACCCTCCCATCTTCCAGCCCTTCGCCTCCAGCGAGGCCACCATCCGCTGGTGCGCGCGGGAGGGCATTACTGCCGTGCTGCCGCCCATGAACCTGCAGCTGCAGAACTATCTCTACGACGTCTACCGTGAGGAGGCATACCGCCATGGCCGTCGCCTGGCCGAGGGGGAGGGCCTGGCGGTGCTGCGGGACGTGGTGGTGGCCGACACCGATGAGGAGGCCCTGCGCCTGTGGATGGAGGGGCCGGCCTTCGTGGGGGCGGCCTGGTTCGCGCCCTTCGGCTTTGCCGAGGTGCTGCGGGAGCCGGGCCGGGAGTCGCCCCTGACCCCCCAGGAGATGATGGACCGGTCCCTGGTGCTGGTGGGCAGCCCCGACACCGTCTGCTTCCAGCTTGAGCGCCTGCTGAGGCAGACACCCGTCTCTTGGCTCTTTGCCTGGACCTACAACGGGGTCATTCCCCACCAGAAGCTGCTGCGGTCGCTGGAGCTCCTGGCCACCAAGGTGCTGCCACGATTCCAATGAGAAGGAGGGAGGCATGACGGCTCTGCTCTACGAGAAGCGGGACGGCATCGCCTACATCACCCTTAACCGTCCCCATGTCCACAACGCCATCGACCCCGAGATGATGGTGCGGCTCGCGGAGGCGTGGCGCGATTTCGAGGCGGACGATTCCCTGCGGGTGGCCATCGTCACCGGTGCCGGGGACCGCGCCTTCAGCGCCGGGGCCGACCTGGGCCGGCTCATACCGCTGTTCACCGGCGCCCGCCAGCCGGAGGACGAGTGGGACCACCGGCTGATGGCGGAGCGGGACCTGGTCAACGTGGCCCTGATGCGCAGACGCCCCATATACAAGCCCATCGTGGCGGCCATCAACGGCTTCTGTCTGGCCGGAGGCACCGAGATGGCCCTGGCCACCGATATCCGCATAGCGGCCGAGCATGCCACCCTGGGGCTGTCGGAGGTGCAGAGGGCGCTGGTGCCCGGCGGCGGCTCCATGGTGCGGCTGCCGCGGCAGGTCCCCTACTGCAAGGCCATGGAGATACTGCTGGTGGGGGACCCCATCCCTGCCCAGGAGGCCTACCGCTTCGGGCTGGTCAACTACGTGGTGCCCCAGTCGGAGCTGATGGCTACGGCCGAGCGCTTCGCTCGGCGCATCGCCGAGAACGGGCCGCTGGCGGTGCGCAAGATCAAGGAGGCGGTCCTGCGCACCTCCGGCGTCCCCCTGGAGGAGGCCTTCCGGATCGAGGACGAGATATCGCGGGAGGTCTTCGCCTCCGAGGACGCCAAGGAGGGGCCGCGGGCCTTCATGGAGAAGCGGCCGCCCCAGTACAAGGGTCGCTGAGGGCCCCCGCTCAGGCGGCCTGGAAGTAGATGCGGCCTTCGGCCTCGAACTGGCGCAGACGCCCCTGCTCCACCAGGTAGCGCAGGTGGGCCAGCGTCTCGCCCAGGGCTGCTCGCTTCATCCAGAAGGGCAGCTCGTCGTAGGGGCCTGTATTCCACTTGATCCGACGCGCCACCTCGGCGGCGGTCACGGGCCCCTCGGTGCCCACCGCCTGCAACATCTCCTCCAGACGCTCCTCGTGGTGGGCGCGCAGCTCCTTTAGGCGTTGCTGGAACCAGTCCACGTCCCACTCGTGGGCGGGCAACATCCGTTCGACCTTCAGGTTGGCCAGCTTTTCGAGGCTGGCCAGATAATCGGCCAGGGGGTTGTTGCTCTGCTGAGGGTGGAGGCTGACGTTGGGAGTGATGAGGGGCAGCACGTGATCGCCGCTGAGGAGCAGGTGGTGGTTGGGCTCGTATAGGCAGATGTGTCCCGGCGAGTGTCCGGGGGTCCAGATGACCTCGAAGACGAAGTCCCCCACGGTGATGTGCTCACCGCCCTTGACGGGCACATCGGGCGAGTCGATGGGGGCCACGAAGTGGCGCACAGGCATAGACGCCCGCTCCATCCACGTCTGCTCCTCCACCGGGACACCGTGGCTGCTGACCCACTCGTGTAGCTGCCGCAGCAGCTCGTCCGGCTCCACGTAGCGGGTGCGGATGAACTCCACCTCCTTCTCGTGCATCCAGATGGTGCAGCCGGAGTCGGCCTTGAGCCGTCCGGCCAGTCCACAGTGGTCGGGGTGGGAGTGGGTAAGGAGCAGGTTACGCACCTCGCGGGGGTGTGAGCCCAGCTCCTGCATCTGCTCCGTCAGGGCCTGATAGGCGTCGTCCGTGTTCCAGCCGCAGTCCACCAGCAAGTTGTCGCCGCGGCTGACGATGAAGTAGGGCAAGACGTAGGGCAGGCCCGGCGTGGGACGCGGGTTGTGCTCCAGCTCCTGGCGCAGGCGATAGGCCTCCTGCCGCCGGTACTCGGGGAAGGGGGTCACCAATTGGTATATGCCCTCACGGACCTTCTTCAACGCGTCCCTCCTCCGAGGGCGCTAGGCCCCCTCACGCCAAGGTAAAACATCGTTGCCCTAAGGTCAATGTTGCCCGTGCCAGCAGGCGGTCCAGATTGCTGTGGGGCCGCGCCCTGGGCATAATGGCCGTGAGCGAGGCCAGCGAGTCGGAGGGAGGAGCTGCCATGCCGGTGCGCTGGGACCAGGTGACGGTGGACGACAGCCCTATGTGGTGCCATCTGCACGTGCCGGTGGGTGCCGGGCCCTTCCCGGGGGTGGTGGTCATTATGCACGCCCCGGGTGTAGACGGCTTCATACAGGGCATCTGCGAGCGGCTGGCCCTCGCCGGCTACGCTGCCATTGCACCCGACCTCTACCACCGCGAGACGGAGGAGCAGGCCAAGGACCCGCCCCTGCAGCGCATGGCCCGCCTACGCGATGACCAGATAGCGCGGGACGTGGATGCTGCGCTGGAGCACCTGCGCTCCCTCAAGGAGGTGGACAGGGAGCGGGTGGCCATCATGGGCTTCTGCATGGGAGGGCGGGTGGCCTTCATGATGGCTTGCCTCAACCCGTCCTTCCGTGCCTGCGTGGACTTCTACGGCGGCAACAAGATGCGTCCCTGGGGGGAGGGGCCTGCCCCCTTCGACCTGGCGCCCCGCCTCTCATGCCCCCTGCTGGGCCTCTATGGCCAGGAGGACACTAACCCCAGCCCTGAGGACGTGGCCAGGCTGGACGCCGAGCTGACCAGGCTGGGCAAGCCGCACGAGTTCCATATGTACCCGGGGGCCGGACACGCCTTCATGAACGAGGACCGGCCGAGCTACCGTCCCGAGGCTGCCCAGGATGCCTGGCAGAAGGCTATGGACTTCCTGGCCCGATACTTGCGCTGAAGTCCTCCTGCCCGCGGCCCGTCCCTAACACGTATAGCTGCTGCGGCAGGCGGTAGACGGTGACATCGCCCGCCTGAAAGGCCACTTCCATGAACAGGCCGAACTTGGCCAGGGCCGTCTCCCGCCGCGCCCGCTCCTCCGCCGGCGCCCTCTCCACGAAGGCCTCCCGCTCTACCCGCCCCACCACCACGAACTGGACGTTGTAGCGGGACATGAGGGCCTGGGCCTCCCGCAGGTCCTGGGTCAGGTAGATGCGTTCGACGTCCTCGGCCCGTCCCAGCAGCAGATCGTAGCCCCCGCGCCATTGGACCTCGTGGTTGGCCCAGCCCAGCACCGTGGGCAGGCCGGTGCGGGAGGAGATGCGGGCGAAGTCGCTATAAGGGCCACCGGTGGCCTCCAGCACCGTGGGAGTGCCGCGGACGTTCTCGTTGAGCCAACGGGCGGCCAGGTACTCCTCGGGGTCGCTCTGGGCCAGGTAGGCCAGGGCGTCCAGCCCCCGCGGCGACCTCGATAGCCCCTCCGTCCGTTCGGCCACCACCAGGACGGTGAAGGCCAGCCCGCCCGCCAGCACGCAGGCGGCCAGACCGGCCCACGCGGCCCGCCCCAGCGACTCGCGGGAGGGCAGGCGGACTCCGTCCAGCAGCTCGTGGGCGGCGTAGGCGCCGGCGACTGCCAACAGGGTCCAGGCGTGATACCAGAAGCGGAAGACGGTGTTGTAGCGGAACCCCAGCAGGTCACGCACGAAGAATAGCTCGGCACCCAGCAACAGCATCAGGGCCAACAGCGTTGCCCAGGAGGCGAAGGCGGCGGGTGCCCCGCTCGGGACGGCACCGGCCCGCGTCGTGCCGTCCTGGAGCCACCTGGCGGCCCTGGTCAAAAGCAGCGCCAGCAGGCCGATGGTCAGCCAGTTGCCGTTCTCCAGGCGGACGGCTGCCTCCCCAGCCAGCCCCGAGGGCTCGGGGCCCGTCCGGCCCAGGCCTTCACTCACGAAGATGTAGGACGCCCAGGCCAGGAGGGGGAGAGTCCACGGCAGGACCGTCATCCAGCCCGCCCCCGTCTGGCCCCGCGCCCGCAACAGGGCCCCCGTGGGGAGCACCAACATGGGCAGCCAGAACAGCAGGAAATGGACGGGGCGGGTGATGACCGAGCGCACCGGCGGGTAGCCGCTCACCTGGGCCTGCCACGCCTGGTTAACGGCCAGCCCCAGACCCGAGGCCTCCACCGTCAGGAAGAAGGGCAGGTAGAGGACGACAATGCCGGCCCCGAGGACGGCCAGGGCCGTGATGCCCCTGCCCAGGCCCACCGACAGCCGCCCCGAGGCCGACCAGGCACCCACGCCCACGGCACCTGCTGCCAGCCCCAGGAAGGTCGCCAGCGCCCACATGTCGGTGACGGCCGCTGCCCCGAGGACGAGCGCTGCTGCCAGGGGGCGCCAGGGTTGCCAGCCCTGCCAGGGCAGCGACCCCGACGAGCGGGCGTCCAGAAAGAGCTGCAGCGCTGCCCCAGTCGCCACCAGGGTCGTGGGCAGCGCAAGCACATGGGGGTGTAGGTCGCCGAACTGGAAGCTGAAGATGGGGAACTCCTGGACCTCGTAGGGGGACCCCATGCGGGTGGCCTTCCACCACCACCAGAAGGCCGTGGGGTACCAGGCCCGGCAGTCCTGGGGACGGGCGGCACAGTCGTAGGGGCCGTCCAGGCCAGCGATGCCCAGGGCACGATAGAAGGCCTCGTTCCCTAGGCCGTGGCGGGCCAACAGCTCGAAGACCCCCTCCAGGTTCCCCACCAACAGCAAAAGGCCCACTGCCAGCAGGCCGAAGACCGCTGCCCTCTCGTCCAGCGCCCGGCCGCGCTGGAGCGCCACCAGGTTGTAGGCCAGGCCGAAGGCACCCACCGCCGCCAGGGCTGCCACCAGGCAGAGCATCAGCCAAAAAACGGTGCTGGCCCCAATGCCCGAGAGGTGGGCCAGGGCCGCCGCCTCCACATAGCCGAAGTAGTAATAGTTGATGCTATGCCCAGCCAGCCAAGGGTCGCGGGGGGGAAAGCTGTCGCTGCGGATGACGGCATTCAAGAAGGCCAGCTCGAAGGGCTTCTCGCCCCAGACCAGCTCGGGCACGAAGGAGCGCAGGTAGGCGCCGAAAAGGAAGGCGGACAGGAACAGGCACTCCACGAGCACCAGGTAGGGCCACAGGCGGCGCAGGTGCTGCCAAGCTTCCCGCCCTCGGCCACCCGCCGCCGCCAACGAGGCGCAGGCCAGCAACAGCAGGGCCAGCAGCACACCACCCCGGTCGCTGGGCCACACCCTCAGCATCGCTCCCAGCCAGAAGAGGTAGCCCAAGGCCATGACCCCCAGGGGCTTGCTGAAGGCATAGCCACGGTCCGGCAGGCCGCGGAAGAACCTGCAGCACAGGGGCAGGGCGGCCAGGGCCGCCGCCTGGGCCGTCAGCCAGAAGAGTAGGGTCTCCTTCAAGCCGTGCCCTTCCTGGTGGCTCCAAGTTAGCGCCGTCCCGGGCTGATATCCAGCCTCTTACTGCTGCGGAGGGGGCGGCCAGGGGCTAAAATAACGGATGAGAGGAGGCTACAGGCCATGGCCCTGGTTACCCCTGAGCTGGTCCGGGAGGCCCTCAAGGACGTATACGACCCCGAGATCCCATACAACATCGTCGACCTGGGGCTCGTCTACGACATTAAGGTCCAGGAGGACGGGCGCGTCTACATCCTAATGACCCTCACCTATCCGGGCTGCCCCATCGGCCCCATGATTGTGGAGCAGATAGAGGAGGCGGTGGGGACGCTGCCCGGTGTCAAGTATGTGGACGTGGACTTCACCTTCGATCCCCCCTGGACGCCCGACCGGATGAGCGAGGAAGCGAAGGAGGCGCTGGGCCTCGACTGACGGGAGGTGCCGCCATGAGCAGCGACGACCGTTTCCTGGGCAAGTTGCCCGTGGAGATCAAGTACTGCGTTCCTTGAGGGCACCTGCCCATGGCCGCCTGGATGGCGGTCGAGATCTGGCACGAGTTCGGGGCCGACGCCCCCATCATCATCACCCCGGTGCACGATGGCCGCTTCGAGGTCTACGTGGGCGGGGAGAAGGTGTTCGACCGCAAGGCGGAGGGCGGCATATACCCCGACCTCAAGAAGGCCCGGGAGATAAAGGCCCTCATCCGCCAGCGGCTCCAGTCCCTGGCTGCCAGCTAGGGCGGGCGCAGCACCTGTGGCTGTTGCCCTGCCCCTGGCACAGGGAAGGTGCTAGCCATTGGGGTGCCCAGCAGCCGGGGGCAACGCCCCGCCCGACAGAGGCGTCCGCCCTCAGGGGGTCGAAAGGAGGCGCTGGAGGCGGCCCAGGGCCATCAGGGGCCAATAGTTGCGGTATAGGTGGTAGTTGATGTAGAAATCGCCGGGGAAGCCGGTGCCGGTGAACTGGGGCTCCCGCCAGGTGCCGTCCTCCTCCTGCGTCTCCACCAGGTAGCTTGCCCCCCTGGCCACCGCCTCCCATACTGCCCCGTCATCGGCCTCGGGCAGCGCTGCCAGCAAGGCCATGAGGGCCCAGCCCGTTTGGGAGGCGGTGCTTTCGCCCCTCCCCTTCCAGGTGGCGTCCTCGTAGCTGCGGCAGCTCTCGCCCCAGCCGCCGTCCTCGTTCTGACGCGAGAGGAGCCAGCGCACCGCCCGTCGCACGTAGGGGCGGCCCATGTCCTCGCCGATGGCCCGCAGGGCGGGCAGGACGGCGCCGGTCCCGTAGATGTAGTTGACGCCCCAGCGCCCCCACCAGGGGCCCTCCGGGTCCTGCTTGCGGCGCAGGAAGGCCAGGGCGCGGCGGGCCGGTGGGAAGTTGAGGTCGTAGCCCAGCAGGCCCAGCATCTCCAGCACGTGGGCGGTCACGTCCTCGGTGGGGTAGTCCAGGACCTCGCCGAAGTCGCAGAAGGGGATGTGGGTGATGAGGCGCTGAGTGTTGTCCTTGTCGAAGGCCCCCCATCCGCCGTCACGACACTGCATGCCCAGCACCCACTCCAGGCCGCGGCGCAGCGACAACCGCTTGCGTTGCTCCTCGGGCAGGCGGGTTCGGTGTAGGGCCATCATCACCTCAGCGGTATCGTCCACGTCCGGGTAAACGTCGTTGTCGAACTCGAAGGCCCAGCCGCCCGGCTCCACTCCCTTGGCCTTGACCTGCCAGTCACCGCCGCTGAACACCTGCTCCTTAAGCAGCCAGCGGCCTGCCCGCACCAGCGCCTCGTGGTCCGGCGGTAGGCCCGAGTCCAGCAGACCGACCATGGCCAGGGCCGTGTCCCACACCGGCGAGATGCACGCCTGGGGGTAGTAGACGGTGTCGTCCTCCACCCGGAAGGCCCCCTCGAAGGCCTCCAACCCCTTCTTCATCACCGGGTGGTCCAGGGAGTACCCCAGCAGCTTGAGGGCGATGAGGGAATAGACCCACGGGGGCTGGATGCCGCCCCAGGCGCCGTCGGCCTCCTGCCGGGCGATGATCCACCTGACCGCCTCGCGGATGGCCGCCTCCCGCAGGGGGCGGAAGGCCACCCGGCCGTAGGCCCGCAGCGCATGGTCCAGCCCCCAGAAGAGGCCCTTCCAGGAGAGGAGCCGCTTGGGCGGCGGCAGGCGGTAGTCCACCTGTGGGGGTGGGACGGGGAACAGCTCATCAATGCGGGCGTGGTCCGGCACCGGCCACACGGGCCTCCGGTCGAGGATGATGAGGATGGGGACAATGGTGGCCCGTGCCCAGGAGGCGAACTCATAAAGGTTGATGGGGAACCAGGTGGGCAAGAACATGAACTCGGGCGGCAGGACGGGCACCCCTCGCCAGTCCCACTGGCCAAGCATGGCCAGCCATATCTTGGTGAAGACCCGGACCTTGGGCACGCCGCCCCGGGAAAGGACGAAGGCCCTGGCCTTCTGCAGCAGTGGGTCGTCGGCTGGCACGCCTGCCAGCTTAAGGGCGAAGTAGGACTCGACGGTGGCGTTCAGGTCCGGCGGACCGCCATAGTAGATGGCCCACGTGCCATCGGGCCGGGCCTCGCGCCGCAGGTAGTTGGCCACCTTCTGCCAGCGGCCGGGGTCGGCCACCCCCAGGATATGCGTCAGGAGCAGGTATTCGGCTGCCATGGTGACGTTGCTCTCCAGCTCTCCCCACCAATAGCCGTCGGGGTGCTGAGTGCGCAGGAAGTAGTCCTGTGAGCGGCGCACGGCGTCCCGCACCGCCTCGGCCAGCCGCTGGCGGTCGTGGTAGAGGGGCCTGACGCTCATGGCTGTCCTCCCCTGGCCCATTGTTGGAGGAAGGGGCCGGCGAAGCGCCCCAGGGCGCGGACCGCCCGCCACAGGTTGGCCGACCAGAGAAGTCCCAGGGGGGCCAGCAGCGGGCGGCGGAGCAGGGCCTGGACGGTCTGCCAGGGAGTGGTTCGCTGCCGCGGGTCCAGCAGTTGGGCTGGCAGCGGCAGGGACTGGCCTACAGCGTCGCTGATCACCCGGACCGAGAGGAAGGGGACACCGGCCTCGGCGGCGGCAGCTCCCACGTGGTAGCTCTCCATCTCCACGGCCAGGGCGCCCATCTCGGCCCCCACGGTGCGCTTCTCCTCTTCGAGGGCCAGAAAGCGGGGCACCGTCACCACCACCCCCTCGTGGCGGCGCAGGCCGGCCTCGCTCACGGCCCTCCGTCCCATCTCCAGGAGGCCTGGGTCGCTCTCCACCCAGGCACGGCCGCCGTAGAGGGCCGTCCGTCGGGCCAGCACCATGTCGGCTACGCGGACGCCGTCGGTAGCGCCGCCGGCCAGCCCGAGGCAGACGATGGCCCGTGGCGAGAGGTGGCGCAGGGCCATCTGGACCGCATGGCGAGCGGCCTCGCCGCCGAGGCCGGTGAAGCAGAGGGCCACATCGCTACCCAGGGCCTGGCCCGAAAGGATGCGCACCCCCTCCAGGTCCGTCCGTTCCACGCCGCGCAGGTGTCGTTCGATGGCCCGCCCCTCCAGGCGCATGGCAACGAACAGCGCCAGCATGGCGCCTAATCGCCGCGTAGGGAGCGCCAGGCCAGCTCCAACAGGTCCCTGGGACGCTCCATCGCCTGGAGGATGGCCGAGCCTTCGAAGCCGCAATGCATCATGCAGGTGTCGCAGCGGGGGTCCTTGCCCCATCCGTACTGGTCCCACTGGACGGTGGTCATCAGCTCCTGGTAGGTGGCGGCGTGGCCGTCGGCAATGAGGTAGCAGGGTTTGCGCCAGCCCATGACGGTGTAGGTCGGGGTGGTCCACTGGCTGCACTCGTAGTGACGCTTCCCCTGCAGGAAGTCACGGTAAAGGGGGTTGTTGTAGAAGCGCAGGCCGCGGCGGCAGCCCTCGAAGATGCGACGGAAGAACCCCTGGGCCTCCTGCCGCTGCATGAAGATGGGGTGATGGGCCACCTCCTTGTAGGCGAAGCCGGGGGAGACCATCATCCCCTCCACGCCCATATCGGTCAGCATCTCGAACAGGTGACGGTACTCTTCCGGGTCGGTGCCGTTGTAGAGGGTGGTGTTGGTGCAGACGCGGTACCCCCGCTTGCGGGCCTCGTAGATCATGCGTATGGCCACATCGTAGACGCCCTTGCGCTCCACGGCGATGTCGTGGGTCTGGCGCAAGCCGTCCAGGTGCACCACGAAGGCAAAGTACTTGGAGGGCGGGATCACCTTGAAGGCCCGCTTGTAGAGAAGGGTGTTGGTGCACAGGTATACGTAGCGCTTCTGCTTGACGAGGGCGTTGACTATCTCGCCGATCTGGGGGTGCATGAGGGGCTCCCCACCGGCGATGGAGACCACCGGTGGGTCACACTCCTCCACCGCCCGCAGCGCTTCCTCCACCGTCATGAACTTGTCCAGCACCGGCTCGTATTCGCGTATCCGGCCGCAGCCGGTGCATGTCAGGTTACAGGCTTCCAGGGGCTCCAGGATCATGGTCAGCGGGAAGTACTTGCGGCCCTTCAGCTTCTGCTTGGCCAGATACAGGGCCAGCTTGATGGTCAGACCCAACGGTTGTCCTGGCATCGTCCTTCCCTCCCGAAGTTGCCCTCTCGGGGCCCTAGAACTCGCGCTCCAGCAGGAACTCGGCCAGCTCCTCCAGCTCCCGCTTCGGCTCTGGCGACAGGTCCAGGCGGGAGAGGGTGGCCAGCGCCTCGGCCTTCTTCTCACGGGCGAGGGCCAGGCAGTAGTCGCGGGCGCCTGCCTCTTCTAGCGCCCTCACCACCTCCCCGACCTCCTGGTCTGAGATGGAGGCGCTGGCATAAGCCCTGTTTACCGCCTCGGCGGCCGGGCCGCCCTGGGACAGGGCATACACCACCGGCAGCCCCTTCTTACGGCGACGGACATCGGCGGCGGGCTTGCCCGTTCGCTCCTCCTGTCCCCAGACGCCCAGCATGTCGTCCCGGACCTGGAAAGCCAGCCCCAGCAGGCGACCGACGCGCCCCATGGCCTCCCAAACGTCGCTGCGGTCGCAGCCTACCATGGCCCCCAGGCGCAGGGCGGCATCGAACAGGGCCCCTGTCTTGCGGGAGACCATGTCCAGGTATTCGTCCAGGGATACCCGCTCCCGTCCCTCGAACTGGAGGTCCAGCACTTGGCCCTCCACCATCTCCAGGGTGGCGGCAGCCAGGGCCTGGGCAGCGGCCACGGCCCGCTCGTGGGGCACGCCGGCCTCCGGCAGGTGGGCCAGGGCCAGCTGGGCCGCAGCCAGGAGGGCATCGCCGGCGTTGATGGCCTGCGCCTCTCCCCAGACCGCCCATACGGTGGGCCTATGGCGTCGCTCCCTGTCCCGGTCCTGGATGTCGTCGTGGACCAGAGAGAAGTTGTGGACCAGCTCCAGGGCCACCGCTGCTGGCAGGGCCGAGGGCCATGCCCCTCCCACCGCCTCACAGGACAGCAGGCAGAGGACGGGACGCAGGGCCTTCCCGCCGCTGCCGGCCTGGGGGCGCCCATCGGCGTCCTCCCAGCCCAGGTGGTAGCGGACCATGCGGTAGAGGAGGGGCGGGTCCTGGCGCGACAGGAATGAGCGCAGGGCTGCTTCCAGCTCCGGGCGGTAGCGCTGGAAGGCCGTCGGCGTCGTCACGCCCTCACTCCCCCATGAGCTGGACCACCACCTCGCGGTCGCGCCCGTGGTCCAGCTCGACGAAGAAGATGCGTTGGTACTGCCCCAGCAGCAGTTGGCCGTCCACGATGGGGACGGCCTCGCTGGCCCCCAGCAGCAAGTGCTGGCAGTGGGAGTGGCCGTTGGGGCGCTCCCCGTTGTTGGAAAAGGCGTGGGCGTAGACGTTGTGGCGGTACTCTCCGTCGGGCGGGGCTATGCGGCGCAGCATGTCCTCGATGTCCTGCAACAGATGGGGACAGTTCTCGTTGATGCGGACTGCCGCCGTCGTGTGGCGGGAGAAGACCACCACGAACCCGTTCCGCACGGACGCCTCCTGCACCAGTTGGGCCACCCTGTCGGTGATGTCGATGAACTGGGGGCCTCGCTCGGTGCGGATGCGTAGGGTGTGGGTCTGACACCTCATGGCTCATCCTCCCTAGGGGTTGGTGGCGGCTGCCCTCTCTCCGGCCAGCAGGGCCAGCCGCTCCACTACCTCGTCGATGGACTCATCGGGAGTAGAGGCGCCGGCCGTGACGCCCACCACCTCTTTGCCTTCCAGCCAGGACGGGTCCAGCTCGGCCGCCGTCTCTATGTGGTAGGTCTCCACGCCCGCGTCGCGGCAGGTCTGGGCCAGCTTGCGGGTATTGGCGCTGTTGCGACCCCCCACCACGATGATCAGGTCGCACTCCTCCGCCAGCTCGCGGGCGGCGTGGTAGCGCTCGTCCGTCTCGGGGCAAGTGGTGTTGATGACCCGCAACTCGTTGATGCGGCCGATGTTGTGGGCCACGAAGCGGGACACGAACTGGACGAAGGACTCCTCGCTCTTGGTGGTCTGGGACAGGAGGGCCACCTTTCGCCGCGGTATGTCCACCTCCGCCTCTGGGTCGAGGACGGCCAGCCCCTGTCCCTTGGTCCAGGCCAGCACCCCCTTCACCTCGGGGTGGTCGGCCTCGCCGTAGATGATGACCCGGAAGCCCTCGTCCACCAGCTTGGCCGCCGCCTTCTGGGCCTTGCGGACGATGGGGCAGGTGGCATCGATGAGCCTCACGCCCAGCTGCTGCGCCTGCTCCACTATCTCCGGCCCACGGCCGTGGGCAGTGACGGCGATGGTGGGCGCCGATACCTCCTCCAGGGAGGAGACGACCCGAACGCCGCTGGCCTTCAGCTTGTCCACCACCACCGGGTTGTGGACCACCGACCCCAGGCTATCGATGGGCCCCTCCTGGGCGCCGGCCTGGACCATCTCGATAGCCCGGCGCACGCCAAAGCAGAAGCCCATCACCTTTGCCCTGACGATCCTCATCTCTTATCAGCCCTTTCTCTATCTGACGATAACACCGATGAGTGCTGGACGCCCTCTCTGGACGGTCGCAGTGTCCTCTCCTGGGCGCTCTCACCCCCTCCGATGGTGCTCAGGACGGCCTCGGCGGCGGCGCGGCCGCTGCGCACGGCCGACTCCATGGTGGCGGGCCAGCCCGTGTCGGTCCAATCGCCGGCCAGGAAAAGGCCCTGCAGGGACGTCACCGGCCCCGGGCGCAGCCGCCTAACGCCTGGCCGCGGCGAGAATGTTGCCTGGGGCTGCTTGACCACGAGGGCGTAGGCCGGCGTCTGGGTGCGGGCGGCGGGGAAGAAGGCCGCCACCTCCTTGCTCATGACCTCGATGAGGTCGCGCCCGGGCCACTCGGCCCACAGGTGGGCGGCGCTCAGGGAGATGTCCAGGTGCTGCAGCGCTCCCGCCTGTCCCCACATCAGCGTCTTGTTGAAGACCCATTGCAGGCCCGAGTTGAGGAAGGCGGCGAACTCATGACGCATGACGGGCCGCTCATACCACAGGTGCACGTTGACGATGGGCGAGAAATGGAACTCAGCGAGCCGACGGAAGAAGGGGTCCCCGGCCAGGGCTGAGGGGAGCAACGCTAGGAGGGCATCGGGCGGGACGGCCGCCACCACGGCGTCGCCCGTCAGCACCTCGCCCCCCTCCAGGACTACGCCCGTCGCCCTGCCATCGGTCACTGCCAGGCCCCGCACCGCGGCGCCGGTGCGGACCTCGCTGCCGCGCCTGGCTAGGTAGGACCGCACCGCCCCCTCCAGCAAGGTGGAGAGGCCCACCCGCGAGTAGCCGATGGCTGCGGCCTCGGCATCGCGCAGGAAGCCCACCTGGAAGACCATGGCCGCCAGGTCGGTGCTGACGGCCTCCAGCTCCTCGTTGAGAGTGGGTCGGACGATCAGGTCCCAAAAGACGCGCATGATGTGCCTCGACTGGCCGTGGGCGCGCAGCCACTCGGCGAAGGGAACGTCGTCCAGCTCGGGGTGACGTGAACGGTCCAGGGCGTTGAGGCGGAAGAGGGCGTAGGCGGCCGACAGCTTTTCGCCCAAGGAAAGGGGTCGGTAGCGCAGGAAGGACCCCAGCAGGTGCAGGGGCGGCGGTGCCTTGCTGGCCCGCAGCACGCTGGTGCCCGTCAGTTTATCAATGACCCGCAGGTGCAGGCGGGGCTGAAGGCGAGTGTGCTCCAGCACCCCCAGCCTGTCCAGGAAGGCGATGTATTCCCGGCAGCAGCGCAGGAAGACGTGCTGGCCGTTGTCGGCCTCGTGCCCGCTGCGCCCGTCCAGGAAGGAGTAGGCGCGGCCGCCCAGGAAGGGCCGTCGCTCTAGCACCGTCACCGCCAGGCCGGCATCGGCCAGGTCACAGGCCGCCGCCAGCCCCGCCAGTCCGCCGCCGATGACGATGACCCGTCCCTTCACAGCGGCACCACGCTCCTCACCAGTTCACGCCCGGCCAGGGCCAGCTTGGCACCGGTGCCCAGGGACACCCTCTCCCGCAGCACCACCTCCGGCGCCCGGGCGATGCGCTCCAGGATGCGCAGGTAGATGCCGGCCATGGCGCCGACGCAGGCCCGCGGCCTACGGGGCAGCAGCGGCAGCAGCCGCAGCCCGCTGCGGTAATACTCGCGTGCCCGCTCCACCTGAAAGGACATCAGTCGGTAGAAGGCAGGGCCCACCTCGCCGCGGCGGAGGGCGTCCTCCGAGTAGCCGAAGGCCTCCATCTCGTCCTGGGGGATGTAGATACGGTCGCGGGCCAGGTCTTCCTGCACGTCGCGGAGGATGTTGGTGAGCTGCAGGGCGATGCCCAGGTCGGCAGCCCGCCGCCGCGCCTCCTCTCCGCCCTGGTAGCCGAAGACCTGGATGCAGATGAGCCCCACCACCGAGGCCACCAGGTAGCAGTAGCGCTCCAGCTCGGCGAAGGTGCGGTAGCGGCGGCGCAGCAGGTCCATCTCCACCCCGTCCACCAGGTGGAACAGGTAGTCGTGGGGTATGGCGAAGGTGCGGACTGCATCGTGCAGGGCAGCGAAGACGGGGCCCTGAGGCTGACCGTCCAGGCAGCGTTGCAGGTCGGCGCGCAACGAGGCCAGGCGGGCTGCCTTCTCGCGGTCCTCCGGGCCGTCCTCGTCCACGATGTCGTCGCACAGGCGGGCGAAGGCGTAGGCCGCATAGATGGCCCGCCTCTGGCGGGGTGGCAACAGGAGGAACCCGTAGTAGAAGTTCTTGGCCTCGCGCTTGGCTACCTGGGCGCAGTGAGCGTAGGCCAGCTCCAACGCCTGGGTCATGACAGCCCCCGCACCCGCACGGGTATGGGCAGCAGTCCCCTCAGGGCCAGAAGCGCCTTGCGGGCCCGCGACAGCGTGGGACGGCGGCGCAGGACCTCGTAATCGATGTCCTCGATGGCGTCCAGCACCGCCAGCCCACCCAGGTTGAAGAGCTTCACATCGAGCCTCAGCCGGCCGGCCACCATGTCTGCCAGCTTCAGCCCTTCGGCGAACAGCCGCCGCGCCCGCTGCACCTCGAAGGCCATCAGGCGGCGGAAGCGGTCGTCGTAGACGCGGTCCAGCAGGTCCTGCTCCGAGTAGTCGAAGGCCGCCATGTCCTCCAGGGGTATGTAAATGCGCCCCATGTCCAGGTCGCGGGACACGTCCTGCCAGAAGTTGGCCAGCTGCAGGCCCGTGCAGGTGGAGTCCGACAGCCGCTGTCGCTCCCGGTCGCGGTAGCCGAAGAGGTAGAGGACCAGGTGCCCCACCGGGTTGGCCGAGTGCTCGCAGTAGTGGAGCAGATCGGCGTAGGTAGGGTAGCGGTGCTGGCGCTGGTCCATCCGGTTGGCCTCGATGAGCTTCAGGAAGGGTTCGGGTGGGATCTCGAACTGGCGGACGGTGTGGGCCAGGGCCACGAACACCGGGTGGCGGGCCTGCCCCCGGTAGGCCCGGCGCAGCTCCGCCTCCCACTCGTCCAGCAGGGCGAGGCGGTCACCTGCGGCCTCGTCGCCCAGGTCGTCCACGCCCCGGCAATAGGCGTAGATCACATACATATGGGGGCGCAGGTGCCGGGGCAAGAGCCAGGAGGCGACGGTGAAGTTCTCGTAGTGCCCCAGGGCCACCCGCCGGCAGTAGGCGAATGCCTCATCGAGGCCCGAGGCAACGCTATGGGCGATGGCTGACAAACGCTAAGCACCTCCCCTGGGCCTGCGGCGGTCGTTCGCCGAGGGGGGCGCTACAGGCCCCAGGGGCAGGCACCGCGCCAGGAGGGACGATACGACAATAAAAGATAAGTGCTGTCCCGCTCTTCTCGCCTGCCGACCTGCGGCCCGCCCCCCGTTATCGTCTAGTAGCCCTTCTCAACCTCCTCTCGGCAGCGTTCAACCCGATTTTAAGCCCGGAGGGTGATATGTCAATAGCGCGAGGGTGTCTCAGATGCGGTATGTCAAGGGGATGGGGGCGTCCGTCAGTTGGCGTGGCCGCTCCCCCTGCCACCAGATGCCCGGTATGCGCTCGCCGCAGCCGGGGCAGGTGCCCTGGGGGGTCACCTCGTAGGACAGGATGCGGTAACCGTGCCGCCTGACCAGCAGTTGCCAGCAGCGTGGACAGCGGGTGTTCTCGAAGTCGCCCACCATGCCCGGCAGGTTGCCTGCGTAGACGTAGCGCAGCCCCTCCTCCCGACCGATGGCGGCAGCCCGCAGGAGGGTCCGGGCGTCGGTGTTGTCGGGGTCGGTCATCTTGTAGTCCTTGTGGAAGGCGGTGACGTGCCACGGGATGTCGGGCGAGACGGAGGCGATGAAGCGGGCTGCCTCCCGTAACTCGTCGTCCGAGTCGTTGAAGCCCGGGACCACCAGCGTCACCACCTCCACCCAGAAGCCCATCTCCCACGTCATGCGGACGGTCTCCAGGACGTTCTCCAGCTTGCCTCCCAGCACTCGGTAGTTCCTGGGGTTCATGGACTTAAGGTCGATTTTGTAGCAGTCCACCCACGGCCGCAGGTAGTCCAGGACCTCGCGGGTGGCGTTACCGTTGGACACGTAGGCCGTGAGGTGGCCCTTGGCCTTGGCCAGACGGAAGACCTCCACCGCCCATTCGGAGGTGATGAGGGGCTCGTTGTAGGAACTGACATAGGCCCGGGCGCCCATGCGTTCCCCCATCTCGACCAGCTCCGGCGCCGAGACCTCCATAGGCTCGATCCCGGCGATGGGGTCCCGCAGCGCCTGGGAAGTCACCCAGTTCTGGCAGTAGGGGCAGTGATAGTCGCACCCCAGCATGCCGAAGGTGAGGGCCAGGGCGCCGGGCAGGGCGTGGAAGAAGGGCTTCTTCTCGATGGGGTCGCACTGCAGGGCGGCCACGTAGTTGTGGGGCACCATGAGGGTGCCGCCCCGGTTGAAGCGGACCTGGCAGATGCCCCGCTGCCCCTCCAGGATGAGACAACGGTGGCCACAGGCGTAGCAACGGACCTTGTTGCCCTCCAGTCGCTCGTAAAGCTCGCCCGGTCGGGCGTAGCGGTCTATGACCTGGGCCAGGGTAAGGGAACGGCCGATGAGCTTGGGCATTCCACACCGATTATAGACCTTTCGACGGGCGATGGCGCACCGCTCCGCCCCTCATCTCGCTTCCAGCCAGCGGACTATGTCGTGGACGTGGTCGCGGATGTTCAGCTTTGCCTCCCGCACCAGCCAGCGGAAACAGTCCAGTCGCTGCGAGGGGTCTTCGGCATAATCGTGCCAGGCCAGGACGTAGGCACGGCCCGGCCGCCGCGCCGCCCTCGGTCCGGGGAACAGGTGCACGTATATGGTGGAGCCGTCGTCGGTGAAGCCGATGCCGCCCACGGCGCCCTCCATAAGGTCGGCGCGTCCGATGCGCTCCAGCTCCCGACGCAACATCTCCTCCAGGAACCTGAGGCCCATCGCCAGTCCATGTTACCAACCCCTTGAGGGTGCCCTTCCACGCCCGCTATGCTGTCGGCGACGTGGGCGAGTTCGTGCTGGCCCTGGACCAGGGCACGTCCAGCTCCCGCGCCATCCTGTTCGACGCGGAGGGGAGGCCGTTGGCCTCCGCCCAGCTCCCCTTCCGTCAGCACTTCCCCCAGCCGGGCTGGGTGGAGCACGACCCGGAGGAGATCTGGCAGACGCAGCTGGAGGTCGCCAGGGAGGCCCTGCGCCGCGCCGGCATCCACGCCCGGGAGCTGGCTGCCATCGGCATCGCCAACCAGCGCGAGACGACGGTGCTGTGGGACGGCGATGGGAGGCCCATCGCCAACGCCATCGTCTGGCAGGACCGACGCACTGCCCCCCTCTGCCAGAGGCTGCGACAGGAGGGGCTGGAACCCCTCTTCCGCCAGCGCACGGGGCTGGTCCTGGACCCCTATTTCTCAGGCACCAAGGTGGCCTGGCTGCTGGGCCAGCGTCCCGAGCTGCAGCGAATGGCGGCCCGTGGCCAGTTGCGCTTCGGCACCATCGATGCCTGGCTGCTCTACCGACTGACGGGCCGCCATGCCACCGACCCGTCCAACGCCTCCCGTACCCTCCTGTTCGACCTCCACCGGCGGTGCTGGGACGAGGGCCTGCTGGAGGTCCTGGGCGTCCCCGATTCGGTCCTGCCGCAGGTCCTGCCCTCCTGCGGCTACTTCGGCGAGACGCGGAGGGAGCTGTTGGGCGCCCCTGTGCCGGTGATGGCGGTCCTTGGTGACCAGCAGGCGGCCCTCTTCGGCCAGGCCTGCTTCCGTCCGGGCGAGGCCAAGAACACGTACGGGACCGGCTCCTTCCTGCTGATGAACACGGGCACGGAAGCGGTGCTGGCGGAGGGCCTCCTCTGCACCATCGCCTGGCAGGTGGGCGAAGAGGTGGCCTATGCCCTGGAGGGGTCCAACCTCGTCTCCGGCGCCATGGTCCAGTGGCTCAGGGATGGCCTGGGCGTCATCGCCTCCTCCGGCGATGTGGAGGTGCTGGCGCGGCAGGTGGACGACAGCGGAGGCGTCTACGTGGTGCCGGCCCTGGTCGGCCTCGGCTCTCCCTACTGGGACCCTCATGCGCGGGGCCTCATTATTGGCCTGACGAGGGGCACCACTAAGGCCCACATCGCCCGCGCTACCCTGGAGGCGATGGCCTGCCAGACGCGGGACGTGGTGGAGGCCATGCAGAGGGGGGCGGGCCTGACGCTGTCCGAGCTGCGGGCCGACGGCGGCGCCGCCGAGAACGACCTCCTCCTCCAGATCCAGGCCGACGTGCTGGGCCTGCCGGTGGCGAGGCCTACGGTGTCCGAGACCACCGCGCTGGGGGTGGCCTTCATGGCAGGACTGGCAGCCGGCCTGTGGAAGGGGCTGGACAGCCTGAGGTCCCTCTGGAGGGAAGGGGCACGCTTTCATCCCAGGCTCGCCCCTGAAGGGCGGGAGCGGCTGTACGCTGGCTGGCGACGGGCCGTGGAGCGGGCCCGTGGCTGGTCGGCGGGGGACGCCTGAGCACCCTCCGGCGAAGTGGGGCCGCACCTCTCGGGCGGAGGAGACCGGTCTCCTGCCCTGCCAGCCCGCCGCTGTCCGGGGAAGGTGTATGGCGGATGGCGCCTTCTCCTTGCGCCGCCGGGGGTTGGCCCCATCATATCCGCCCCGGCCGGACGATGATAGACTTGTGTTGTGGACTCGCAGCTAGTGCGAGAGCTGAGACGCATCGTCGGGCGGCGCTACGTCCTCCACCGGCCCGAGGAACTGGTCGTCTATGAATACGACGCCACCATCGAGAGGGCCCTGCCCGAGGCTGTAGTCCTGCCCGGCTCGGCCGAAGAGGTGGCGGCGGTCGTCCGCCTGGCCCGTCGCTACGGCGTGCCGGTGACGCCCCGTGGCGCGGGCACCGGCCTGTCAGGCGGTGCCGTGCCCTGCGAGGGGGGCATCGTCCTCGCCACCTCCCGCCTGTGCCGCATCCTGGAACTAGACCCCGAAAACGCCATCGCTGTGGTGGAGCCGGGAGTGGTGAACCTGGACGTCTCCCAGGCCGCTGCCCCCTACGGCCTCTACTATGCTCCTGACCCGTCCAGCCAGAAGGCATGCACCATCGGCGGCAACGTGGCCGAGAACGCCGGCGGTCCCCACTGCCTGCGCTACGGCACCACCACCAACCACGTCCTGGGCCTGGAGCTGGTGACGGCGGACGGGGAGTTGGTCTGGCTGGGCGGCAGGACGCCCGATGCCCCGGGCTACGACCTGGTGGGGGTGGTGGTGGGCTCAGAGGGCACCCTGGGCATCGTCACCAAGGTCGTCCTGCGGTTGCTGCCGCGGCCCGAGGCCACCGTGACCCTGCTGGCCATCTTCGACGACGTGGACGCCGCCTGCGAGGCCGTCTCGGCCATCATCGGTCAGGGCATCGTCCCTGCCGCCCTGGAAATGCTGGACCGCAACACCATGCTGGCGGTGGAGCCATACGTGCACGCCGGCTATCCGCCGGACGCGGGCGCGGTGCTGCTCATCGAGGTAGAGGGTCTGCGAGAGGAGGCCCAGGAGCAGGCCGAGGCGGTGCGGGACATCTGCCAGGAGCTGTCGGCCCGTGAGGTCCGCATGGGCTTCACCCCAGAGGAGCGGGAGCGCCTGTGGGCGGGGCGGAAGGCGGCCTTGGGTGCCCTGGGCCGCCTGGCCCCCTCTTATTACATCCTGGACGGCGTGGTGCCCCGGACCAGGCTTCCCCAGGTGATGCGCCGCGTTTACGAGATCTGCGACCGCTTCGGCCTGCGGGTGGCCAACGTCTTTCATGCCGGGGACGGCAACCTGCATCCCAATATCCTGTTCGATGAGCGGGAGCCGGGGGCGGCCCGCCGCGTCCTGGACTGCGGCGAAGAGGTGCTCCGGGTCTGCGTCGAGGCGGGCGGCTCCATCACCGGCGAGCATGGCGTGGGTTACGAGAAGCGCGACTACATGCGCTGGATCTTCTCCGCAGATGACCTGGCGGTAATGGCTGCCCTCAAGGAGGCCTTCGGCGCTGGCGAGACCTTCAACCCAGGCAAGGTGTTCCCCACTCATAAGGGCTGCGGCGAGGTGTCGTCCCGCATGCGTTCTGCCATTGCCAAGGTGGGGCCCGACGCCTACGTGTAGGGGGCGGGCATGGGGCGGGCCGATGCCGTCGAGGATGCCCTCCTGGACATCCTGGGCCGTGAGGGACTGGTCACGGGGCAGGCTGTCGCTGCCTATTCACTCGGTGGCCTGGTGCCCAGGGCCGTTGCCCGCCCGTGCACGGTGGAACAGGTGCAGGGGGTCCTGGGCCTGGCCCACCGCGAGGGGCTGGCGGTGGTGCCCTGGGGTGGGGGCACCATGATGGGCCTTGGTCCCCCGCCCCGTCGCTATGACATCGCCCTGGACATGCGACGCCTGGACCGGGTCTTGGAGCATGAGCCAGCCGACCTGACCTGCACCGTCCAGGCGGGCATGACGGTGGCTGCCCTCCTGTCCCACCTGGCTGGCAGCGGCCAGTCAGTGGGCCTCGACCCCCCCTTGCCCCAAGAGGCCACCGTGGGCGGCACCTTGGCTGCCGCCGTCGCCGGCCCCAGGCGCTACTCCTGTGGTCATCCCCGCGACTTCACCATCGGCATGAGGGTGGTCCTGGCCGATGGTCGCCTCACCCGCGCTGGGGGCAGGGTGGTGAAGAACGTGGCCGGCTACGATCTGTGCAAGCTCTACATCGGCTCCATGGGGACCCTGGGGGTGGTGGTGGAGGCGACCTTCAAGCTGCTGCCGTTGCCGCGGACCACGGGCTCCCTGCGGTTCGCCTTCGCCCGGCCCGAGGCGGCCTACCAGGTATCGCGGGAAGTCTGGCGGAGAGGCCTCTCGGTCACCGCCATGTGGCTGCAATGGGAGAGGGGCCCCTATGTGCTCTTCTTGGAGCTGGGGGGTAGCCCAGCGGCCGTCGCCCGCAGCGAGGCCGAGGCGCGCGAGCTGGCGGCCGCTGCCGGCGGCACCCCTATCGACGATGCGGCGTC
Source organism: Dehalococcoidia bacterium (assembly GCA_035574155.1). Taxonomy (GTDB): domain Bacteria; phylum Chloroflexota; class Dehalococcoidia; order SM23-28-2; family HRBIN24; genus HRBIN24. The sequence goes on along the minus strand of DATLZD010000058.1, from coordinate 262 downwards.
CCGCTGGCAGGAGGCGATGGCCTCGCCCGCCGGGGGCGATGCTCTGGCGATACGCCTGTCCCTCGTCCCCTCGAGACTGCCCGAGGCCCTGCGGCGGCTGGAGGGCCTGGGGCCGCGGCTGGCGGTGGCCTTCCCCACCATCGGCAGCGCCTACGTCTGCTGGTCGCCGACGGCCGATGCCCGGAGCGTCGCGGGGCAGGCGTTCCGAGTCGCCCAGGCCCTGGAGGGCGTGGCGGTCGTTCATGCCTGGCCGTCCCTGTCC
>DATLZD010000057.1:0-7730 GCA_035574155.1 Dehalococcoidia bacterium | reverse complement strand
CGGCACCGCCAGCAGCAGCGTCAGGGTGATGACCGACGACACCCCTAGCCGCTCCTCGATGAAGCTGATGCCGAAGTCCACATGGGAGAGGATGAGCCCCTTCAGCTGGACCACCAGCCCCAGCCCCAGCAGCGATGCCAGCAGCAGCAAGAGGGCAGCGGCCATCAGCCGCTCCAGCCGCACGAAGCGGGCCAGGAAGGGAGTGAGGAGCAGGGCCAGTCCGGCGCCGATGGCCGCCGGGGCCATGATGTAGACCGTGTTCTCAGAGGTGATGCCCAGGGTGTCCTTCACATAGTAGGGGGCCAGCACCGCCACCCCCTTCATGAGGGCCATGGCCAGGAAGGCGGGTCGCTGGCTGGCGACGATGCGCCAGCCCAGGGCCGCTGCCCCCAGCAGCCGCGGCCCCAGCGCCTCGCGGGGACCAGCCTCGGCCCTGGGCAGGGGGGCCAGCCGCGCCGCCAGGTAGGACGTCAGGACCAGCAGCACCACCGTCAGCACCATGATCGACCCTGGCCCCAGGGCCTTCAGCAGGAGGGGGGCAAAGAGCATGGCCCCGCCCGCCTGTCCCACCATCCCCGCCAGCACGAAGAGGGAAGTGGCCCGCGGCAGCCCCTCGGCCGCCGTCAATCGGGGCAGGGCCGCCGACTCGGCAGGGCCGGTCACCTGGTTGACCACCATGAACAGGAAGGAGAGCCAGTAAAGGGCGCCCAGGTCGTCCCGGTTGACCACCATCAGGGCGACGATGCCCGCCCGCAGCCAGGAGCCAGCCACCAGGACGCCGCGGATGGGCAAGAGGTCGGCCAGCGTCCCGCCCAGCACCCCCAACACGATGGAGGGCAGGGTGAGCACCGCCACCAGCAGCCCCGTGTAGAAGCTGGAGTCGGTGCGCTCCACCACCGCTATGAGGAGGGCGTAGAGGAGGGCGTTCTGGGCCAGTTGGCCCAGGGCCCTCACCCTCAGCAGCCGTCCCAGCTCCCCAGCCGCCGGCGCCTGGACCATCGCGCCTTCTTCAGAGGGCGAGGTAACGCAGCCAGAGGTAGAGGGAGGAGAGGGCGGCCGACACGAGGGTCACCAGGGCGCCGTAGCGCAGGAAGGTGGCGAAGCCGATGCGATGGCCAGCGCGGGCGGCCACGTTGACCACATAAACGTTGGCTGCCGCCCCCACCGTCGTCAGGTTGGCGCCGAAGCCCACGCCGAAGGCCAGCGCCCACCACAGGGGGTTCTGAGCGCCCTCCCCCACCGCCAGTGCCCGCGACATCTCCCCCACCACCGGCACCATCACCGTCGTATAGGGTATCTGGTTCAGGACGCTGGAGAGAAGCACCGCCGGCCACAGCACCAGCATGGCCGCCAGGCCTACGCTGTCACCGCTCACGTCGGAGAGGGCCCGGCCCAGGTCCGAGAGCAGCCCCACCTCGGCCAGCCCCTGGACCATCATGAACAGGCCCACGAAGAAGAAGAGGGTGTTCCATTCCACCTCCCGCAGGACCTCCTCGATGGACACGCGGCCCAGGACGATGAGCAGGGCCGCCCCGGCCAGGGCGATGGTGGCCGGCTCAAGGCCCAGCGCCCCGTGGAACAGGAAGGCGACGATGGTGCCCAGCGCCACCGGTCCCGCCACCCGCAGCAGCCGCGGGTCCCTCACTAGCTCCCGCTCGTCTATCTCCAGCACCGATTCCACGACGGGATTGGAGGCGCGCAGGCGGGGCCAGAAGAGGAGATATACGGCCCCTAGGAACACGGCCAGCACCAGGACGGCCAGGGGGGTGGCATGGACGATGAACCCCAGGAAGTCGATGTCGGCAGCGCTGCCGATGACCACGTTGGGCGGGTCGCCCACCAGGGTGGCCACCCCGCCGATATTGGAGGCCATCACCTCCGCTATCAGGAAGGGGACCGGCTCCACCGACAGGATGCGGGCCAAGAAGAGGGTCAGGGGCACCATCAGCACCACGGTGGTGACGTTGTCCAGGAAGGCCGAGCCCACGGCGGTGATGGCGCATAGCAGCACCAGCACCAGGACCGGGTCGCCCCGGGCCGCCTTGGCCGTGCGCACGGCCAGCCACTGGAAGACCCCCGTGCGTCCCAGCTCGTGGGCGATAACCATCATCCCTGCCAGGAGGAAGATGACGTTCAGGTCGATGGCCGCGAAGGCGTGCTCCTGGTCCACCACCCCCAGCACTACCATGGCCACGCCGCCCAGGAGGGCGGCCGCCGTCTTGGGGACCACCTCGGTGACGATGGCCAAGTAGGCCAGGCAGAATATGGCCAGCGCCAGCGCTCGCTCGTCCATTCATCACCTCATCCCTGTCCCTGCTGGGGCGGCGGGGCCGCTCCCAGCCACAGGGCGATGAGCTGCAGGCTGTCCAGGTAGCTCGTCACCCGTCCCGCCTCGTCCACCACCGGTATCCCCAGCAGGCCCCCCTCGTGCAGGAGGGCGAAGGCGCGGCCGACGGTGTCGTCGGCCCGCACCGAGACGGGCGGCTGCATCAGGTCCCGGGCACGCTTGGCCCGGGAGATGCGGGCGAACTCCTCGATGTCGTCAATGTCGCGCATGGTCAGCAGGAACTCCTCGGGCACCACGCTCAGGAACAGCTCGTCCAGCAGGAGGCGCAGGGGTATGATGCCCAGCAGGCGGCCCTCGTCGTCCACCACGGCCAAGGTCTCAACCTCGGGGTGGCGGACCGCCCCTTCCACCAGGGCCATCACGTCGTCATCGGGGCGGACTAGGCAGGGCGAAGGGCCTTTGAGCCTCTGGATGACCTCTTGCACCGTCGTTTTGCGCTCTATCGGTCTCTCAGACGCCATATCCACCTCCCAAGGCCCAAAGAAAGATTATAGGGCACCGCCCCGCGGCTTCCGATACAATGGGGGCGGAGATGGTGCGGTCCCTGCTGCTATTGGCGGCCTCGGCCCTCCTGGCGGCCTGCTCCCTGGGCAGGGGCGCGGGCCCCACCCCCGAGCCCATCAGTGATCCCAGCACGCCGCGGGAGGTGGCCCAGGAGTTCCTGCGCCGCTGGCAGGCCCAGGACTACGCCGGCATGTATGCCCTGGTCAGCAGCGAGGTCCAGGCCCAGGTGCCCCAGGACAGGTTCGTGCAGCGCTATCAGGCCATCAGCGAGGAGGCCACCATCGTCGGCATCGACTTTCAGCTCCTTTCCCCCCAGGCCCAGGACTCCTACCCTTACCGGGTGACCATCCACACCGTCTTCTTCGGGGACATCGTCCAGGAGAACGCCTTGCCCCTGGTGAGGGAGGAGGTGCCCACGGGCGAGGGCGGCCAGACCCGGCGGGAGTGGCGGGTGCGCTGGAGCCCCTCCCTCATCTTCAAGGAGCTGGACGACCGCACGCTGGTGCACCTGTTCGTGGAGACGCCACGGCGGGGCACCATATATGACCGCCAGGGCCGCCCCCTGGCCATGGACGCCACGGTGCCGGTGGTGGGCGTCATCCCCGGGCGGGTGGCGGACAAGGACCGCACCGCCACCGCCCTGGCCCGCGCCCTGGGGGTGCCCTTCTCGCAGGTGCGGCCCAAGCTGGACGCCAACGTCCCCGACTTCTACTTCGTGGAGGTCCAGCGCCTGCCCCACGATACCCCTCCCCAGCGCCTCCAGTCCCTCTACGCCCTGGCCGACCTAGGGGTCTTCGTGAAGGAGGACGTGCAGAGGGTCTACCCCAACAACGAGCTGGCGGCCCATGTCCTGGGCTTCATGCGCAAGATCAACGCCGACGAGCTGCAACAGCTCTACCCCTATGGCTACCGAGAGGACGACTGGGTGGGCGGGGCAGGCATCGAGGCCCTCTACCAGCAGGAGCTGGCGGGCCAGAAGGGGGGCATCCTGGCCACCGTCACCCCCGAGGGGGAGATAGCCCAGGTCATAGCCCGCAAGGACCCGGTGCCCGGCCACGACGTGCACCTGACCATAGACATCGACGTGCAGCGGGCGGCCGAGGAGGTGCTGGGCAGCGGGCCGGGGGCGGTGGTGGTGATGGACCCCCGGGACAACTCGGTGCTGGCCCTGGCCTCAGCCCCGCGCTACAACCCCAACGACTTTCTGCGGGGGCTGAGCCAGCAGGAGGTGGACAGGCTGTTCAACAGCCCCCAGCGCCCCACCATGAACCGGGCCCTGGAGGGGACCTACCCGCCGGGCTCCACCTTCAAGGTGGTGACGGCAGCGGCGGGCATCGAGAACGGTGTCGTCACGCCCACCACGCGCCTGCCCTGCCCGCCGGTGTGGACCCGCTTCCCCAACTTCCCCCTGCGCAACTGGCAGTCGGTGGACCGGGGCCCCTTGACCCCCGCCGAGGGCCTCATGGCCTCCTGCAACCCCGTCTTCTACGAGATCGCCTACCGGCTGGACGCCCGCGACCCTGGCCTCCTCCCCGACATGGCCCGAGGCTTCGGCTTCGGCCGGCCCACAGGCATCGGCCTGCCGGAGGCGGCGGGGCTGGTGCCGGACCCCCGCGACCCCGACTGGAAGGAGAAGGCGGTGGGGGACCCCAACCCCTGGTTCTCGGGTGACTCGGTGGTGCTGGGCATCGGCCAGGGCTACCTGCTGGTGACCCCCATCCAGATCGCCAATGCCTACGCCGCCATCGCCCGCGGCGGCGAGCTGGACAGGCCCCTGTTGGTGCGCAAGATAACCGATGCCCAGGGCAACGTGGTCAAGGAGTTCCACACTGAGGCCATCGGTCGGCTGCCCGTCTCCCAGGGCACCCTGGACGCCATTCGCGAGGGGCTGCGGCTGGTGACCCAGAGCCCCGGCGGCACGGCCTACGCGGCCTTCTCCGGCACTGGCCTGGACGCGGCCGGCAAGTCCGGCACGCCCGAGGCGGCCGGGGGCGTGGGCCCATACCATGGCTTCTTCGTGGCCTATGCCCCTCGCACCAGTCCCACCTGGCTGACGCTGGTGTTCAACGAGGGCGGCACCCAGGGGTCTGTGCGCTCCACGGTCCTGGCCCGCGACCTGCTGGTGAGGCTGGCCCAGATGCCGGCCTTAGTCCAGGCCATGCCGAGGCAGTAGTGGCCATGCCCCTGCCCCGCCTCACCAGGGCCCAGTTCCGACGCCTGGTGCGGGAGGCCATCGAGGGCCTGCCGCCCCGCCTGCGGGAGATGCTGCACAACGTGGACGTAGAGGTGCGTTGGCGGCCCTCCCCCTGGGAGCGTCGTCAGGCCGGGATCGGCCCCGGCGAACCCCTGTTCGGCCTCTACCTGGGCGTTCCCCTGCCCCAGCGGGGCAGCGGCTACACCATGGCCCTGCCCGACCGCATCGTCATCTACCAGGAGCCGCACCAGCGCTACTGCCGCAGCCACCAGGAGCTGGTGGAGCAGGTGCGGGTGACCCTGATGCACGAGATAGGCCACTACCTGGGGCTGGACGAGGAGCGCCTGGAGGAGCTGGGCCTGAGCTGATGTCCCTTCAGCGCAGGCTGCGCAGCAGCCACAGGACCTGGGCGCTCTCCTCCAGCACGCTGGTGTAAAGCAGGGCTTCCCAGAGATCGCGGCCGCGGGCGTAGGAGCCGTGGCCGCGGACTACGACGATGGGGAAGTCGCACAGCGCTTCGGCCACGTGCTCCCGCCCGCCCACCACGGGGACGCGTTTGCCCAGGTAATGCCGCCCCTCCAGGTCGGGCGGCTCCAGGTCCCCCTGGTCCGAGAGGGAGAGGGCGATGGCGTGTCTGGGGTGGGCGTGGACCACGGCGCCGGCAGGGGTGGCCTCGTAGACCGCCAGGTGTATGTCCGTGTCCGACGACGGCTGTCGGCCCCCCTCCCGCCCCAGGACCACCAGAGAGCCCGTGTCCAGGCGGCCCAACATGGAGCCGTGGCTGGTGATGACTACGGCGCCGTCGGTCAGGCGCAGGCTCAGGTTGCCGCCGTGGGACGAGACCAGCCCCGCCTCCCACAGCATGCGCCCCACCTCCTGGAGCTGGCGCAGGGCCCCTTCCGGCACCACCATGGATCGTGCCCCCAGGCCATGATAGCGGCAGGCCGCCTATTGCACGAGCTTCAGCACCACCTGCGTCACCACGGCCCCCAGGACCACGAAGATGAGGCCGTTGACCCGCGCCTTTAGCTCGGCCAGGTCCCGCTCCACTGCTGCCAGCCGGACTTCGATGGCCTCCTGGGGCGGGCGCAGGGGCGGCCGGTGCCAGCGCCGCGCCAGTCGCCCGATGGCCCTCTCAAGCCTCCCCCTGGCCACCCTCTCCCCTCCCCAGGAGGTTGTCGATACCCTCGATGATCCCGGCCAGGTTGTCGGCCAGGTCGCGGCGGGCCTTGGGCGACAGGCGGTATCGGGCCGCCACCGCCCTCACCAGCATGTCCACCCCCTTGGCGATGAGGGCCAGGTCCTGGGGGTGCTCCTGCAGGGCACGCTTCAGCCGCACCCTTAAGACGGCGATCTCCTCGTCCAACCCCTCTACCTCCCGGGCCTCCTCCAGCTCCAACCGCTCGGCCTCGCTGAGGGCCTCGGCGTAGAAGCTGCTTAGGCGGCGACGGCGGCCCGCGGGGCGGCTAGCGGCCAAGGTGGCCCCTCCCACGGCCCGTCTCCCCCTCCTGGAGGAGGGCCAGCAGGGCCTGCAGGGAGTCAGGGGGCAGGCGCGAGGCCGCCTCCAGCACCCCCAGCGCCAGGCAGAGGGCGGCCACGTCCCATCGCCCCCTTTCCAGGGCCACGGCCAGCGTCGAGGCCATCTCCCGACACCTCCTCACTCGCTCAAGGCGACGATGCGCCTCAGGACCAACAGGGTCACGGCGACGGTCCCCAGGGCCGTCAACAGTCGCGACAGCCCCCAGGCACCGTCTAGGGCCTGCCCAGCAGCGGCGCCGCCCCGCCAGGCCAGCAGGACGCCGCTTTCGGCCGCCACCGCCGCCGAGGCCAGGGCCAGGGCCGCCGCCGCCACCCGGTAGGAGGGCCCCCGAGCTCTGGTCAGGAGGTAGCCCAGGAAGTAGGTGGCGTTGAGGAGGCCGCAGATGCCTGCGACGGCATCTACGGCCAGGGGCAGCGCGGCATCGGCGGACAGGCCCATCTTCCCTGCCTCCCGTCCTGGGCGCAGGGTAGCCCGTCCCCGTCGCGATCTCTAAGGGCGCCTCGTCACCGGGGGCGCCTCAGCCTTCCTTGCCCAGGCGCCGTCCGCCCAGGAGGTGCATGTGCAGGTGGTAGATGGTCTGCCCACCCTCAGGGCCGACGTTGATGGCCAGCCGGTAGCCCCGCTCGGCAATGCCTTCCCTCTGGGCCAGCCCGTGGGCCACGGTGAACAGGCGGGCCAGCAGGGGGCCGTGCCCGTCCTCCACCTCGCGGGCGCTGGGGATGTGCTCCTTGGGGATCACCAGTATGTGCACCGGCGCCCGGGGGTTGATGTCGCGGATGGCATAGACCAGGTCGTCGTCGTGGAGCTTGTCCACAGGGCGGCGGCCCTGGGCGAAGTCGCAGAAGAGGCACCCCTGCATGTGGCGACCTCCACCTTGGGGTTCAGCAGACGGCCATTATAGCAGAGAGAAGGGGGCAGCGGCCCTCTACTGGGACCGCTGCCCCCTTGCCCTTGCGTCGGCGCGTCAGATGGCCAGCTTCTGGGCCACCAGCTCGCGGTGGTAGTCGGCGTCGCCCCACATCAGCTCCATCCACTTCTGGCGGCGGAAGTAGAGCTGGATCTTGTAGTCCTTGGTGAAGCCGATGCCGCCGTGGATCTGCTGGCCGTGGGCCACCACCCGCCGCGAGGCCTCGCTGCACCAGGCC
>DATLZD010000056.1:0-14848 GCA_035574155.1 Dehalococcoidia bacterium | reverse complement strand
GGCCCTCCACCCGCCACGGGCGCCCCTCATGCTCCAGGTCCAGGGCGACAGCTCCGCCCGGGCGCCAGGGGCCGAGGGCCAGCCAGGGGTCGGCCTGCCCCAGGGCGCCGCAGGCGGCCGCCCCCAGCGCCGCCAGCAGGGCCTCGCGGGTGGGTGCGGCCACCAGCTCCTCCACGCTGACCCGGCGCTCCAGGAAGTCGGTGGTCACCTCCCCCGCCGCCATGGTCGGGTGGGCCATGACCGCCCGCAGCAGGGGCAGGTTGGTGCGGACGCCCTCGACCCGGTAGCGGTCCAGCGCCCAGCGCATGCGGGCCAGGGCCTCCCGCCGATCGGCGCCCCAGACGAGGAGCTTGGCGATGAGGGGGTCGTAGTAGGCGGTCACCTCGTCGCCGGCGTAGGTGCCTACGTCGTTGCGTATCCCCTCCCCCTGGGGCGGCTGGAAGGCGACGACGGTGCCGGAGCAGGGCAGGTAGCCGGAGAGGGGGTCCTCGGCATATATGCGGCACTGGAAGGCGTGGCCCCGCAACCTCACGTCCTCCTGGCGCAGGGGGAGGCGCTCGCCGGCGGCCACCAGTAGCTGCAGCGCCACCAGGTCCAGGCCCGTCACCAGCTCGGTGACGCCGTGCTCCACCTGCAGGCGGGTGTTCATCTCCAGGAAGTAGAAGTTTCCCTGGCTGTCCAGCAGGAACTCGACGGTGCCGGCGTTGACGTAGCCGGCGGCGCGGGCCACGGCCAGGGCCGCCTCGCCCAGGCGACGGCGCAGGGCCTCGTCCACCGCCGGCGAGGGGGCCTCCTCCACCACCTTCTGGTGGCGCCGCTGGAGGGAGCAATCGCGCTCGCCCAGGTGGACGTAGTGCCCGTGGGCATCGGCCAGGACCTGTACCTCCACATGGCGCACGCCCACCATGGCCTTCTCCAGCAGTAGGCGGCCATCCCCGAAGGCGCGTTGGGCCTCTCGGCGGGCGCTCTCCACCGCCTCCAGGAAGCCCTCGTCCCCCTCGATGAGGCGCATGCCCCGCCCCCCGCCCCCAGCCGCGGCCTTGACCATCACCGGGAACCCCAGGCGGCGGGCCTCGGCCAGCAGGGCCTGGGGCTCCTGGCCATCGCCATCGTAGCCGGGGACGACGGGCACCCCCTGGGCGGCGGCCAGGCGGCGCGCAGCGGCCTTGTCCCCCATGAGGCGGATGGCCTCCGGCGGCGGCCCCACGAAGGCCAGGCCCGCCCGCTGGCAGGCCTCGGCGAAGTCGGCGTTCTCCGACAGGAGCCCGTAGCCGGGGTGCACCGCCTCGGCCCCGGCCCGCCGCGCCGCCGCCACGATGGCCTCGATGTCCAGGTAGCTCTCGCCCACCGGGGCAGGCCCGATGGGCACCGCCTCGTCGGCCTCCAGCACGTGCAGGGCGCGGCGGTCGGCCTCGGAATAGACGGCCACCGTGGCGATGCCCAGGGCGCGGCAGGTGCGGATGATGCGGACCGCTATCTCGCCGCGGTTGGCGATGAGCAGCTTGCCGAACATCAGCCTTCGCCTGCCCAGCGAGGGCGCCGCTTCTCCAGGAAGCTGCGGACTCCCTCCTGCCCCTCGTCGCCGCTGCGCAACGATGCGATGAGGCGGGCTGTGTAGTCGTCCACCTGGGCGCCCCTCTCCCTGGCCACCCGCCGCACCAGCTCCTTGCAGGCCGCCTGGGCCTGGGGGCCGCCCAGAAGGAGCAGGCGCACCACCTCGTCCACGGCCGTGTCCAGCTCCTCCGGCGGGACCACCCGGTAGAGCAGGCCGATGCGTAGGGCCTGATGGGCATCGATGCGCTCGCCGGTGAGAAAGAGCCTCAGGGCCCAGCCGGGGCCTATCTTCTCCACCACATGGGGGGCGATGGTGGCCGGGGCCAGTCCCAGCCGCACCTCGCTGAAGGCGAACTGGGCGGGGGCTGCCGCCACGGCCAGGTCGGCGGCCGCCACCAGCCCCACGCCGCCACCGAAGGCGTTGCCGTGGACCCGGGCCACCACCGGCCGCGGGCACTCGGCCACGGCCCGCAGCATGGCGGCCAGGGCGGCGGCGTCCCGCCGGTTCTCCTCCTCACCCCAGGAGGCTGCGCGCCGCATCCAGTCCAGGTCGGCGCCGGCGCAGAAGGAGGGCCCCTCCGCCGCCAGGACCACCACCCGCACCCCCTCGTCCGTGGCGAGGCGGCGGAAGGCCTCGTGCAGCTGGGCGATGAGGTGCTCGTCGAAGGCGTTGTGCACCTGGGGCCGGCAGAGGACGATGCGGGCCACGGGGCCCTCGCGCGACACCTCCACCACTCGCCCTGACATGGCTACATGCGGAAGACCCCGAACTGGGAGTCGGGGATGGGGGCGTTGAGGGCGGCGCTGATGCCCAGGGCCAGGGCCTGGCGGGTGTCCAGGGGGTCCAGGATGCCGTCGTCCCAGAGGCGGGCGGTGCTGTAGTAAGCGCTGCCCTCACGGGCATACTTCTCCAGGATGGGGCGCATGAACTCTTCCTGCTCCTCGGGCGTCATGTCCTGCCCTCGGGCGCGCAGGTTCTCCAGCCGCACCGTCAACAGCACGCTGGCCGCCTGCTGCCCGCCCATGACCGATATCTGGGCGTTGGGCCACATCCACAGCAGGCGGGGGGAGTAGGCGCGGCCGCACATGGCGTAGTTGCCGGCCCCGAAGGAGCCGCCGATGATGACCGTGAACTTGGGCACCTCGGCACAGGCCACCGCCATCACCATCTTAGCCCCGTGCTTGGCGATGCCCTCATGCTCGTAGCGGGTCCCCACCATGAAGCCGGTGATGTTCTGCAGGAAGACCAGGGGCACCTTCCGCTTGGCGCAGAGCTGGACGAAGTGGGCACCCTTCAGGGCGCTCTCGGAGAAGAGGACGCCGTTGTTGGCCACGATGCCCACCGGGTAGCCCATGATGCGGGCGAAGCCACAGACCAGGGTCGGCCCGTAGGAGGCCTTGAACTCGTGGAAGCGGCTGCCGTCCACCAGCCGGGCGATGGCCTCCCGCACGTCGTAGGACTGGCGGTAGTCCGGAGGCACGATGCCGTAGATCTCTTCCGGGTCATAGAGGGGCGGCTCCGGCTGGGCCACCGGCCAGGGGCAGCCCTTGGTCGCCCGCCCCAGGCTGGCCACAATGCTGCGGCAGATGGAGAGAGCCTCCTCGTCGCTGCGGGCGAAGTGGTCGGCCACCCCCGAGACGTGGGTGTGGACGTAGGCGCCCCCCAGCTCCTCGGCCGAGACCTCCTCGCCGGTGGCGGCCTTCACCAGGGGCGGCCCCCCGATGAAGATGTGCCCCGTCCCCTGGACGATGACCGTCTCGTCGCTCATGGCCGGCACGTAGGCACCCCCGGCGGTGCAGGGGCCCATCACCACCGCGATCTGGGGGATGCCCTTGGCCGACATGCGGGCCTGGTTGTAGAAGATGCGCCCGAAGTGGTCACGGTCGGGGAACACCTCGTCCTGCAAGGGCAGGAAGGCGCCGCCCGAGTCCACCAGGTAGATGCAGGGTAGCCAGTTCTGCTCGGCCACCTCCTGGGCGCGCAGGTGCTTCTTCACCGTCAGCGGGTAATAGGTCCCTCCCTTGACGGTGGCGTCGTTGGCGATGATGACCACCTCCCGCCCGCAGACGCGGCCGATGCCGGTGACGATGCCCGCCGAGGGCGCCTCGCCCTCATACATGTCCCAGGCGGCCAGGGGGCTTAGCTCCAGGAAGGCGGAGCCGGGGTCGATGAGTCGCTCGATGCGCTCGCGCGCCGTCAGCTTGCCGCGGGCCCGGTGGCGCCTGACCTGCTCCTCGTCCCCGCCCCGCCGCACCTGGGCCAGCCGCTCCTGCAGCTCGGCCACCAGGGCGCGCATGTGCTCCCGGTTACGGCGGAACTCGACCGAGGCCGTGTCCACGGCGGTGGGCAGCACCGGCACCTGCGCCCCCTCCAGGAAGGCGGCGACCTGGGCGTCAGCGGCAGCAGGAGACGTCCAGACCAAACCTTCACCCCGCCGGCCCCGCCTCGAGCAAGGGACCCCTGGCCGACGGCACAGCCAGTTTAGCAGATGCACAGCTGGACGGCACAGGTGCCAGGGGGATGACAGGGGGCGCATCGGCGTTCAAGAATAATGGTTAGCCGGCGACGGACAGCGAGGAGGTAGGCCATGGCCTTAGTAGACGGCGGAGACCTGGTGGTGAAGGCCATCAAGCGCGAGGGGGTGGACGTCATCTTCACCCTGTGCGGCGGCCACGTGCAGGCCATTTACGACGCCTGCCTGGACGAGAACGTGCGCGTCATCGACGTGCGACACGAGCAGGCCGCCGGCCACGCCGCCGAGGGGTGGTCGCGGGCCACCCGCCGCTGCGGGGTGGCGGTGGTCACCGCCGGCCCAGGCGTCACCGATGCCGTCACCGCCGTGGCCAACGCCTGGCACAACAAGAGCCCCATGCTGCTCATCGGCGGTCGCAGCCCCCTGAACCGCTTCGAGATGGGTGCCCTGCAGGAGATGGACCAGGTGGAGCTGCTGCGGCCCATCACCAAGTGGGCCCGCTGTGTCTACGAGACCAAGCGCATACCGGAATACATCGCCACCGCCTTCCGCCATGCCATGACCGGCCGCCGCGGCCCCGTCTTCCTGGAGATACCGTCGGACATCCTCTTCCAGAAGGTCGAGGAGTCGGAGGTCTACTTCCCAGAGCGCTACCGGCCGGAGGGGCGCCGCTATCCCGATCCCAAAGTGGTCAGGGAGGCCGCCCAGCTCCTGGCCAGGGCCGAGCGCCCCGTGGTCATGGCCGGCTCCCAAATATACTGGGACGAGGCCCATGAGGAGCTGCGCCAGCTCATCGAGCTTCTGGACGCACCCGTCTACCTGAACGCCATGGGCCGAGGCTGCATCCGTCAGGACCACCCGCTCTTCTTCTCTCGCACCCGGCGCACCGCCTTCAGCAAGGCAGACGTGGTGCTGGTCATCGGCACCCCCTTCGACTTCCGGCTGGCCTATGGGCGCCGCTTCGGGCCCGAGACCAAGATCGTGCAGATAGACTCGGACCCGTCGGAGCTGGGCCGCAACCGGGACGTGGACGTGGCCCTGGAGGCCGATGCCAAGGCTGCCCTGCAGGCCCTCGTGGCCGAGCTGGAGGGCCGCCGCTACAGCCACGGGGACTGGGTCAAGGCCCTGCGCGAGGAGGAGGACAAGGTCCGTGCCCAGCGCGAGGAGTGGGAGAACTCGGACCGGGTGCCCATCCACCCGCTGCGCCTCTGCAAGGAGCTGGCCAGCTTCGTAGACGACAACACCATCGTGGTGGGCGACGGGGGGGACATCGTCAACCTGGCAGCCCAGGTGCTCCCCATCAACCAGCCGGGCCAGTGGTACGACCCGGGCCCCTTCGGGACCCTGGGGGTGGGCACCGGGTTCTGCATGGCCCTCTCCTGTGTCTACCCCAACAAGCGCATCCTCATGGTCAACGGTGACGGCACCTTCGGCCTCAATGGGTTCGAGTTCGACACCTTCGTGCGCTTCAACATGCCGGTGGTGTCGGTGGTGGGCAACGACCGCCAGTGGGGACAGATCACCGTCGGGCAGAAGCTGATGTATGGCAAGGACAGGGTGGTGGCCTCCCTGCTGGGCGACAACGCCCGCTACGACCAGGTGGTGGAGGCCCTGGGAGGGCACGGCGAGTTCGTGACCGAGCCCCAACAGATCCGTCCCGCCCTGGAGAGGGCCTTCGCCTCGGGCAAGCCGGCCTGCGTCAACGTCATCATCGACCAGGAGCCGCCAGGCCTGCGGGGCGGCTACGAGTTCATGTAGCGCGCGCCCTATGGGCTACTGCGTCTTCTGCGAGATCGTGGCCCGCCGGGAGCCGGCCGAGGTCCTCTACGAGGACGAGGAGGTGATGGTCTTCCGCAACCGGCTGCGCTGGGTCCCGGTGATGCTGCTGGCCATACCGAAGCAGCACATGACCCAGGAAGAGCTGTGGCGCGACATGGGCAGGGTGGGAGAAGTGGCCGTAGAGATGGGGCGCAAGTACTGTCCCAACGGCTTCCGTTTGCTGTCCAACTTCGGCTTCGACGCCATGCAATCGCAGGAGCACGCCCACGTGCACATTCTGGGCGGCACCTTCCTGGGCGAGTACGCCTAGGGCTGGAGCATAACGCCAGCCAACTCCAGCTCCCTGCGCTGGGCTGCCAGTATCTCTTGGATACCCTTCCAAGCGAGGTCGAGGAGCTGGTCAAGGGAGCGGCGGTCGAAGGGGTGTCCTTCGGCGGTGCCCTGGACCTCCACCAGCTGGCCGGAGCCAGTCATGACCACGTTCATGTCCACCTGGGCGCGCACGTCCTCTTCGTAGCACAGGTCCAGCATGGGCACCCCGTCCACGATGCCCACGCTGACGGCGGCCACCTGGTCCCGCAAGGGAAGCGACGGCAGCTCTCCGCTGTCCAGCAGGCGCTGCAGGGCAAGGGCCAGGGCCACGAAGCCGCCGTTGATGGCGGCGGTGCGGGTGCCGCCATCGGCCTGAAGGACGTCGCAGTCGAGGACGATGGTGCGCTCGCCCAAGAGGTCCAGCTGGGCCACCGACCGCAGGGAGCGGCCGATAAGCCGCTGGATCTCGTAGGTGCGGCCGCTGGTGGCCCCCCTCTCACGGGGCGTCCGCTGCAGAGTGGAGCGGGGCAACATGCCATATTCGGCGGTGATCCAGCCGGTGCCGGCCTCGCGGGCGAACTGGGGGGCGCGGGCCTCGACGGTGGCGGCGCAGAGGACGCGCGTGCGCCCCATCTCCACCAGGCAGGAGCCTTCGGCGAACTCCAGGACCCCCGCCTGGAAGGAGAGGGTGCGCAGCTCGTATGGCCTTCGACCGTCCCCGCGGATCATGTGTCCATACCCGCCCGAGCCGATTCTACCAGCTCAGGGGCTTCATGATTTCGTTACCTTGGGCATCGCGCACTACTGGGGGAAATTGAGATGCCAACACGGGACCTAGGCGTAATACCCGGTAGTGCGATGCCACCTTCCGCAGCGCATAGCTCACTCGTTTATAGGGGCTGAAGACCCAGACCTGTTTCTGAAACCTGCGTGTTACCACTTCTATGGCCGTAGTGAGGTCGGAGTCGTTGGATACAACAATAGCAATGTCAAACCGATCATCAAAGGCATTGAGAAGGAGAAACACAGCGAGATTGACATCAGAGCCTTTCTCCTCAGGCAATCGGACTCGCACAAATTGAGGTTCATGGGGCCAGGTGTCAGCCAGCGGAACCCTGACGGTCTTTTCAAGGAAATGCCCCAAGTGGATGGTCACATCCGGTAGCGCCGCCAACGCCCTTAGATATCTGTCCTGGCGTTCGGAACGGTCCGGGTCATGGGGAGGCGAAGTGATACTAGCGGTGAAATAGCGGACGTGGAGCAGATCCACGTTCTTAGCGACCAGCCGTAGCCAGCGGGGGATATCCAGCCACTTGGTATGCCCCCGAGCTACACCTATCTGCCTCTTCAGCAGGCCATAGTAGAGGTTGAACCCGTCTATGTAAGCATAGGCTCGTGGTCTGTCGAGCATCTGTCCTTATAAGCTGAGGCCGCCGCTTGTGAGCGGCGGCCTCGCGCCCTGCCCCAGTCAGAGACAGGGGGAGTCTGCAGCCAATAACATACACTAATCTGGCCAACCCGTCAATGCTTTTGGGGGAGCGGATAACGAATCGCTACCAAACAGCCCGCTGGTCCTGATGGAGGAGCGCTAGCGGGCCGTCCGCACCTGCAGGCGGCGGCCGTCAGTCTCAAAGGTCACGTCGCCGTGGGTGTCGGTTCGGAGCAGGGGCGTCCCCGAGACCATCTCCAGCACCTCCGCCGATGGGTGCCCATATCGGTTGTCCTCCCCCACCGACAGCACCGTCACCCAGGGCGCCGCCGCCGACACCAGAAGGGGCGAGAGGGACCCCCGCGCGCCATTGCCCGGCAGGTAAAGGACGGGGCCGGCCAACGGCAGCCGTTCCGCCGCCAGCCGCTCCTGCACTCGCACCGGTGCATCCGAGGGGAACAGGAAGGATACCTGCCCCAGGGTGAGCCGCAGCACCAGGGCCCACGGCCGGGGATCGGACGGCGTCGTCAGGGGAGGCCCCTCCGGGGACAGCACCTCCAGCACCGCACCGTCCAGGACCAATCGGTGGCCAGCAGAGCCGTAGGCGACGTCCGCCCCCTCCCGCCACAGGGCGTCCTGCCAGGCACGGAAGAGGGCCGTGCCGCCGCCGACCGGCGGCGCCAGCACCTGCGCGACGTGGTAACGGTCCAGCACCTCCAGGAGTCCCGCCAGGCGGCCCGCTCTGGGGTAGGTCAGGACCACCAGGTCGATACGCCCCTCCCAAGGCCGCAGGTGACGGGAGAGAGCAGCCACCACCGCCTGTCCATCGGGGCCGCCGTCGATGAGGACACGCCGCCCGGCCGGGGTCGTCACCAGCACAGCGTTGCCCTCGCCCACGTCCAGAAAGGTCACCTGCAAATGGCCGGAGGGGGTAGACTGGGCAGCCGTCAGCCAGAGGGCCAGCACGGTCATGGGCGCCAGCAGCACCACCGCCAGCGCCCAGGAGGCCAAGGGGGGTCGCTGGGGAAGCTCCGGTCGCCAGCGGGCCACGGCCCACGTCCCGAGGCCCAAAAGGGCATAGTAGGCGAAGGCGTGGCCTAGGCCGAAGCCGTCCAGGGACAGGGAGGCCACGGGCAGGGCACCGAAGGCCCTGGCCACAGCCGTCAGGTAAGCGGCGGGCACCCAGGCCAGGGGCCACAGCCAGTCCCCCAACGGCGGCCAGAGGGTGCCCGCCAATGCCACTGTCGCCGACCCTACCAAGGAGGCGATGAAGGCAGGGGCCGCGGCCAGGTTGGCCAGGGGCGCTGCCAGGGACGCCCGCCCGAAGGCCAAGGCCGAGATGGGCAGCACCAGGGCCACCGCCGCCAGCGTCAGCGCCAGGACCTCCACGGCCGGCCGCAGCAGCGCGTGGACAGCCGGCCCCAGCCGCGTCAGCCACGCCTCGCCCCAGGCGGCCAGCGATGGCGATAGCGCCACCAGTCCCAGCGTGGAGGCGAAGCTGAGCTGAAAGGAAAGGTCATGCACTACCTGGGGGTCATGGGCGATGACGGCAGCGGCGAGAAGCAGCGGCTGCAGGCCACCGCCGGGCCTACCCACCATGCGGGCCACCAGGAACAGGGCCGACATGATGGCCGCCCGCACCACCGGCGGCTGACCGCCCACCAGCACGGCGTAGGCCACGACGGTCGCGACGGCCACGACCGCCGCCCAGCGCCTGCCCAAGGCCCAGGAGAGGCCGCCCACGGCTAGCCCCGCCAGCAGGGCCACGTTCTGGCCCGAGACGGCCAGCAGGTGCGAAAGGCCGGCCGCATCCATGGCCGCCCGCAGCTCGGCAGGCAGCGCAGCACGCCGGCCCAGCAAGACCCCCTCCGACAAGGACGCCTGCGGCTCCGGCAGCGAGCGCTGCAGGGCCTCGGCCAGTCGCTCCCGCCAACCGATGAGGGTGGCAGCGACCCCACTCCCTTCACCCTGGGCCAGTAGCCGTAGGCGGGGGAAATCGCTCAGGGCCACGATGCCCCTTCGCGATAGGTGCGCCCGATAGTCGAAACCGGGCGGCGACGGAGGGGGCCTCAGCTCCCCCTCCGCCTCCAGCAGGTCGCCATAGCGGTACGAGGGCTGAGGGAAGGCCGTGAGCAGCACACGGCCTGAGGCTGCCCGCCAGGGGCCTCCGGCCTCAGCCTGGACCTCCCGGACGGACAGGGTGTAGCGCGCGAGGCCTCCTGTTTCCTCGGGCGCCCCATCCACCACCCCCCGCAGGGCCACGGTGCCCGTCCCCACGTAGGGCATCAGGGGTGAGGAGGCTGGACGGGGCAACGTGGCATCATAGCGCCAGGCAGCAGTGAAGGCCAGCACGGCCGCCAGCACCGTCAGGGGCAACCAGCGTGGACGCCAGGCGACAGCCACTGCCGCCAGTACCCAGCAGGCAGCCAGGGGGGCCAGGGGGCGAGCATCGCTGAAGGCCGCTGCGGCGACGCCCAGCAGCCAGGCCAGGCAGAGGTAACCCAGGGCGTTCAGGGGCCTACCGTCACCAGGTCCTTGATCTGGTCGTAGACTGACTGGGGCACCAGCCGGCGGGTCAGCAGCTCCTCGGGACTGGCGAAGGGGCCGTCGCTCTCCCGCGACTGGACGATGCGCTCGGCCCGCACCGGCCCGACCCCCGGCAGCGCCTCCAGCTCACGGGCGCTGGCGCTGTTGATATCGATGAGGCGTGCTCCCGTCGCCACGGGCGTCTCGCCCACCCGCGGCACGACGATGTGGTCCTCGTCGCGGGCGCGGCGGGCCAGGTTGATGCGGGCCAGGTCGGCATCGGCCGCCGGGCCACCGGCGGCCTCCAGGGCATCTATCCAGCGGGCACCGTCATGGAGGGTATACACGCCTGGGTGCTGGACGGCGCCGATGACGTAGACCCGCAGCTCCCCAGCCGGAGGAGTCAGCTCTAGAGCAGGCGGCGGCCGACCTTCCCGCCCCAGCAGGTAGCCTAGGGCCACCAGGAGTGGCGACCCTAGGGCGGCCAGGACCAGGAAGCGAAAGCGGTCCCACAGCCCCGTCATGGGGCGCCTCTGACTATCGGCCCGCCACTATACCAGCCCCCATAACGGGTGTCAACTCACTCCCCACCACCGGGCGGGGACGGCCGTCTGCTATACTGGGTCGTGCCATGTCGGGGGCCCTTTACGGCCGCGATGTCCTCTCCATCGCTGACCTGGAGGCAGGGGAGCTGCGCAACCTTTTGCACGCGGCCCTCCGCCTGAAGAGGCAGGGCCATGCCCAGCCCCTGGCCGGCCGCACGCTGGCCCTCCTGTTCGAGAAGCCCTCCCTGCGGACACGCCTCTCCTTCGAGGTGGCCATGCGCTCCCTGGGCGGTCACTGCCTCTACTTTTCCCCGCAGGAGGTGGGACTGGGCGTGAGGGAGCCGGTGAAGGACGTCGCCCGCGTGCTGGAGCGGCATGTGGACTGCATCGCCGTCCGCACCTTCCAGCAAGAGAAGGTGCTGGAGATGGCCCGCTACGCCTCGGTGCCCGTCATCAACGCCCTCTCGGACCACGAACACCCGACCCAGGCCATGGCCGACCTGCTGACGGTCCTGGAGGCCAAGGGCCGACTGGAGGGTGTGGTCCTGGCCTTTGTCGGCGACGGCAACAACGTGGCCCGTTCCCTCTGCCTGGGAGCAGCCATGTGCGGGGCGCACTTCCGCATCGCCTCGCCCGAGGGATACGAGCTCCCTACCGATGTGGTGGAGAGGGCGCGGACGCTGGCACGGGCGAGCGGCGGCAGCGTCGCCCTGCTGCGGCGGCCCGAGGAGGCAGTGGCGGACGCCGATGTCGTCTACACGGACGTCTGGACCAGCATGGGGCAGGAGGGGGAGGCCGAGGCGCGGCGGAGGGCCTTCGTCGGCTACACGGTGGATGACCGCCTTCTGTCCCTGGCCCGCCCTGATGCCATCTTCATGCACGATCTCCCCGCCCACCGCGGCGAAGAGGTGACCGACGACGTGATGGAGGGAGAGCGGTCGGTGGTCTGGCAGCAGGCCGAGAACAAGACCCACGCCATCAAGGCGCTGCTGCTAGCCCTCCTGGCCGGCGAGGGGGGTTAGGTCCGATGGGCACCCTGGGGGACGCGGTGCGGGAGGCCCTGGCCCGCTTCGAGCCGGCCAGCGTCCTGGACATCCTGGCCATCGCCGTCCTCATCTACCTGGTGCTGGTGCTGCTGAGGGGCACCGTGGCCATCACCCTGCTACGGGGCGTAGTCATACTGGTGGTGGCCATGCTCATACTGGCCCAGGTGCTGGACCTGACGGTGCTCCAGTTCGTGCTGCGCAACGCCCTGCCGGCAGTCCTCATCGTCCTGGCCATCGTGTTCCAGCCGGAGCTGCGGCGGTTCCTGGAGAGGCTGGGACGCACGGGGCTGTGGCTGAGGCCCCCGCGCCACGCCTACGACCAGACGCTGGACGCCGTGGTCCAGGCCGCCGTGGAGCTGGCCCAGCGCCGCCACGGCGCCCTCATGGCCCTGGAGCGGGAGACGGGCCTCCAGGACTACGCCGAGACGGGGGTGAAGCTGGACGCCCTGGTCAGCCGCGAGCTGCTGATGGGCATCTTCTACCCCAACTCACCTCTACACGACGGCGCGACCATCATCAGGGGGAACCGAGTGGTGGCCGCCGGCTGCACCCTGCCCCTTTCCCAGCGGTCGGAAGGCGAGGGCGGCGGACTGCGCCACCGGGCCGCCTTGGGCCTCACCGAGACCACCGACGCCGTCTGCGTGGTCGTCTCCGAGGAGGCGGGGCAAGTGTCGGTGGCGGCCAACGGCCGCATCATGTGGGGGCTGGACGAGCGGCAGCTGCGGGCGGTGCTGCGCAGCGTCCTGACGCCGCCCGAGCCCGGCCTGCGCCCGGTGCGCCCCGTTTAGAGCGGAGGCCCGTTCTGGCCATGCTGACGGAAACGCAGCGTTACCTGCACGCCTGCCTCCTTCTGGCGCGACGCGTCGCCGCTTCCCTGCGGGAGAACGCAGGGTTGGCCCTCCTCTCGCTGGTGCTGGCCTTCCTGCTGTGGGTGTTCGTCGGCGGCCAGGAGGGGCCAAATCCCGTGCGCAGCGGCCTGGTGCCCAACGTGGAGGTCCCCGTCCAGCCGGTGAACCTGCCCCAGGGCCTGGCCCTGGCCGCTGAGCTGCCCAGGGTGCGGGTCCGGGCCGAGGCCTCGGCCGACGTCTGGGACCGCCTATCGCCCGACGACTTCCGTGCCTTCGTCGTCCTCACCGGCCTTGGCCAGGGCACCCACCAGGTGCCGGTGCAGGTGGAGCCGCGCACCGCCCGCGGTGGCCTGCGCGTCTTGGGTGCCGAGCCGCCACGCATCGAGGTCTCGCTGGTCCCGCTCGCCGTCAAGTCGGTGCCGGTGGAGGTGATGGTGGAGGGCAGCCCGGCCGATGGCTACGCCGCCGGCCCGGCCCAGGTGGACCCGGCCCAGGTGACCGTGCTGGGACCGCAGGAGCTGGTATCGGCGGTGGCCAAGGCGGTGGCCCGTGTGGAGCTGGCGGGCGCCCGCGCCGACCTGGCCCGTGCCCTCCCCCTGGAGCCGCAGGACAGGCTGGGCGTCCTGGTGCGGGGCGTGTCCCTGGACCCCTCGGCCGTCAACGTCACGGTGCCGGTGTCGCGCATCGAGACGGCACGGCTGGTGCCCGTCACGCCGTCCATCGTCGGCAGCCCAGCCCCCGGCTACAATGTGGTAGCGGTGGAGGTGGACCCGCCGGTGGTCTCGCTGGTAGGGCCGGAGCAGGCCACGGGGGCCATCGCCTCCCTGTCGACCGCACAGGTGAACATAGCCGGCGCCCGCGGCGACGTGGTGCGCACCGTCCCCCTGGACCTGCCGGCAGGGGTGGTAGTTAGGGGCCCTGGCCAGGTGACCGTCCGGGTCCGCGTCCAGCCAGCCCCCGGACAGGCCACCTTCGGCGTCCCCCTGCGGGCGGAGGGGCTGGCCAGCGGCCTCTCCGCCTCGGGGCTGCCTCCCCTGGTCCAGGTGACCCTCTCGGGCCCCCTGCCTGTCCTGCAGGGGTTGGACCCAGGCGCCATCGTCGCCCGGGTCTCCCTGGCCGGCCTGGGGCCCGGGCGGCACCTGGTGCCGGTCCAGGTGAGCGCCCCGACCGAGACGACGGCCATCGCCGTGGCCCCGGCACAGGTGGAGGTGGTCATATCATCGCCATGAGCCGCAAGCAGGCGGCCCAGGCCGTGGTCGGCCGTCGGCCCCTGGTGGCCATCGTGGGGCGGCCCAACGTCGGCAAGTCCACCCTCTTCAACCGCTTGGTGGGGGGCCGCAAGGCCCTGGTGGAGGATATCCCCGGCACCACCCGCGACCGCCTGTACGCCGAGGTGGAGTGGGGCGACCGCGCCTTCACCCTGGTGGACACGGGGGGCCTCGATCCCAGCAGCCAAGAGACCCTGGCCGCCCTCATCCGACGGCAGGTGGAGACGGCCCTGGCCGAGGCCGACGTGGTCCTGTTCGTCGTGGACGCCTCCCAGGGCCTCACCGCCACCGACCTGGAGATCGCCGAGGTGCTGAGACGCACCGGCCGCACCGTGCTGCTGGTGGCCAACAAGGCCGACAACGACCGCCGCCGACAGGCGGCCTTGCAGTTCTACGAGCTGGGACTGGGGGAGCCCATCGCCCTGAGCGCCTACCACGACCTGGGGGTGGAGGAGCTACGCCGCGCCCTGGTCGCCCTGCTGCCTCCGGCCGAGGCGGAGACGACCTCCGCGGCACAGCTGGCCCTGGCCATCGTGGGGCGGCCCAACGTGGGCAAGTCTATGCTCCTCAATGCCATCCTGGGACAGGAACGGGTGGTGGTGAGCGAAGTCCCCGGCACGACCCGCGACGCCGTGGACACCCCCCTGGACTACAAGGGGCGGAGGCTGCTGCTCATCGACACCGCCGGTATCCGCCGCCGGGGGCGCATCGCGCCCGGGCTGGAGCGCCACAGCGTGGAGCGGGCACGGCAGGCCGTCCGCCGCTGCGACGTCGCCCTCCTGGTCATCGACGCCACCGAGGGGGTAACGGCCCAGGACACCCACATCGCCGGCCTGGCGCTGGAGGAGTGCAAGGGCCTCATCGTCGTGGCCAACAAGTGGGACCTGATGCCTGACACGGAAGAATCGCGCCGCCGCTTTGCCGCCGAGGCCCTGGAGCGGCTCAAGTTCGTGCCCTGGGCACCCCTGGCCTTCGTCTCGGCCAAGACGGGGCTCAACCTGGAGGGGCTGCTGGACCTGGCGGTGGAGGTGGGGGAGAGGCGGCGCCAGAGGGTGCCCACCGCCCGC
>DATLZD010000055.1:0-44726 GCA_035574155.1 Dehalococcoidia bacterium | reverse complement strand
CATGGCCCAGAAGCGGGCCTATCTGGAGGCCACCGCCTACAACCTACGGCTGCTGCTGCGCCTCTTGTTGCCCCCGCTCCTGCCCCGGCCCCCCATCCCTGCCACCCTCAGCTAGCACCACTATTTGCAAGACAAGCCCAGCATTGCCGCCGCCGTAGGGGTGGTGGACCGTGTGGGCAGGCAAGGCTGCCAGACGGTGCTAATTGGTCAGGCGTGGGACCCGGATGTCGGTCACAGGGCTGTAAGGGCCGAACTGCATCTGGTCGTCGGGCGACATGATGGCCTGCACGAAGCGCACGTTCACATCGCAGTCGTTACCGCTGCGACACTGGAAGTCTTCCAGAAAGGCCAGGGCGAAGCCCAGGACCGTCACCTGGGAGCGGCCCCGCAGGTCGGCGTCGGAGACCACGGGGATCAGGACTACCCTCTTGCTTCCCGCGCCGTTGGGGGACCAGGGGTTGCAGCGCTCGCTGCGAAAGCGCCACTGGCCTGTCCCCGTCTGCTCGAACACCTCATTGAATGAGTCGCAGAGGGGATCGGTGGCGTCCAGCCGGGCCTGCATCCCCTGCTGTGTGGGGCCTCGCATGTTGCCGGGCTCCGTATCGTAGGTGCGGCCCACCTCTACCGTGGCCCCGTTCTGAATGTTACAGCGGTAAACGTTGGCACCCCGGCTACCGCCGCAGCGGTCGTTGGGTATGGCCAACGCGCCGAAGTTGCCCTGCTCCCCGTCTCGGGCGCTGTATTTGATGGTGACCACGTCGCCGTAGCGGGCTGTTCGGCGGGCCGAGTCCTTGAGCGCCCAGGGCATGACGTTGTCGGACCGGCTGGGCGACTGGACCGAGGCCTGGGCCGTGGCCCTGATGTCGGCAGTGCCGAGGCCCAGGACCCTGGCCAGCAGGAACGGGGCATCCGGGTGGGCTATGCGCACCGACAGAGAGGTGCAGTTACGCGCCTCGGCCGTGCAGCCGCCCGGCAGGACTTCCACCGACTCCACCACCCAGCCGTTGCGGCCGGCGCCGTTGCGCCGCGCGTAGTCGGTGGCCACCGCCACGGCAGATGTCGGGTCATAGGGCAGCTCCTGCACTCCGGCCAGGGCAGCCGCGTCGGCTATGTTCTGGAGCTCCCGACGCTGCCACACCATTACGCCCACGTCCACGGCCATGGCGCCGAACCCCATCAGGACCGCCATGAACAGGGCAGCGATAATGATGACGTTACCGGTCTCACGCTGGCGGCGCCGCCTGTGGCGGCGATGGATGTCCGAGAGGTGGCGGCCCACGGTCTCACCTGTCAGGGCACCAACTCCGTCAGGCGCCCCGCGAACCCCTCAAAGAAATCGCTCACGGCTCCCCCCAGCGCCGCCAGGCCCACGACGGCGGCCAGGACCAGCAGCGCCATGACCAAGGCATACTCGGTTAGCGCCTGGCCCCTCTGGACAGCCCGACGACCGGCCCGAGCGCTGGCCAACATTCCTTACCCGTCCCAGCTCCGCGCAGCGGAAAAGTGGCCTGGCTAGCCCCAAGGGACACACCTGGGGCAGCCTTGGAGAAGACGCACGAAGGCCTGTGCAGTTACACGCTAGTAGGACTAGGGTGGGGCTGTCCTGCAGGACTGGAGGTCTCCGCCGCTCGTCTGGGGACTCTCCTGCTGACGGGCGCCTTCCCAGGGCAGCGCCGACGGGGGGTGGCTGGACACGGGCAGCAACGGGCGCGTATATTGCATGTTGGGCAGACAGGTCGCGGGGCAGGGTGCCGCGTCGTCGCTGCTGCAGGGGCGTAGCTCAGTGGCAGAGCACCGGTCTCCAAAACCGGAGGTCGGGGGTTCGAATCCCTCCGCCCCTGCCAGGTCCCCGAGTCAGGAAGACCCAGACATCGGCCTAGGCTGCCTTGTTGGAACCTCTCCGCCCCTGCCGGATTTCCCCGTGAAGGGCCCCTTCTTCTCCTGAGGGTGCCCGTCAAGAACCAGCCGACGACGTCGCGGACGGCATCTGCCTAAAGTCCGCGCAGGCGCGGGTCCAGCACGTCCCGCAGCGCATCCCCTAGCACGTTGAGTCCCCAGACGGCCAGGAAGATGGCCAGCCCAGGCCAGACCGCCAGCCAAGGATGGGCGCGCATGAAAAGAAGGCCTTCGGTGCTCAGCATCCGCCCCCAGTCAGGGAAGGGCGCAGGCACACCGAACCCTAGGAAACCGATGGTCCCCACCGCCAAGATGGCCGCGCCCAACTGCAAGGTCGCCAGGACGATGACCACCGGCATCACGTTGGGCAGTATGTGCCGGAAGATGATCCGCATGTCCGAGGCACCCACCGCGCGGGCAGCCTCCACGAAGACGTTGTTCTTCAATGCCAGCGTGGCGCCGCGGATCACCCGCGATGCCCCCGCCGCCAGCACCAGTCCCAGCACTGCCACGATGGCCGCGCTCTGAGTGGTGGGGCTGGGGCCGGCATATTCCTTGGCCACCTGCACCCCCGTCAGCAGGATGACGATGGCGGGGAACGATATCCACGCGTCCACCAGCCTCTGCACCAGCAGGTCCAGCCTCCCGCCCACGTAGCCCGAGACGGTGCCCACTAAGGTGGCCAGGCCCATGGAGATGGCCACGGCCGAAAGCCCAATTAGCAGCGATGTTCTGGCACCGTAGATCACCTGGCTGAGCATGTCGCGGCCCAGCCGGTCCGTGCCGAAGAGGTGGGACGGCGAGGGCGGGCGCAGGCGGTTGGCGATGTCCTGGTCATCGTAGTAATAGGGCGCCAGCAGCGGGTCGTCACGCCGGAACAGGGTCACCAGTTGGTTGTCGGCGAAGACGGCGCAGACCACCATGGCTACGATGATGACCAGGCCTGCCGCTCCCAGGGGCTTGCGTCGAGCGAAGCGCCATAGTCCCTTCAGCGCGCCCAGCCACGGTCCTGGCCCGGGGAGGACCTCCACCCGCCCGGGGACAGCGATGGCAGTGTCACTCACGTCGGCCGCTCCTTCAGGCGTAGCGTATGCGCGGGTCCAGGTAAGCGTATAGCACGTCCACCAGCAGGTTGGACAGCACCACCGCCAGGGCCACCACCAGGTTCACCGCCTGCACTACCGGGTAATCGCGGGAGTTGACAGCGGTCACCAGGTAAGAGCCGATGCCCGGCACGCTGAAGATGGTCTCCAGCACCACCGTCCCGCCCACCAGCAGGGGCACCTGTAAGCCGATGAGGGTGGTCACGGGGATCAGGGCGTTGCGCAGGGCATGTCGCAGGATGACGACCCTCTCCCGGAGCCCCTTCGCCCATGCCGTGCGGATATAGTCCTGGCGCAGGACCTCCAGCATCTGCGTCCTGGTCAGGCGCATGACCGATCCCGACAGCCCCAGGCCCAGGATGGCGGCGGGGATGATCATGAAGTAGAGGTTGGACAACGGGTCATCGAAGAAGCTCTCGTAGTGTATTGGGGGCGCCCACCCCCACCAGACGTTGGGCAAAACCACCACCAGCGTCCCCAGCCAGAAGGCGGGCACGGCGATGAAGACGATGGCGGTGCCCCGCATCAGGTAGTCCAGCCAGCGGTCCTGGCGTATGGCCGCAATCACCCCCACCGGAACCGCCACCACGATGCTGATGAGCAGGGCCAACAGGCCCAGCTCGAAGGTGACGGGCAACCGTCGGGCCAGCTCGCGGCCGATGGGCTGCTGGCTCTGAAGGGAGGTGCCCCAGTCGCCGGTGAAGACGCCAGCTACGAACTCGCCGTACTGCTCATACCAGGGTTTGTCCAGCCCCAGCTGGCGCCTCACCGCCTCCCGGTCGCCGTGGGTCAGGGGCGTATACTGGCCGATGATGATCTCCACGGCGTCCCCCGGCAGCAGGCGCACCAGCAGGGCCACCAGCACCGTGACCAGGGCCAGGGTGGGCACCAGCAGGCCCACCCTGCGCACTATATAGCTCCACATGCGTCGGCCCCTGCTCCTCGTTAGCGGCCCCTACAGCCGCTGACGGGAAGTGTCGATCTGGAAGTAGGGTGTGGACTCGGAGCCGATGCCGTAGCTGGTGGGTGCGGCGTAAGCGCGGGTGTAGGGCTGTCGGGCGCCGAAGCCATATGGCCCCACCAGCGGGATGTAGTACATGTTGCGGGCGTTGATGCGCTGGATCTCCAGGGCCAGCGCCCGCCCACGGTCGAAGTCCGTCTCCTGCCCCAGCTGGTCGATGAGGCGCAGGATCTCCGGGTCGCGGATGCGCGAGTGGTTGCGCGGGTTGTCGCTGAACTGGTTGGTGAACTGGTTCCAGGGGTGGGGCACCGGCGTCTCCAGCGCGAAGGCCATGCCGGAGCGGAGGCCGCCAAAGAAGATGCCCCCTTGCGGGTTTATCCACTCCGACTGGTAATCGTGATTGACCAGCCGGGCGCGGATCCCGGCCTCCCTCAGCATGGCCGGGAGCGCCTCAGCCATGGGGTTGTAGTAGGGCACGGCGGTGACGTAGGCGTTGGCTGTGTAGTGCAGCTCCGTGTCGATGCCGTCGGGGTAGCCGGCCGCCGCCAGGAGCTGCCGGGCACGCTGCACGTCGCGGCGGAAGAACTGCCCCAGGTCGCCCATCTCAGGGCCTTCGGGGTCCACGTACCAGATGAACCCCGCATTCAGCAAGTTGTGCTTCTTGCCGCCCTTCCCGCCTGAGGCCAACTGGATCAGGGCCTCCCGGTCGATGGCCAGGGACACCGCCTGCCGCACCCGCGGGTCGTTGAAGGGCGGCTGGTTGGCCTCGTAGGCCGCCGGCGGGAAGAAGATGATGGTCAGCAGGTTGGCGATGGTCTTGGTGATGATGGCCTGGGGGTTCTGGCGTCGGAAGACGTCGATCAGCTCCGACGGCACCGTCATGGTCTCCAGCCGGCCGGCAGTGAACTGGCTTATCTCGTTGTTCTTGTCAGGGATGACATAGGCCTCGAAGCCATCCACGTAAGGGAGGCGGTTGCCGCGGTCATCGGTGGCCCACCAATTGGGGTTCTTGTCGGCCTTGGCCATGACCCCTTGCTGGTAGGAGCGTAGGATGAAGGGACCGGAACCGATGAGGGTGGTGTTGAGCAGGTCAGGGTTGTTGGTGGCCTCAGGCGGATAGATCCAGAGGTCGCTGGGGGAGGCCAGCATCACCAGGAGCGGGCCGAAGGGCCGCGACAGCTTCACCTGGACCTGTCGCGGCCCGGCCACCGTCATGGAGTCTATGGCTGCCAGGTTCACGCCCCGGTCAGGCCGAGCCGACTTGTAGTACTCCCACGCCTTCACAACGTCGTCGGGCGTCACGGGACGGCCGTTCACCGGAGGCACGGGGTGCCAGGTGGCGTTGTCCTGCAGGGTGAATATGTAGGTGACCTGGTCCACCACCTCGTAGCTCTTGGCCAGGTCGGGCACCGGCCGGTACCAGTCGCTGGGCGGCAGGTCCAGGTCCTCGGTGTTGGGGTCGTCGGGGGCCGAGATGTGCTTCAGCAGTCGGCTGACGAAGAAGGAATTGAAGGTCTGCACGGTGAAGGTCGGGAAGCGCTGGGCATCGAAGCGTCCCTGCACATCGGACAGGGCGAACCGGAGCAGCCCACCCAGCCAGGGGGTCTCGGCACCAGGAGCACCGGCGACGGGCGTGCTCGGTGCGCTCTCCTCGCCGCAGGCCAGGTAGGCAGAGCCCGCCAGCGCCGCCGCCCCCACGGCCCCGGCCCTCAGGAACTGCCGACGCGTCAGGCCCCGACGCAGAAACCGCTGCCAGCCCTGTTTTTCGCGGGTCTGCATGCTGCCTCCCTCTCCTCGTGTGAAATGATGGGCCGTGCCCAACCACATGAAAGATATCATCGGCCCTAATTGTCAAGCGGCATAGAGGACTTCTTTTGTCACCATAGCAAATAATTTTCGCGGCGGCCCTCTCACCTAGAACAGATCTATGGCGGCTAATGGGAGGGGCGCCAGGCGGCCCAGTCGATGCCCGGCGCCGTGGTGGGGAAGGGGCTGCAGGACCGAGGGGGAGGCCCGGCGTCTCCCTCTAGTCCGGGTAGAACAGGTTCCGCTGCTGCTGGCGGTCGTGGCGCACCCTGCCCCTGCGGCCAACGAACTCGCTGCCGGCCATCAGGTCAAAGACCTCCTGGTTGGGCTCCGTGTGGGCCAGGAAGCGCCCCCCCGAGTCGCCCTCTACCCTGCCGATGACGATGCCTTGCTCCGGCTGACCTTCGCGGTTGTAGACGATGGTGTAGGTCTCCACCACCCCAGGCCCTTCCGCCTCCTCCACCAACGGCGGCCGCTGCTGGGCCTCGACCCTGGCCACGTCCTCCCTGGGGTCGTAGGGCCTGTAGGGGCGGGCGGGTGCGCGGGCCGAGTAGACCCCGGCGGCGTGCTTGGTGAAGTACCACCCCATGCTGCTGACCATGCCCACGGCGTCGGGCTGGCGTCGCAGCGCCTCCACCATGGCCGCTATGGCGTGCAGGCTATAGTTGCTGCCGGGGCCGCCGGCATAGGGCAGGCCACCAGTCACGGTGAACGGTCGAGGGTCGTCGGCCTGCATCCCCAGGGCGACCATGGCGGCCTGGACGGCCGACGGGAAGCAGGAGTAGAAGTCGAACATGCCCACCTCGTCCGCCGCCACGCCGGCCTGCTCCAGCGCCCTGGTCAGGACCAGCTCGTGGGCCAGGGAGCGGTCCAAGGCGGGCCGCTCCGATGGGAACCAGATGTCGGCCAGGGTGGTCCCGGACCAGAGGAATACCCAGCGTTCGCGCGGTATGCCCAGCTCGCGGGCGGCCTCGACGCTAGTGACGATGGCGCATGCGGCCTGGTTCACCTCGAGGATGGCGTTCATGTATTTGGTGTACGGGAAGCAGATCATGCGGTTCTCAGGGGTCGCCGTGACGATCTCTTCCGCCGACCGCGCCTGCCGGAACCAGGCGTAGGGGTTGGCCGCCGCGACCTGGGTCATCCGCGCGCACAGCAGCCCCAGCCGCCGCCGGTGCTCGTCCATGCTCAGCCCCAGCCGGTAACGGAGGGCATTCTCGAACAAAGGATAGACGCGGATGGGCAGGGCCAGGCCGTAATGGGCCTCCAGAGGGCTGCTGCCCGGCCTCTCTTCCTCGTCCACCCGCGAGCCCGGGGCGGGTGGTGTCCAGGGGAGCTGGACACCCTCCTTCCTCGCCCTCGCCACCGTGGCGAAGGCCTCGGCCCCCACCAGCAGGGCCACTCGGTTGCGACGGGTGAAGATGCGCTCAGCCAGCACGTTCATGAGCCGCTGGGGCGAGTCCCCGCCCATGGCCGAGTGCAGCAGGTCACGGGGCCTGCAGCCCAGCCGCTCGGCCAGCAGCGACGGCGGGTGGGCGTAGCGCCAGGAGGCCAGGTTGACCACCGTCAGGTTATCGACGTGTTGGAGCAAGGCCTCAGTGCCGGCGTCCTGCGCGGCCTGGCGGGCCACCAGCTCCATCATGGCCAGCGGCTCCATAGCCTCCTCTAGCCGCGTGGGCCTGTCGGTATACTGGGCTACACCGATGATGACTGGCTGCCTCGCGTCCATCTCCATGGCCCTTCACCGTTCCGTATAGGCTCTGGCCCGGGGGCCGCACCGGCGCCGACGGGCTGCAGCGGCCGCGTGCCCCGGCTGCAGGGAGTCCCGGGCGGGGTCATACCAGCTCGAGGGTGGCCCAGGCCTGGACCGATAGGACCTCGCCCCTCATGATGACGACGTCCAGGTCCACTAGCTTCTGGCCGTCCCGCTCATACTTCTTGGTGACCCGCCCCTTGACGGTCACCATGTCGCCGGGGCAGACCTGGTCCCGCATGCTGATGCCCAGCTTGCGCAGGTAGCTCTCGGGTCCGCCCCAGTCGCTCAGGTAGCGGTTGATGAGGCCCTGGAAGAACATGGTGTTAGCGAACATGTCGCGTGCGCCCTGCCGCCGTGCTACTGCCGGGTCGTGGTGGACGGCATACAGGTCGCGCGTGCCCGCCACCGCCATGACCAGCCTCGTCACCGTGATGGGGAAGTCGAAGGGCGGCAGCTCCTCCCCCTCCGATACGTCCTGCCACCTCCTGGACGACCAGGACTGAACAGCTCGCGCCGACATGCTACTGTCCTCCCGACGCTGAATTGGGACGGTACTTGAAGAGCACCATCCGGTTGATGCCCACCAAGCGGTTGTCGTTCTCGGTGTAGCACTCGGTGACGATGGTGATGAACACGCCGCGCCCCAGACGGGTAGCCTTCTCCGGGCTGACCTCCGAGATATACCTGACGCCGATGATGCGGCCCGCCTCGGTCCCGTAGGGCTCCAGGTACTCGGCCTCATTGGAGACGGCAATGTTGGCCGTGTAGCCCATCTCCTCCGCCGTGCGGTAGATGACGCCCAGGGGGTCATGGCCCCGTTCCTGACGCATGTAGTCGGGCTGCCACCAGCGGGCGAACAGCCAGGTGTGCAGCATGGTGGGGGGGCTGATAAGGCGCCCGAAGCGGCTGTTGCGCGCGAACTCCTCGTCCCAGTAGACCGGGTTGGAGTCCTCCACCATCTCGCACCAGTGCCTGATCATGGGCAGGTTGACCTCGTCGGCCCCGGGCACCGGCTGCGCCTTTTGGTTTATATAGTCCTTGACCCGCTCTGCCAGCTCCATGCCATCGGCCTCCACAGCTTTCTGTCGTCCGGCCCTGGCGGGCCTGGAACTTCACGTCAACGTATCTTTAACTGAATGACATGTCGTGTCAAGAGCACGCGCTGGGCGCATCGGTCCCTAACCCTGCCGTTGTCGTTAGGGTGCCGATGCCCTATCTTCGGTGTTAGGCTGGCGGCGTCGGGGGATAGCCGCTGCGGGCCGGAGCGTTCCCGCTGTGCCGGCCCTCCCGACGGTGCGGCCCTTGCGTCCCAACTCAGGCAACGGGAGCGACAGCGATGTCGGTAGGTCCCGAGTCCCATTACTACTACTCGCAGCGCCTACGGCTGCACTATGTGCGCTGGGGCGATGGGTCCCGACCGCCCCTGCTGCTGATCCACGGCGGGGAGGACCATTGCCGCAGCTGGGACTTTGTGGCCAGGGCCCTGGCCGACCGCTACACCATCTACGCCCCTGACCTGAGGGGCCACGGCGACTCCGATTGGGCCATTGGTGGCAGCTACAGCCTGCCCGAGTTCGTGCTGGACATCTCGGCGCTGGCCGACACCATTGACCGTGATCCCCTGACGATCATCGGCCACTCTCTCGGCGGGGGCGTGGCCCTCCAGTATGCCGGCGTCTTCCCGGAGCGGGTGGCCAAGGTCGTGTCCATCGAGGGGTGGGGCCCGCCCCAGATCGAGATACCGCCTGCCCACCAGCGCATGCGCAACTGGATACAGCAGATGCGGGACCTGGAGCGGCGCGTGCCCCGTCGCTATCCTTCCCTGGAGGCCGCCGCCAGGCGCATGAAGGAGGCCAACCCCCATCTGACCGACGAGATGGCCTGGCACCTGACGGTCCATGGCGTGCGCCAGAACCCTGACGGCACCTACTCGTGGAAGTTCGACAACTACGTCCGCCAGCGCTCCCCCTACGGATTCAACCTTCAGGACGCCCAGGACATCTGGGCGCAGATCAGGGCGCCGGTCCTGCTGGTGAAGGGCAGCGAGAGCTGGGCCGCTGACCCCCGCCAGGGAGGCCGGGTGGCGGTCATCCCCAACTACCGCGCCGTGGTCATAGAGGGCGCAGGGCACTGGGTCCACCACGACCAGCTCGAGCGCTTCCTGGAGGTGGTGCAGGAGTTCCTGGCCGAGTAGCGCCCACCCTCTACACCATCGGCCATTCCAACCGCAGCCTGGAGGAGTTCCTGGCCGCCCTGAGGGCCCACGGCATCGGACAGCTGGTGGATATCCGTCGTTTCCCCAGCTCGCGCCGCTACCCCCACTTCCACGGCGCCGCCCTGGCAGCAGCCCTGGCGGCAGAAGGGATACGTTACGTGCACATGGGCGAACTTGGGGGACGACGCCGCCCGACACCGGGGCCATCGCCCAACCAGGGGTGGCGCAGCCCCGGGTTTCGGGCCTATGCCGACCACATGCTGACGCCCGAGTTCGCCCAGGCCGTGAGGCGTTTGCTCGCCCTGGCGCGAGAGCGTCCGACAGTCGTCATGTGCGCCGAGGCGGCCTATGCCCGCTGCCACCGCCTGCTGCTGGCGGACTACCTGACGGCGCAGGGAGTGGAGGTCCGCCACATCCTGGACGCCCGTCGCTGGCGTCCCCACGTCCTCACACCCTTCGCCAGGGTGGAGGGCGGACGCCTCACCTATCCGTCGCTCGTGTAGGGGGCTAGAGCTCCCGCTGCCCGTAATAGGGCAGCACCGTCTTGCCCTCGTCCTTGGCGGCCTCCGCCCTGGGGACGGCGGGCAGGCCCATCATGGCCAGGGTAACGGGGGCCACCACCTCGGGGTCGATGAGGGCGTTGATGCAGGCCACTTGGCCAGTGGCGTAGGCCCGCTCCAGGGCGGGGCCTATCTCCTGGGGCCTCGTCACCAGTTCCTGGTGGACGCCGAAGCCGGCCGCCGCCTTCTCGTAGTGGACCAGGCCCAGGTCGGTGGCGATGGTCCGACCCTGGAACATGATCTGCTGGCCATGGCGGGACATCCCCCAGGCCTTGTCGTTGAAGATGACGCAGGCGAAGGGCAGCCCGTGACGGACGGCGGTGTGGAACTCGGCGAAGTTGAGGCCCACCGACCCATCGCCCGTCACCAGCAGCACCCGGCTATCGGGGTGGGCCAGCTTGCAGGCGGCGGCGAAGGGCAGGCCGACCCCCAGGCAGCCAAGGTAGCCATGGGAAAGGAAACGGCCGGGTCGGCGCATGACCACCGCATCGGCCATCCACGAGGCCGCCTCACCGCCGTCGGCCACCACCACGTCGTCGGGGCCCAGGCGCTGGGCCAGCTCGTGGGCGAGACGGAAGGGGTGAATGGGCGCATGGTCCCCCTCCAGGGCGTGGGCGAAGGCACGCTGGCGCTCCCGCTGGGCCTGCTGCAACACGTCCAGCCAGCGGGACCGCTCGGGCCACCGCCGGCGGCGGGCCCCCTCCAGCAGCAGGCGCAGGAACTCACGACAGTCGGCCTCGATGCCCACCTGCACGTCGCGGTTGCGCCCGATCTCCTCCCCCTCGATGTCCACCTGGACCACGGTGGCCGAGGGCGGGATGACGCTCTGCCGGCGCCCGCCGGTGAACAGGCCGAGCCTCGCCCCCAGCACCAGCACCAGGTCTGCCGGCCCCGCCTCCTTCTGGACCAGCCCGGAGGAGAAGAGGCCGAAGCCGCCGTAGCCCAGGGGGGTGTCCTCGGGGACGATGCCCCTGGCCTTGGCGTTCATGAACACGGGCAGCGATGTCACCTCGGCCAGCTCTCGCAGCAGCTCGGCCCCGCCCGAGAACCAGACCCCCCCACCGGCCAGGACCACGGGCCGCTCGGCCTTCTGCAGCAGGTCAAGGACCGTCTCCACCGCCTCCGGCCGGGGTGCCGGGGGATGCTCAGGCCGGAGTTGCTGGGGCCAGACCACCTGCTCCTCGTCCCGGGAGGCGAAGAGGACATCGATGGGCACCTCCAGGTAGACTGGCCCCGGCCGTCCGGTGGTGGCCTGGCGGATGGCCATGGCAACGTATTCGGGTATCCGTTCGGTGTGATAGACGCAGCGGGCCCACTTGGTGATGGGCCGCATCATCTCCAGCTGGGGGAAGCCCTGCAGGGGCAACGTGTCGTCGTCCCGTAGTGGGCTGCGTCCGCCCAGCACCAGCAACGGCACGCAGTCCATGAAGGCGTTGGCCACCCCCGTCACCGCATCGGTGACTCCGGGGCCGGCGGTGACGGCGCAGACGCCCAGGCGGCCGGTGGTGCGCGCCCAGCCGTCGGCCATGTGGGCCGCCGCCTGCTCGTGGCGCGTGTCGACGATGCGGAAGCCGAGCCGGTCGCACGCCTCCAGGATGGGGTCGATGTGGCCGCCGTGCAGCGTGAACAGCTCCCGCACACCGGCCGCTGCCAGGACTCGGGCGATCATCTCGCCGCCGTGGACGCGGGCCATGCTATGCCTCCTGGCGGGGGCTGGCACTAAATGACCACAGCCGCCTCGGGGCTGTCAAGCAGCGCGCTGCTCCCTTGACAGCCCTTCTGGCGGCATCTAGCCTGCAGATGGGAGCTAGCATCGCAGGAGGCCCCCATGCCACGTATCCGCAAGGCCATAGACATCGAGGCCACCCCCGAGCACGTCTTCGCCGAGGTGTCGGAGCCAGCCCGCCAGGTCCAGTGGGCACTCCCCTTCCGCTCCATCGAGGTCCCCGACAACGGTCCGCCCGTCCAGGGGTCTGTCCAGCGGTGGGCCTTCAAGGTGGGCCCCCGCACCTGGGAGCTGGCGGCCATCGTCACCGACTACCGCCACAACCAGACCATCGCCCGCGAGACGAGGGAGGGCGGGCTGCACCTGCGCGACCGCTTCACCGTCCTGCCCCAGAGCGGAGAGGTCACCCGGGTCGAATGGGTGATAGAATATGAGCCACCCATGGGACTCCTGGGGCGCCTGCTGGACGCCCTAGTGATGGTGAGGGTCTTCGAGAACGACATGGAGACTTCGCTGGAGCGCCTCAAGGCCAGACTGGAAGGATGACCTGCCCTGCCTGGCCCGGCACAGTAGCGGATGGGAGGTGGCGGACGATGATCGAGGCAGGCGCGACAGCGGGCGACGAGACCTACCGCCAGAGGGGGGACGGGCGGCTGCTGGTGGCCCAGCAGCCGCCATCCGTCGGCCTCCAAAGCTCCGGGGAGCTGGCCTCCCAGCTCGAGGAGGCGGTGAGCGCTGTGCGCACCCTCCTCAACCGCCTCGACGCCGAAATCGCCAAGGCCCGGCGTTCCCTGGAGGAGCTAGAGGGACTCAGGACACGCGTCCTCTCGCAGCTCCGGGACGTGGCCGAGGCCCGCATCACCCCCTGGGGAGGCCCAGACCCCGCAGGGCGATGATGTTCCGCTGGACCTCCGAGGTCCCAGCGCCCACCGTCTCCTGGACGGCCGAAAGGTAGCCATGGGCGGCCGCCCCCTGCCAGGGGGCCCTGGCGCAGCCCTCCCGCAGGGCGCCGTAGGGCCCCAGCAGGGACACGGCCACCTCGTGCACTCGCTGGGCCAGCTCGCTGTTGAACAGCTTCACCATGGCCGCCTGGGGCCGATAGTCCAGACCCCGGTCATGCATGAGGACGGCCCGGTATAGCAGAAGGCGCGCCACCTCGAACCCTATGGCCAGGTCTGCCAGGCGCTGGCGGACCAATGGCCGCCGCGGCCCGGGGTCGTTGTCCCGGACCCAGCGCAGCAGCCCCCGGAAGAGACGCCAGTGCAGGAAGCAGCGATAGACGGTGATGCGTTCGATCCCCAGCGCCGAGTTCAAGACCTGCCACCCGCCGTTCTCCGGGCCGATACAGTAGCGGCGCGGGACGCGGACTTGGTCGAAGGTCACCTCGTTGAACCAGTGCAGCCCCAGCAGGTTGTAGAGGGGGCGCACCGTCACCCCCGCCGATGACATGGGCACCGCCAGCAACGAGATGCCGGCGTGCTTGGGCGCCGAGGGGTCGGTGCGGGCCACCAGCAGGCAGTAGTCGGCCGACTCGGCGCCGCTGGTGTAGAGCTTACGCCCCGTGACGACGTAGAAATCGCCCTCGGGGCGGGCCATGGTCCGGACGGAGGCAAGGTCGGAGCCCGCCTCCGGCTCGGTGTAGCCCAGGCACCAGGAGATCTCACCCTGGGCCATGCGGGGCAGGAACTCTCGCTTCTGGTCCTCGCTGCCGAAGGCCAGGATGATGGGGGCGGCTATGACGCGACCGAGGGCGTCGCTGGCCGGGCCGCCATGCAGGGCTATCTCCTCCTCCACTAGGAACTGGTCGAAGGCCGGACGGCCGCCGCCGCCGTATGCCGGAGGCCAGTTGAGGGAGAGCCAGCCCCGCTGGCCCAGCTTGCGCTCGAAGTCCCTGTGGTGCAGGTAGCCGGGCGGCATGGGCACCGGGTCGCTCTCGTGGTCCGCGCCCAGCTCAGCCCTGAGGAAATCGCACACCTGCCGACGCAGGGCCTGCTGTTGCGGGCTGAGGCGGAAGTCCATGCCGGCCCTCCTTTCCTGCGCCCCCATTTTACCCGCTGTTAACAGGCGAGGCGTTGACTGAGTCTACTATAGGAGGTTCAATGTAATTGAGGGCACAGATGGGTTATATAGGCTTGTTCTATCACTCTCCTGGGAGGAGTCGGTGATGCGCTCTTTGCAGGTCTGTGGGGCCGGTCGGGCCGGCGACGGCACCAACACCAACATCTCCATGCTGGGCCAGGTGCTCAAGGACCTGGGGGCCTGGACCTTCGTCTGGCGCGAGGAGGTCTACTCCAACATCCAGACGCGGGACACGGCCTTCGGGCTGCGGGCCGCCGATGCCCCGGTCTACGGGCCCGACGACGAGTTCGACATCTTGGAGGCCTTCGACCAGGGCGCCTTCCTGGACTGGACCGGCGAGGGACGGGTGCCGCCCCTCTCGCGCCTGCGCTCGGGGGGCGTCGTCCTCTACGACTCCTCTCCGAGGTTGGAATACCCCAACACCGGTCACGAGGTGAGGCCCGAGCAGGTGGAGAACGCACTGAAGGCCAAGGGGGCACGCCTCTTTGGCCTGCCCATGGGCCGCCTGGCCAAGGAGCAGTTCGGCAACTACATCGTGCGGGGCACCATCGCCCTGGGGGTGCTGGCCCACCTGCTGGGCCTACCCGAGGAGGCCTTCGTCCGACGCTTCGCCCGCATCTTCGGCGAGGGGAGCGACCTCTTCCGCCTGAACCTGGAGGCCTTCCGTGCCGGCCTGGAGCACGCCCGCGCCCAGGGGTGGGAGCTGCCGGACCTGCGCCTGCCCCTCTCGCCCCAGGAGGGTGACCGGCGCCAGCTCCTGCTGGGCAACGAGGCGGTGGCCCTCGGCTCCATCGTGGCCGGCTGTCGCTTCTACGCCGGCTACCCCATCACGCCGGCCTCCGAGGTCCTGGAATACATGGCCGAGAAGCTGCCTGCCCTGGGGGGCGTCGTGGTCCAGGCGGACAGCGAGATGGCCGCCGCCCACCACGTCATCGGCGGCAGCCTGACGGGGGCCCGCGCCATGACCGCCACCTCCGGCCCGGGCTTCTCGCTAATGCAGGAGGCCATCTCGGCGGCGGGGATGACCGAGACGCCCGTGGTCATCGTCGTCTCCCAGCGGGGCGGCCCGGCCACCGGCCTGCCCACCAAGGTGGGCCAGGAGGACCTGAACGAGGTCGTCTTTGGCGGCCATGGCGACTTCGCCCGCATCGTCCTGGCGCCCACCGAGCCCGAGGACGCCTTCTACATGATGGAGAAGGCCTTCAACCTGGCCGACCGCTACCAGTGCCCGGTGTTCGTGGTCTATGACCAGATGTTCGCCCAGTCGACCTACACCGTGCCGCCCTTGGACCCGTCCCGTTTCGTCATCGACCGGGGGAAGGTTGTGGCCGGACCGGTGGACGGGCACAACGGTCGCTACCGCCGCTATGCCCTGACCGAGGACGGCATCTCGCCGCGGGCCTTCCCGGGCACCCCCGGCATCCACACCATCTACGCCAACACTAACGAGCACACCGAGGAGGGCTACATCACCGAGGAGATGGTCGTCCGCAGGGCGATGGTCGAGAAGCGGGTGGTCAAGCGCCTGGCGCTCATCCAGCGCGACTCCGACCTGCCCCCGCCGCGGCTACATGGCCCTGCCGATGCCCCCATCGGCTTCATAGCCTATGGCTCCACCTATGGGCCGGTCCTGGAAGCGATGGAGCGGCTGGCGGCGGAGGGGCAGAGGGCCAAGTTCATGGCCCTGCGCACCATCTGGCCCTTCCCGGGCCGGGAGGTGCGGCGCTTCGTTGACAGCTGCCGGGTCGTCTACGTGGTGGAGTACTCGGCCACGGCCCAACTCCGGGGGCTGGTCCAGCGGGAGGCCACCGGTCCCATGCCGCGCAAGCTGCGCTCCGTCCTGCGTTACGACGGTCGGCCCATGACGCCCGGCTACATCCTGCAGTCCCTGTGAGCGAGGAGGAAAGCATGGCCGTATACACGCCTGAGAGGTCCCTGACGGCGGCCGACATCAGCGGCCCCGGTGCCTGGTGGTGCAGCGGCTGCGGCGACTTCGGCGTCACCGCCGCCTTCAAGGACGTCCTCATGACGCTGGTCAACGACCTGGGGGTACCCCTGGAGCGGGTCTTCGTGATGTCGGGCATCGGCTGCTCCAGCAAGGAGCCCGAGATGCTGCGCCTCAACTCCTACCACGGCCAGCACGGCCGCTCCATCCCGGTGGCCATGGGGGTGGCCCTGGCCAACCCCAACCTGGTGGTGGTGGACTTCGGCGGTGACGGCGACACCTACGCCATCGGGATGGAGCACTTCGTCCACGCCTGCATCAAGAACGTCAACATGACCCTCGTCGTCATGAACAACCAGGTCTACGGGCTGACCCGTGGCCAGGCCTCGCCCACCGGCCACCTGGGGCTGAAGACCAGCTCCACCCCCGAGGGGAAGAAGGTGCGGCCGGTGAACCCCCTCAAGCTGGCCATAGCCGCCGGCGCCGCCTTCGTGGCCCGGGGCGTCTCCTGGAAGAAGAAGGAGCTGGCCGAGCTGATGCTCAGGGCAATCCAGACCAAGGGCTTCGCTCTGGTGGACGTCTTCTCGCCCTGCGTCACCTACCACCGCGAGCCGGGATACCGTGGCAGCGGCGCCATCGTCGACTGGTACCGCCTCAACTACGTCCTGGACATCCAGGAGGCCTGGCGGGAGATGCGCGACCAGGTGTTCAGCGAAGAGGAGCGGGACCACCTGCCGGCCGATTACGACCCCACCCATCCCGAGGCTGCCCTCTATGCCCTGCGCCTCATCGAGGAGGCGGCCAAGATGGGGCGCGAGGTGACGGGCCTGCTGCTGGTCAACGAGTCGGCCCCCACCCTGGAGGAGGCCCTCGGGGTCTCGCCGGAGAGGGCGCCCGCCCTGGTGGACATCTCGGTGGAGGCCAACCTGGAGCACTACCAGCGGCTGCTGGCCGAGCTCCGTTAGGGGCCGGCGCCCCTGTGCTACAATGGCCCTACCGGGGCGCTCCCGCCCCGGGCGGCAATGGAGCAGCAGGATTACGACCTGGTTGTCCTGGGCGGGGGGACGGGAGGCTACACCGCCGCTATCAGGGCGGCCCAGGCGGGACTGAGGGTCGCCCTGGTGGAGCAGGAGAAGGTAGGTGGGGTCTGCCTGCACAAGGGCTGTATCCCCACCAAGGCCCTCCTGGAGGCGGCTGAGGTCCTGGCGCGGGTGCGGGCCGCACCGCGCTTCGGGGTGCGGGCGGAGGGCGCTGGGCTGGACTTCGGCCGCCTCCACGAGCGCAAACGTCAGGCGGTGGACGCCCTCTACCAGAACCTGCAGCGCCTCCTCCAGAAACAGAAGGTCGAGGTCATCGTAGGCCGCGGCCGGTTGCTCTCGCCCCGACAGGTGGCGGTCGAGGGCCCCGGGCAGCGAAGGCTCGGGGCCCGCTTCGTGGTGCTGGCCACCGGCTCCCGTCCCCGCGAGCTGCCCGGCCTCCCCTTCGACGGTCGGCGCGTCCTCAGCAGCGACCACCTGCTCGAGATGCAGGAGCCACCCGAGAGCCTGGCCATCGTGGGCGGCGGCGCCGTGGGGCTGGAGTTCGCCTCTTTCTTCCTGGACATGGGGATCCCCGTCACCCTCCTCGAGATGCTGCCCCGTCTCCTGCCCACCGAGGACGAGGAGCTCGGGAGGGGCCTTGAGCGGCTGCTGACGGCCCGCGGCGCCACCGTCCTCACTGCGGCGCGCGTCTTGCCCGAGAAGTGCCGTGTGCTGGACGACCAGGTGGTGCTGGCGGTGGAGCACCAAGGGCAGGAGAGGACGGTGCAGGCGTCACACGTGCTGGTGGCCATCGGCCGGCGGGGCAACGTGGAGGACCTGGGGCTGGAGGCGACGGCCGTCCGCGTCCAGGACGGCTTCGTGCGCGTCAACGGCCAGATGCAGACCGACGAGCCGACCATCTACGCCGTTGGCGACGTGGTGGGAGGGCCCATGCTGGCCCACAAGGCTGCCGCCGAGGGGGCCATCGCCGCCGAGGCCCTGGCCGGCCGGTCGCCCCAGCCCCTGGACTATGCCCGCGTGCCCAGGGTGGTCTACACCCGTCCCCACGCTGCCGCTGTGGGCCTGACGGAGGAGGAGGCCCGCCGCAACGGGCACACCGTGCGCACCCAGCGCTTCTCCTTCCGCAACAACGCCATGGCCCTGCTGCGGGACGAGACGGACGGGGCCGCCAAGGTGGTCATGGACGCCGAGACGGGCGACCTTCTGGGCATTCACCTGCTGGGGCCCCAGGCCGGGGAGCTGATCGGCGAGGCGGCCCTGGCCCTCTATCTGCAGGCCTCGGCCTGGGAGCTGGGCACCAGCGTCCATCCCCATCCCAGCCTCAGCGAGGCCCTGATGGACGCGGCCCAGTTGGCCGCCAGGACCAGCATCTACCTGTGAAGGGGGCATGAGAGAGTGGCGGTCGAGAAGGTGGACACGGCGGGCCTCACCGACCAACAGCTACTGGACATCTACTACAAGATGCTGCTGACCCGCGCCCTCAGCCAGCGCATGAGGGTGCTGCAGCGCATGGGCAAGGGGACCTTCGCCGTCAGCGCCGAGGGCCACGAGGGGGCCCAGGTGGGCACCGCCTATGTCCTGCGTCCAGGCCATGACTGGACGGTGCCCTATTACCGCAGCGTGGGAGTAGCGGTGACGGTGGGCATGACGGCCCGCGATGTGCTCATGGCCTTCTTCGCCCGCCGTGACGACGTCTCCAGCGGCGGCCGCAACATGCCCAACCACTTCAGCCACCGGGAGCTGCGCATCGTCAGCGGCTCGGCCCCGGTGGCCACCCAGGTCCCCCACGCCGTGGGCATCGCCCTGGCCAGCAAGCTGCGGGGCCTGGACGAAGTGACCTTCGTCTACTTCGGCGATGGCGCCACCAGCAAGGGCGACACCCATGAGGCCATGAACTTCGCCGGCGTCCACCGTCTGCCCGTGGTCTTCATCTGTGAGAACAACTCCTACGCCATCTCGGTCCATGTCTCCAAGCAGATGGCGGTGGAGAACGTTGCGGTCCGTGCCCAGGGCTACGGCTTCCCAGGGGTAACAGTGGACGGCAACGACGTGCTGGCTGTCTACCGGGCTGCCCTGGATGCCCACCAGCGAGCGCGGGCCGGTGAAGGGCCCACCTTCATAGAGGCCAAGACCTATCGCCTGGCCCCCCACAGCAGCGACGACGATGACCGACGCTACCGCCCGCGCGAGGAGGTGGAGGCCTGGACTCAGCGGGAGCCCGTCGCCCGCTTCCGGGCCCTGTTACAGGAGCTGGGGCTGCTGGACCAGGAGAAGGAGGAGGCCTTGAACCGGAGGGTGGCCCGCGAGGTGGACGAGGCCACCGACTACGCCGAGCAGGCCCCACCGCCCGACCCGGCCACCGTCTTCCGTCACCTGTATGCCGAGTGAGGAGGTGGGAGCCGTGGCCGTCAAGACCCTCATCGAGGCGGTCCGGGAGGCCATGGCCGAGGAGATGCGCCGCGACCCTCGCGTCATTGTCTTTGGCGAGGACGTGGAGGAGGGGGGCGTCTTCAGGGCCACCGAGGGTTTCGTGCAGGAGTTCGGGCGGGAGCGCTGCTTCGACACCCCCTTGGCCGAGTCGGCCATCGTGGGGGTGGCCATCGGGGCGTCCCTCAATGGCCTGTTGCCCGTCGCCGAGATCCAGTTCGCCGACTTCATCTGGCCGGCGGTGGACCAGATCGTCAACGAGGCCGCACGCCTCCGCTGGCGCTCCAACGGTGCCTGGGGCTGCCCCATCGTGGTGCGGGCGCCCTACGGCGCTGGGATCCGCGGCGGCCCCTACCACTCCCAGAGCGTCGAGGCCCTCTTTGCCCATGTCCCCGGTCTCAAGGTGGTCTGCGTTGCCTCCCCCTACGATGCCAAAGGGCTGCTGAAGGCCGCCATCCGCGACCCCGATCCTGTCATATTCCTCGAGCACAAGCGGGCCTACCGCCTGGTGCGGGAAGAGGTCCCCGACGATGACTACGTGCTGCCCATCGGACAGGCGGCCGTGAAGCGGGAGGGGAGGCACATCTCCCTCATCTCCTACGGGATGACGGCCCAGCACGCGCTGCGGGCGGCGGAGCGGGCGGCCGAGGACGGCATCGAGGTGGAGGTGATAGACCTCCGCACCCTGCGCCCTCTCGACCGGGAGACGGTGCTCGCCTCCGTCCGCAAAACGGGCAAGGCGCTGGTGGCCTACGAGGACAACCTGTTCGGGGGCTTCGGCGCCGAGGTGGCGGCCATCATCGCCGAGGAGGCCTTCGATTACCTGGACGGCCCGGTGGTGCGCCTGGCCGCCCCGGACGTGCCCCTGACGCCCTTTTCGCCGGTGCTGGAGGACGCCGTCCTCCCCGGCGAAGACAACGTCCTGGAGGCCATTCGCCGCCTGGCGGCCTACTGAGGGGTGGGAGCTTGGCCTTCACTGTCGTCATGCCCCAGGTGGCCGAGACGGTCACCGAGGGCACCGTGTCGCGCTGGCTGAAACGCCCCGGCGACCCGGTGGAGAAATACGAGCCGTTGGTGGAGGTGAACACCGACAAGGTAGACGTGGAGATACCGGCGCCGGTCAAGGGTGTCCTGAAGGAGGTCCTGGCACCCGAGGGGGCCGTGGTCCAGGTGGGGCAGGCCCTGGCCGTCATCGAGGAGGCCGAGGCAGCCGAGGCCATTCGCCCGGAGACGCCGCCCATCGCCGCTGCCGGGCGCGAGGAACCCCAGGCGGTGGAGGAGGCCCAGCGGGCCGCTGCCGAGGCAGGGGCTCCCGCCCCCCTAGAGGCGCCTGCCCCGGGCCGACCACGGGCCACCCCTCGCGTCCGCCACCTTGCCCAGGAGCTGGGCGTCGACCTCGCCCAGGTCCGGGGCACCGGCCCGGGCGGCCGCATCACCGAGGAGGACGTGCGCCGCCAGGCCGCCCCTCGTCCCGAGGCTGCCCCCGAGCGGCCGCCGGCAGCGGCCCCGCCGCCGGCTGAGGAGGAGCGGGTGCCCCTAACAGCCGTCCGCCGCACCATCGCCCAGCGCATGGCCGCGTCGGCCTTCACCGCCCCCCATGCCTGGCTGATGATGGAGGCCGATGTCACCGGTCTGGTCCGCCTGCGCCA
Organism: Dehalococcoidia bacterium; assembly: GCA_035574155.1. Lineage (GTDB taxonomy): Bacteria > Chloroflexota > Dehalococcoidia > SM23-28-2 > HRBIN24 > HRBIN24. The sequence continues at coordinate 23,563 of DATLZD010000055.1, read as the reverse complement.
GGCCCTGAGGGACGAGTTCGAGCGAGTGGAGGGGGTGGGCCTGACCTACTTGCCCTTCGTGGTCAAGGCGGTGGCGGAAGGCCTGCGCCGTCATCCCTACCTGAACGCCTCGTGGAGCGAGGACGCCATCGTCCTGAAGAAGCGTATCAACATAGGCATCGCGGTGGCCACCGAGCAGGGGCTAATGGTGCCGGTGGTCCACGACGCCGACCGCCTCAGCATCGCCGGCCTAGCCCGGGCCATCGCCGACCTGGCCGAACGGGCGCGGGCTGGCCGCCTACGTCTGGAGGACGTGCAGGGGGGCACCTTCACGGTGGACAACACGGGGGTCTTCGGCTCCGTGGCCACGGTGCCCATCATTTTCCCCGGGCAGGCCGCCATCCTGACCAGCGAGGCCATCCGCCCCCAGGTGCGGGTGCTGGAGAACGAGGCCATAGCTATCCGCCAGGTGATGAACCTGTGCCTCTCCTTCGACCACCGCATCCTCGATGGACACCAGGCGGCGGCCTTCGTGGCCTTCGTCAAGGAGCGGCTGGAGGCCATTGGCCCCGAGACCCCTGTATACTGAGGGCGTGGTGCAGCCCGTCGCCTTCTACGAGCAGCCGCCGCCGCAGCCCCATCCCAAGCCGCCCTGGTTCAAGGTGCGGGCAGTCATGGGGCCCAACTATCTGGAGATGAAGCGCCTGATGCGGGGGCTGGGCCTGCACACGGTGTGCGAGGAGGCCCGCTGCCCCAACATTTTCGAGTGCTGGGAGGAGCGGACCGGCACCTTCATGGTCCTGGGCGACGTCTGCACCCGGCGCTGCGGCTTCTGCGCCGTGACCTTCGGCCGGCCGGCCCGCCAGGTGGATGCCGACGAGCCCCGACGGGTGGCCGAGGCCGCCCGCCACCTCGGTCTGAAGCACATCGTCATCACCTCGGTGGCCCGCGATGACCTCCCCGACGGCGGCGCCAGCATCTTCGCCCGGTGCATCGAGGCCTGTCGCGAGGCGGTGCCAGGATGCACGGTGGAGGTGCTCGTCCCAGACTTTCGCGGCTCGCCCACCGCCCTGCGGACGGTGGTGGAGGCCCGGCCCGATGTCTTCGGCCACAACGTGGAGACAGTGCCCCGCCTCTACCGACGCGTCCGCCCCAGCGCCCGCTACTATCGCTCTCTGGAGATGCTGGCCCGCGCCAAGGAGATGGCCCCGGGCATGGTCACCAAGACGGGCATCATGGTGGGCCTGGGGGAGACCTGGGACGAGCTGCTGCAGACGATGTGCGATATCCGGGCCGTGGGGGTGGACGTGCTGACCATAGGCCAGTACCTGCGGCCCACCTACGGCGAGCGGCACCTGCCCATCGCCCGCTACTACACCCCACAGGAGTTCGAGGCCCTCCGCAGGGAGGCCCTGGCCCTGGGCTTCCCGGCTGTCGAGAGTGGCCCCCTCGTCCGTTCCTCTTACCATGCCCGGAGATCGGTGGAGGCAGTCCGAGGCCCTTAGGCCGCTGCTGGCCCGCTGGCTGGGGCGCGTGGGCTACCAGGAGGCCTGGGCCATGCAGAGGCGCTTGCTGGCTGCTCGGCAGGCGGGCGAGTGCCCGGACGTGCTCCTGCTGTTGGAGCACCCTCCCGTCTACACCTGCGGTCGGCGCGCCGGCCCCGACCAGCTGCGGGTGCCTGCCAGCCTGCTGCCTGCGCCCCTATACGAGGCTGACCGTGGAGGGGGCATCACCTTCCACGGGCCGGGCCAGCTCGTGGCCTACCTGGTCATGGACCTGCGGGCCTGGCGCACCGACGTCCAGTCCTACCTGCGGGCGCTGGAGGAGGTGGCGCTGCGGACGCTGGCCCGTTACGGCCTGCAGGGCGAGCGCATCCAGGGTCTGACGGGCGTCTGGCTGAGAGGCGAGAAGGTGGCCAGCATCGGCGTCAAACTCTCGCGCTGGTGCACCATGCACGGACTGGCCCTCAACGTCGCCACCGACCCCGGCTGGTTCCAGCCCATCGTGCCGTGTGGCATCGCCGACCGCAGCATCACCTCCATGCACCTGCACCTGCGGCATGTCCCCCCCTTGGAGGAGGTGGCGAGGGCCCTGGCCGAAGAGTGTGCTGGGGTCTTCAGCCGCGACCTGGACTACCGCCAGGCCGCTGGCCCCTCAGCCCTGCTGGGGCCGCTGGCCCAGGTGCTTGCGCAGGAAGGCCGCCACGCGGGCGGCAGCCGGCCGCAGGCCTGACCACCAGAAGTGGTCGACCCCCGGCACTAAGGCCAGCTCGCAGCTCTCCCCGGCTTGTAGGGCCAGCTGCTGCAGCTCCTCAGCGGGCGCGAACTGGTCCATGTCGCCCGCCAGGACCAGCTTGGGGCCAGGGAAGGCGAGGAGCGACTCTGCCGAGAGGGCTCGGGCAGGTGGCGACACCAGGGCCAGGGCGGCCACGCCCCGGGCACGCGGGGCCGCTAGGGCCGCCATCACGGCGCCGAAGGAGTAACCGACGACGCCCAGGGGACCACCGTCCGGGCCCAGCAGGGCCGACGCTTGGGCCAGGGCAGCTAGCACGTCCTCCTGCTCGGCGCGCCCCTGGTCGTGGGAGCCGGTGCTGCGGCCGGTGCCCCGGAAGTTGAAGCGCAGGGCAGCCAGCCCGGACTCCACCGCCGCCTCGCACAGGGCCAATACGACGTGGTTGTCCATGTCACCCCCGTACAGGGGATGGGGGTGACAGACCACCACGGCCCCGAGGGGGCGGCCATCGGGCAGGTGGGCGATCCCTTCTAGGACCGCCCCCGCCGAGCTTATGTCGAGCCGTCGTGTCATCGTCATGGCAGGCACCGCCCCGGCAGCCATGGTCCTAGGCGCAGGGGCCGGACCCTTGCCGGGCTAGCCGCTGGCGCTGGCTGCCCAGCGCTGGGCCACGTGGGCCAGTTGCTCCCGCAGCACCTTCTTGTCGAACTTGCCAACGCTGGTCTTGGGTACCTCGGGCACGAACACTATCTCGTCCGGCAACCACCACTTGGCCACGCGCTGGGCCAAGAACTCGCGCAGCTCCTCAGGCGTGATGTCGTCCTTGTGTTCGGGGCGGGGCACCACCGCCGCCACCGGCCGCTCCTGCCAGCGGGGATGGGGCAGGCCGATGACGGCCGCCTCCTGGACCTTGGGGTGGGCCATCAGGTGGTTCTCCAGCTCCACCGACGAGATCCACTCGCCCCCGGACTTGACCAGGTCCTTGGTCCGGTCCACCAGGCGGATGTAGCCCTCGGGGTCGATGACGGCCACATCGCCGGTGCGCAGCCAGCCGTCCATGAACTTCTCGCTGGCGGTGGGGTCATTGTAGTAGGTGCCGGTGATGTAGGGGCCCCGCACCTGCAGCTCGCCCATGGACTTGCCGTCCCACGGCAGCTCCTGGCCCGACTCCAGGTCGACGATGCGGCATTCCACCAGGGGCACGATGAGGCCCTGAGTAGCCCGCAGCTCCAGGTACTGCTCCTCGGGCAGGTCGCGGTGGTAGGACTTGGGGATGGCCGCCGACCCCAGGGGCGAGGTCTCGGTCATGCCCCAGGCGTGGATCAGCTCGATGCCGTGCCGCCGCAGCCCTTGGATGAGGAAGGGAGGCGCCGCCGACCCACCGCAGATGACGAAGCGCAGGGAGGGCAGCTTGCGGCCGGTCCTGTCCAGCAGGTTGAGGATGGGTATCCAGATGACGGGCACACCGGCCGAGATGGTCACGCCTTCCCTTTCGATGAGGTTCACCAGCCGCTCGGCATCCAGGTAGCGGTTGGTGAAGACCTGGCTGGCACCAGTCAGGGCAGCGGCATAGGGCATGCCCCAGGCGTTGGCATGGAACATAGGGACCGCATACATGAGCACGTCGGCCTCGCTGATGGGGCCGACGCACAGGGCGGCCACCAGCGAGTGCAGGACTGTGGAGCGGTGAGTGTAGACCACCCCCTTGGGGTTGCCGGTGGTGCCCGAGGTGTAGCACATGGCCGCCGCTTGCCGCTCATCGATGCGGGGCCAGGGGAAGTGCTCGTCGCCGCTGCGGAGGAACTCCTCGTAGTCCACCACCTGCGGGAAGGCCTCGCGGAAGGTGGCCGAAGGCTCCGGCCCCTCGTTCATGAGGACCACCAGCTGCACCGTGGGCACCTTGCCGATGAGGGGCTGAAAGGCCGGGATGAGGCTGCGGTCCAGGAAGACCACCTTGTCCTCGGCGTGGTTGATGATGTATTCCAGCTGCCCAGGGAAGAGGCGGATGTTGAGGGTGTGGAGAACGGCGCCCATGCAGGGCACGGCGAAGTAGCACTCCAGGTGGGTCTGGGTGTTCCAGGCGAAGGTGGCCACCCGGTCGCCCTCGCGGACGCCGGCGCGGGCCAGGGCGCTGGCCAGCCGGTGGACACGGGCCACCAGCTCGCCGTAGTTGGAGCGGGTGGGCTCGCCCTCCTCGAGGCGCTGGGTCACCACCGCCTTCTTGGGGAAGAGGCGGTCCAGCCGCCAGAGGATGTGGTTGATGGTCAGGGGATAGTCCATCATCGTCCCGAGCATGCCCCTCACCTCCTGTAGTCAAGGGACCGGACGGTCTTCAGCGCCTCTATGATAACCGCTCGCGGCCCCTCCGCAACCATCGGCGAACATGGGTTACGGGGCTTAGGTCCCCCGCCTTGAACCCCGGCGTCGCCAGGGCGTAAACTGGAGCCAGCTATAGAAGCCGCGAAGACTTCAGAGTCAAAAGGAGAGCCATGCCTTTGCCCACCATGGCCACCCTCAGCGAAGAGGAGCAGATGATCGTCGCCCAGGTGCGGCGCTTCGTCGACCGGGAGGTCCTGCCCGTAGCCTCGGAGCTGGAACACCGCGACGAATACCCCCATGCCCTGGTCCAGAAGATGAAGGACATGGGCCTCTTCGGCGTGGCCGTGCCTCCAGAATACGGCGGCCTGGGGCTGTCCTTCGTCACCTATGCCGCCATCGTCGAGGAGCTGGCGCGGGGCTGGATGAGCCTGGGCGGCATCCTCAACGGCGCGGTCATGGTCTCCTGGATGGTCAAGACCTACGGGACCCAGGACCAGAAGGACCGCTTCCTTGCCCGCATCGCCCAGGGGGAGGTCTGCGGCATCTGCATGACCGAGCCCAACGCCGGCTCTGACCTCCAGTCCCTGCAGACGGTAGCGGTCCGCGACGGGGACCACTACGTCCTCAACGGGACCAAGATGTTCGTCTCCAACGGCATCTATGGCAAGGTGTTCGCCGTCCTCACCAAGACCGATCCCCAGGCCCGGCCGCCCTATGCAGGCATGAGCGCCTTCCTGGTGGAGAAGGACCATACGCCCGGGCTGACGGTGGGCGGCAAGCTGGAGAAGCTGGGCTACAAGGGGATCGACACCACCATCTTCTACTTCGAGGACGCCAAGGTGCCAGTGTCCAACCTGGTGGGCGGCCAGGAGGGGCAGGGCTGGCTGCACATCATGAGCACCATCGAGGTGGGTCGCATCAACGTGGCAGCGCGGGCGGTGGGGGTGGCCACCGCCGCCCTGGAGGACGCCCTGCGCTATGCCAAGCAGCGGGTCACCTTCGGGCGGCCCATAGCCGAACACCAGGCCATCCAGCTCAAGCTGGCCGATATGGCCACCAAGATCGAGGCGGCCCGACTGCTGACCAGGGCTGCAGCGGCCAAGAAGGACGCCGGCGAGCGGGCCGACCTGTGGGGTGGCATGGCCAAGCTGTTCGCCTCCGAGGTGGCCCAGGAGGTGGCCATGGAGGCCCTGCGCATCCACGGCGGCGTCGGCTACACCAAGGACATGAGGGTGGAGCGCTATTACCGCGACACCCCCCTCATGATCATCGGCGAGGGGACCAACGAGATACAGCGTCTGGTCATCGCCCGCAACCTGCTGCGGCTGTTCGGGGAGTAGGAATGAGGGGGTCCGGGGGAGCCACCGCTCTGGCAGCGACGGGCCACCAGGCTGCCAGGCCCCTCCCTCCGGCACTCCAGCAACAGACACCACGTCAGGAGGAGAGAGGCTGACATGTCGGGGCACGGCGACTTCGGGCGCTTCTTCGAGGACTTCGAGGTGGGGGCCACCTATCGCCACTGGCCCGGACGCACCATCACCGAGATGGACGACATCCTCTTCTGCATGCTGACCATGAACCACCACCCGCTGCACATCGATGCCGAATACGGCAAGAAGACCCAGTTCGGACGCAACGTGGTGGTGGGCAACCTGGTGGTGGACATCGCCCTGGGCCAAAGCGTCCGCGACGTCTCGGGCAAAGCGGTGGCCAACCTCGGCTTCGAGAAGATCGAGTTCCTGCGCCCCACCTTTCACGGCGACACCATCTATTCGGAGACCACTGTCCTGGAGAAGCGCGAGTCGCGCAGCCAGCCCGACCGAGGTATCGTGACGGTGGAGACCCGGGCCTACAACCAGCACGGGGAGCTGGTGATGCGCTTCCGTCGCTCGGTAATGGTGCCCAAGCGGGAGGCAGGGCTGCCCCATTCCTTCCCGGAGCCCAAGGCCGAGGCCAGTAGCAGGGAGGGATGAGCCATGTTCGATCGGCAGGAGCTGGAGCGGATCCGCCAGGAGCAACAGCGCTGGGAGGAGAGCACCCTCAAGCGCGCCCTGGAGCGGGGAGGCGAGAGGGACGAGGTGGAGTTCCGAACCAGCTCCACCGAGACCCGCCGCCTCTACACCCCCCTGGACGTGGCCGACATCGACTACATGCGCGACATCGGCTTCCCCGGGGAGTACCCCTACACCCGTGGCATCCACCCCACCGGCTACCGCGGCCGCCTGTGGACCTTCCGCCAGTATGCCGGCTATGAGACGGCGGAGGAGACCAACAAGCGCTTCAAGTTCCTGCTGCAGGAGGGGCAGCCGGGCCTATCGGTGGCCTTCGACCTGCCCACGCAGCTGGGGTACGACTCCGACGACCCTCAGGCCCAGGGTGAGGTGGGCAAAGTGGGGGTGGCCATCGACACCCTGGCCGACATGGAGGCCCTGTTCGACGGCATTCCCCTGGACAAGGTCAGCACCTCCATGACCATCAACGCCCCGGCCGCGGTGCTGGTGGCCATGTATGCCGCGGTGGCCGAGAAGCAGGGGGTGCCCCTGCGGGAGGTGTCGGGGACCGTCCAGAACGACATCCTCAAGGAGTATGTGGCCCGTGGCACATACATCTTTCCGCCGCGCCCCTCCCTGCGGCTGGCGGCCGACCTCATCGCCTGGTGCGCCAAGGAGATGCCCAAGTTCAACTCCATCAGCATCTCTGGCTACCACATCCGGGACGCTGGCTCCACGGCCGTCCAGGAGATGGCCTTCACCTTCGCCAACGCCATGGCCTACATAGACGCTGTGCTGGAGAGAGGGGTCGATATCGATGACTTCGGCCCCCGCATCTCCTGGATCTTCAACACCCAGAACAACTTCTTCGAGGAGGTGGCCAAGTACCGGGCGCTGCGGCGCATGTGGGCCCGCATAATGCGCGAGCGCTACGGGGCGAAGGACCCCCGTTCCTGGATGTTCCGCACCCACGTGCAGACGGGCGGTGCTACGCTAACCGCCCAGCAGCCGGAGCTGAACATCGTCAGGGCTGCCATCCAGGCCCTGGCCACCGTGCTGGGCGGCGTCCAGTCCCTGGCCCTCTCCTGTTACGACGAGGCCCTCTGTCTCCCCACCGAGGAGGCACAACGCATCGCCGTGCGCACCCAGCAGATCATAGCCTACGAGACGGGCGTCACCGACACGGTGGACCCCCTGGGCGGCTCCTACTACGTGGAGTGGCTCACCGGCGAGCTGGAGCGCCAGGCCTGGGAATACCTGCACCGCATAGAGGACATGGGCGGCGCCATCGCTGCCATCGAGTCCGGCTATATGCAGCGGGAGATACAAGAGGCGGCCTACGCACAGCAGAGGGCCGTGGACGAGGGGCGCAGGGTGGTGGTGGGGGTCAACCGCTACCAGCTCCCCGGCGAGCAACCCAAGATGATCTTCCGCCCCCGGCCGGAGGCCGAGCGCGCCCAGATAGAGAGGCTGCAGCGGGTCAAGCGGGAGCGGGACGATGCCCAGGTCCAAGCTGCCCTGCGCCGCCTGGAGGAGGCCTGCCGAGACTCCGAAAACCTGATGCCCCCTATCATGGAGGCGGTGCGCGCCTACGCCACCCTGGGCGAGATCTGCGGTGTCATGCGCCGCATATTCGGCGAATACCGCCCGCCCGAGGTCATATAGAAATAATCTCTGCGATATAGGCGCATCATTTATATGTTGAATGATGCGTCCCTTCGGTCGTAAACTGGCGGCGAAACAATACGACCGGAGGAGCGGTATGGGCTCTCTGAGCGGCAAGGTCGCCATCGTCACCGGCAGCTCCCGCGGCCTGGGCGCTGCCATCGTCAAGGAGCTGGCGCTCCACGGCGCCAAGGTCACCATCAACTACTTCCACAGCAAGGACCAGGCTGAGCAGCTCCGGCGCGAGCTGGAGGACCGCGGCTGCGAGGCCATCTGCGTGCAAGCGGACGTCTCGCAGCCCGAACAGGCCCAGCACCTGGTCCAGTGCACCGTCCAGCACTTCGGTGGGCTGGACATCCTCGTCAACAATGCTGGCATCAACCGCGACCGGACCATCCGCCGCATGAGCCTTGAGGAGTGGCGGGAGGTCATCGCCACCGACCTGGACAGCGTCTTCTACTGCACCTATTACGCCGTGCCCCATATGATAGAGCGGGGGGGCGGGCGCATCCTCAACATGTCCTCCATCGTGGGCGAGATGGGCAACATCGGCCAGGCCAACTATGCGGCGGCCAAGGCCGGTATCGTCGGCTTCACCAAGGCGGCGGCCCTGGAGCTGGCCCGCTTCAACATCACCGTCAACGCCGTCTGTCCCGGCTTCATCGAGACCGACATGGTCACCAGCCTGTCGGAGGAGGTGCAGAAGAACCTGCTGGCCCGCATCCCCATGGGCCGCTTCGGCCGCCCGGAAGAGGTCGCGCGGCTGTGCCGCTTCCTGGTGGCCGAGGGCGACTACATCACCGGTGCCGCTTTCGACATCAACGGCGGCATGTACCTGCGGTGATGGTCAAGGCCAGGCCAGCCCCGCGGCGTCGGCCACCCTCCCCTCGGCCAGCGCGGCCTTCCCGCCGGCCCTGGCTGCGGGTGGTGGCCCTGGCAGTGGCCGCCTTCGCCCTGGCGGTGGCCCTGCATTCTGCCCTGGGAGCGGCCGGCGTCTCGCCCTATCACCCCGTCCGCCTGTTCCTGACGCCTCTCCTGGCGGCCACGGTGGTGGCGGTAGGGGTGGGACCGCTGCCTACCGGCCGTCGGCTGCGGCTGGCGCTGCTGGTGGCAGCGGGCCTCTTTCTCTATTCCCTGGTGGGGGCTTCCTAGGCCGCCCGCCGCGCCGCGTTGGGGTATGATGTAGCTAGTACTGTGACGAGGGAGGACGTTATGGACGAGGTCTTCATAGTGGGTGCGGCCCGCACGCCGATAGGCGGATTCGGTGGCAGCCTGACAGATGTGCCGGCGCCCAAGCTGGCGGCCACCGCCATCGCCGCTGCCCTGGAGAGGGCAGGCCTGAAGCCCGACCAGGTGGACGAGGTCATCATGGGCAACGTGCTCTCGGCCGGGCTGGGCATGAACCCCGCCCGCCAGGCAGCCCTGGCCGCCGGCATACCGGAGTCGGTCCCGGCCACCACTGTCAACAAGGTGTGCGGCTCCGGCCTCAAGACGGTGGCCCTGGGCGCCCAGGCCATCATGCTGGGCGATGCCGACGTGGTGGTGGCCGGGGGCATGGAGAACATGTCGGCCGCCCCCTACCTGTTGCCCCGGGCGCGGTTCGGTTACCGCATGGGCCATGGCGAGCTGCTGGACCACATGATCAAGGACGGGCTGTGGTGCGCCCTGGAGCAGTGCCACATGGGCATCACCGCCGAGAACGTGGCCCGCGAATACGAGATATCGCGGGAGGACCAGGACCGCTTCGCCTACGAGAGCCACATGAAGGCGGCCCGTGCCTGGGAGGAAGGCCGCTTTCGCGACGAGATCGCGCCGGTGGAGGTCCCCTCGCGTTCCGGCACTACGGTGGTGGACCGGGACGAGCACTTCCGACCGGATACCACCATTGACAAGCTGGCGCGGCTGCGTCCCGCCTTCGAGAACGGGGGCACCGTCACCGCCGGCAACGCCTCCGGCATCAACGACGGGGCGGCGGCGGTGGTCCTGGTGTCGCGACGCAAGGCCCAGGAGTTGGGGCTGGAGCCCCTCGCCAGCGTCAAGGCCTACGCCAGTGCTGGCGTCCCGCCGCGCATAATGGGCATCGGTCCTGTGCCAGCCGTGCGTCGGGTGCTGGCCAGGGCCGGCCTCGACCTGCGCGACATAGACCTCATCGAGGCCAACGAGGCATTCGCCGCCCAGTCCCTGGCGGTGGGGCGCGAGCTGGGCTGGGACTGGGAGCGGGTCAACGTCAACGGCGGGGCCATAGCCCTGGGCCACCCCATCGGGGCCAGCGGCGCCCGTATCCTGGTGACCCTGCTCTACGAGATGAGGCGGCGCCAGGCCAAGCGGGGCCTGGCCACCCTGTGCATCGGCGGCGGCCAGGGCATCGCCATGGTGGTGGAGCGGCCGGGCTAGCCCCGCACCGCCGGGCTTGGTGCCTCGTCCGCCAGGCGACAGTAGCGGCCCCGGAAGAAGAGGAGGGGGCGGCCATCGGCATTGATGGCCGCTTCCTCCACTCTGCCCAGGAATATGGTGTGGTCGCCCGCTTCCACCTCGTCCACCACCCGGCAGTCCAGGTAGGCCAGGCACCCCTCGATGATGGGCGCCCCGGTCACAGCGTAGCGGTGGGGCACCGAGTCCAGGCGGTGGGGGTTGTCCGGGTCCTTGCGGGCGAAGGCCCGCGACAGCTCCTCCTGCTCCTCGCTGAGGATATTGACGGCGTATATGCCGCTCTGTCGCACCAGGTCGTGGGTGTCCCCCTTCTTGTCCAGACACACCAGGACCAGCAGCGGCTCCAGCGACACCGAGGTGAAGGCGTTGGCCGTGCTGCCGTGGAGGTGGTCCCCCAGCCGCGTGGTGACGATGGTCACGCCGGTAGCGAACTGGCCCATGACGCGCCGAAAGAGGTCCCTGTCCACGCTCATGTCTCCGGTCTGCCCTCCTGACGGTGGTGGTAGTGCAGGTAATGGGCCACCAGCTCCAGGGCGGCCAGCGCTGCCTGCCGCTTGTTGGCCGAGCGGTCGCCGGCCAGCAAGAATCGGCGGCATAGGCAGCAGTCCGGCCCCGCCAGGGCTATGTATGTGAGGCCCACCGGCTTCTCGGCCGTGCCTCCGCCCGGCCCGGCTATGCCGCTGACGGCTAGCCCCAGGTCAGCCTCGGCCCAGCGCCGCACCGCCCGCGCCAGCGCGGCTGCGGCCTCTTCGCTGACGGCCCCGTGTCTCTCCAGCGTTGCCCTGTCCACCCCGACACGCTCCTTGAGGCGGTTGTGATAGGGCACCACGCCGCCCACGAAGGTCGCCGAGCTGCCGGGCACCTCCGTCAGCAGGTGGCCAATAAGGCCGCCGGTGGACGCCTCCGCCACGGCCAGGGTCAGGCCCTCCTCCCTGAGCATAGACAGGACGCGGCTGGCCATCCCTGTATCCGTCGTCATGGCTATTGGAGCCGCATCTCCCAGCCGGGTATGGCACAGGACACGAAGGTGAAGGCGTAGAGGGCCATCCCAGGCGATGAGGTGGCCAGCACCAGCTCGTGGTGCCCCACCTCCGGGTTGGCTACCAGCCGGTACATCCTGGGCACGTCCACCTGCAGGTAAGACTGGCCCCCCTCGTCCCAGCGGACATCGGGACCGGCGCTGTCGCGGGGCAACGGGGCACCGTCCTGCCAGACGTCCACCCGTCCCTGCTGCCCCGAGAGGGGGTTGGCTACGACGTTGACCTCGCGGCCGGTGTAGCGCAGCGCCAGTCGGCTGCCTTCCAGGGCGTCCCCGGGGCGGTAGACGCACTCCTCGTCGGCTACCCAAGGCCCGTGCAGGTAGAAGAAGCCCTCGGCATGCAGGCCCGGGTCGCGGTAGTGGACCGCCTGCTTGGGCAGAAGGCCGGTGGGGTTGCCCACGCTGCCTCGCAGGAAGCCCAGGTAGACCTCGGGCGTGACCCGGTAGCAGACGGCGCCCGGTCGGTCCTCGTCCCGTAGTGGCTCCATGGGTTCCGGCAGCGCCAGCCCGGGATCCACCTCCCGCAGGAGGTGCTGGATAGCCCTCTCGGTGGCCTGGTAAGCCCCCTCGCCGAAGTGGTAATAGCGGAGGCGGCCCTGGGCGTCCACCAGGTATTTGGCCGGCCAGAAGCGGTTGTTGTAGGCCCGCCAGATGGCGTAGTCGTTGTCCAGCACCACCGGATATTGGATACCGAACTCGGTCACCGCCCGCCGCACGTCGTCCACCCGTCGCGCGAAGGAGAACTCGGGCGTGTGCACGCCGATGATCACCAGGCCGTGGGCCGAGTAGCGCCGGTGCCACTCCGCCAGATAGGGCAGCGTGCGCAGGCAGTTGATGCAGGTATAGTCCCAGAAGTCGATCAGGACCGGACGCCCTCTGAGGGAGGCCATGGTCAGGGGGCCGCCCTGCAGCCAGTATCCCCCCTGTAGCTCCGGGGCCATGATCCCTTCCGGCCCGCTCTGGTAGGCCATTGCCCCACACCTCGTCGTCAGGGGTATTATAGGGCAGAGAGCTGAGGGAGCGCTGGACATGCCGCTGGAGAAGGGCCATCCGGCGCCCGACTTTGCCCTGCCGTCGCTGGACGGGCGCACCTACAGGCTGTCGGAGGGGCTAGCCTCGGGACCGGTGCTGTTGGCCTTCGTCAAGACGGGCTGCGGGGCCTGCGACCTGGCCCTCCCCTACCTGGAGCGCCTCGCCGCCGCTTACTCCGCCCAGGGCCTGCAGCTGTGGGTCATTTCCCAGCACCCGCCGGAGCGCATCGGCCCTTACGCCCGCCAGATGGGGCTGACGGTGCCGGTGCTGGTGGACGCCGACGGCTTCCCTGCCAGCTCGGCCTATGACCCGCCAGCCACCCCCACCTTATGTCTCGTGGGGCGGGACGGTAAGGTGGCCTTCTATAGCCACGGCTTCGCCAAGGAGGACCTGAACCGCCTGGCCGAGGTGGTCTCCGACCAGCTGGGTGCCGAGGCCCTGACAGTAGCGCCCGCCGACGATGGCCGTCCGCCGTTCCGCCCGGGCTGAACGCCCGTGCACCGTCGGCCCGGTGGGCCGAGGGCCTGACCTGGTCAGGGCGTGACCCTTCTGCAGTCAGCGTTCGGGCAACGCGGCCCCGCCAGCGACCGTTGGTGTTGCGTTGACAGAGCAGTCATGTCGTCTGATAATCTTGTCTGCTTTGAGCGGGAGGCCTCGTCGGGCGACGGCCGCCGTGGGTCAGGAAGCTGTCAGGTCAGGGTGGCCATCGGCGAGGCACCCCCAGCGGCGGATGGAGGTCCGGCATGAGCGAGGGGCCACTGGCTGGCGTGCGTGTTCTGGAGCTGGGACAGGTCATCTCCGCACCCTTTTGCGCCCGTCTCTTCGCCGACTTCGGGGCCGATGTGATAAAGGTGGAACCGCCGGGGGGCGACCTGGCCCGCTCCTGGGGGCCATTCCCCAACGACAGGCCCGACCCGGAGGCTAGCGGCATTTTCCTCGCCCTCAACACCAACAAGCGCGGCGTAACCCTCAACCTGGACCACGAGCGGGGGCGCGAGCTCTTCCTGGAGCTGGTGCGCTGGGCCGACATCCTGGTCCACAACCACCAGCCGGCGCAGCTGGAGCGCTGGCAGCTCACCTACGAAACCGTGTCCCAGGTCAACCCCCAGGTGGTCATGGTCTCCATCACGCCCTTCGGCAGCTTCGGGCCCTACGCCAACTGGAAGGGGTACGACCTCAACGCCTATCACCTGTCCGCGGCCGGGCACCGCTACCTCGGCAAGCCGGACCGGGAACCTCTGGCCGCCGGCACCTTCATCGCAGACTTCTACGGGGGCTACGTGGGGGCTGCCTGGAGCTTCGCCGCCTACTACGGCCGCCATCTGGTGGGCAAAGGGCAGCACGTGGACGTGTCCTCGGCCGAGGCCATCGCCGCCCTCTTCACCGGCTGCCAGAACATCGGCGGATACGTCCAGGACGGCATCTACGAGAGACGCACCGGTGGGCAGTTCGGCATCGCCGCTCCGGCCAAGATACTGAGGGCCAAGGACGGCTACGTCTGGGTGATGGCCCTGACCCCACGCCAGTGGCAGGGCCTGGTCAACGCCATGGGGAACCCCGATTGGGCCCAGTTGGACATATTCAGCGACATGTTCCAGCGTGCCCAGCACGCCGACGCCCTCTACCCCCTGATGGAGCTGTGGAGCCAGGAACACCCCAAAGAGGAGATCATGAACGTGTGTCAGGCCAACCTGTGCCCCACCACGGCCGTCTACACCGTGCAGGAGGCCGTCGAGCACCCCCACATGCGGGCCAGGAACTTCATCCGCGAGGTGGAGCACGAGGGGCTGGGCAAGGTGCGGGTCCTCGGGCCCATCGCCCGTTTGAGCTCCTGCGGGGAGTCTCCCGTGCGCCCGGCCCCCAAGCTGGGACAGCACAACGAAGAGGTGTTCGGCGGCCTCCTGGGTCTCAGCGCTTCCAACATCGAGGAATTGCGCTCCCAGGGAGCCATATGAAGGCCCACAGGGGCCAAAGGACGGAGGAGTCATGGCGGCGCTACCGCTAGAGGGGATACGGGTCCTCAACTTCGGCACGGTGTGGCTGGGGCCGGTCTTCGGCCAGACGCTGGCCTTCCTGGGCGCCGAGGTTTACAAGGTCGAGTCCCGGAAGCAGATAGACGTCAACCGCCTGTTGCCCCCCTTTGCTGAGGGCATACAGGACCCCGACCGCAGCCTGCAGAACCACGCCGGTTGGGCCGGCAACGGTAGCATCACCCTGAACCTGGAGAAGCCCGAGGCGAGGGAGCTGGCCCTGAAGCTGGTGGAGATGGTGGACGTGGTGGGGGAGAACTGGGCACCCGGGGTGATCGAGAAGCTGGGGCTGAGTTACGAGCGCCTCCGCCAGGTCAACCCTCGAGCGGTCCTGGTGTCCATCCGCCCCGCGGGCCTCTACGGTCCCCTGAGTCATCTGCGGACCTACGGCGTCACCCTCTCCAGCCTCACGGGGCTGGACAGCGTTACCGGTTACGTGGGCGAGGAGCCCCAGAGCTTCGAAAACGCCTTCGCCGACCCCCTGCTGGGTGTGGTGGCCGCCTTCACCGCCCTGGTGGCGCTGCGCTGGCGGGACAGGACCGGGGAGGGGTGCCATGTGGACTTCTCCCAGCAAGAGGGCATCATGCAGATGATGGTGCCCCACATCATGGACTACTTCTTCAACGGCCGCGTCCATGGGCCCATGGGGAACCGACACCCACTGGGCCTGGGGGCCCCCCACGGCGTCTTCCCGTGCGCCGGCGACGACCGCTGGATCAGCATCGCCTGCCTCACCGAGGAGGAGTGGCAGGCGCTGGTGTCGGCCATGGGCAATCCCTCCTGGGCCTCCGACCCCCGTTTTCGGACCCTGTCCGACCGGGTGAGGAACATCGACGAGCTGCACGCCCACATCTCGCGCTGGACGGTCCAGTTCAACGACTACGAGCTGGCCCACAGGCTGCAGCAGTTGGGGGTCCCGGCCACGCCTGTGCTCCACATCGCCGACCTTTACCACGACCCCCACTTCCGTCAACGCCGCACGTTCGTCGAAGTCCACCACCCTCTCTGCTTCAACGAGACCATCTACGGGTCTTATGTGAAGCTGAGCGATAGCCAGCCCCAGGTCCGCCCCGGCCCCATGATCGGCCAGGACAACGAGAGGGTATTCAAGGGGCTGCTGGGCATGTCCGACGAGGAGTTCCAGCGCCTGGTGAAGGAGGAGGTCATCTTCTAGAGGCCTCCCCGCCTGCCTTGCCCGCCCCTGTGCGGGCCGTCTATCATGGGGGCGGCCATGGCCGAGGCGGGCGGCGTCGCCATCCGCGGTCGCTACCTGACGCTGGCGGGGCGTCGACTGTTCCTGCGGGAGGCAGCCCCCACCGCCGTCGCCCATGCCCACCTGGTGCTGCTGCATGGCTGGGTGGGCACCTCGTCCTGGATGTTCCGCCACGTCCTGCCCGAGCTGGGGCGCTACTTCCACACCTATGCCCCCGACCTTCCGGGGTTCGGACGCTCCCAGCCTCTGCCCCGTCGCCCCTCCATCGACGACTACGTCCAGCACCTGCGCCTGCTCCTGGACGCCCTGGGCATCGACCGCTGCCACCTGGTGGGCGCGTCGGTGGGGGGAACCTTCGCCCTCGCCTTCGCCAGCCGCTACCCGGAGCGAGTGGGCAGGCTGGTGCTGGTGGGGCCTGTCTATCGCGGCGCCGACCTGCCCCGGCGGTTCCACCTGGTCTTCCAGTTGGTGGACTGGCCGGGGCTGGTGGACCTCATCCCCAAGGCGCCCATCAAGTGGTGGGTGGTGGTGCGGCGGCTGGACATGGCCCGCGACACCCGACGTCTGTCGCCCGAGGACCGGCGCCTGATGGCCCGCGACGTCATGCAGGTGCCCAACCAGACCCTGATCAACGTGGCCCGACAGCTCCTGCGTCTGGACCTGACGGCCGATGCCCGTCGGGTCTGTTGCCCCACGCTGGTCCTGGACGGGGAGGAGGCGCGAATGGTCCCGGCACGGTCCTCCCTGCGGCTGGCCTCCATCATCCCAGGGGCCAGGTGCCGCCTGGTACCTGACTGCGGGCATAACCTGCTGCTGGAGCGTCCCGACGCCTTCCTCGAGGCGGCCCTGCCCTTCCTTAAGGGAGAGCCCAGTTGCCAACCGCAGGGGCTCCCGGGTTAAAATTGGCACGACCCCCAGGGGAGGGACCACCCATGAGCGAAGGCCCCCTTTCAGACGTGCGCGTCCTGGAGCTGCCCGGGGCGGCAGGTGCCTACTGTGGCAAGCTCCTCGCTGACCTGGGCGCCGACGTGATAAAAGTGGAGCCGCCCGGGGGAGACCCGTCCCGGCGCCTCCCTCCTTTTTTCCACGATGACCCTCACCCGGAGAAGAGCCTCTACTTCTTCGCCTTCAACACGTCCAAGCGGTCCATAACCCTCGACCTGGGACGCGCCGATGGGCGTGCCCTGCTGCAGCGGCTGGCCCAGCGGGCGGACGTCCTCATTGACTGCTTCCCGCCCGGGCACATGGAGTCCCTGGGCCTGGGCTACGAGTCGTTGCGGCAGCTTAACCCGGCGCTGGTCTACTGCTCCATCACTGGCTTCGGGCTGTGGGGGCCCCATGCCCACTACAAGTGCAGCGACCTCATAGCGGTGGCCATGAGCGGCATGATGTATCTGGCCGGCTTCCCCGAGGACCCGCCCAACCGGCCCTACGGCGACCAATCCTACTACTGCGCCTCGGTCCAGGCGGCCGCCGGCATCCTGACAGCCCTGCTCCATCGGGACCGCATGGGCAGGGGGCAACTGGTGGAGGTCTCCATGCAGGAGGCCCTGGCCATGAACCAGGAAACGGCCATGCAGTACTGGGACCTGCGCCAGGAGCTGAGGCGGCGTCAGGGGGAGGGCCGCCGCCTGCCCAGCGGCGAATGGTTCCGCGTGCCCGGCATCGGCACCTACGAGTGTGCCGACGGCCACGTCTACCTGATGATCGGGGTCCCCGGCTTCGGCGCCCCCATTTCGGTGCTGATCCAGTGGATGGCCGAGGAGGGGATGGCCCAGGACCTGACCTCTCCCGAGTGGCAGGAGGTGTTCTCGCGCCTGGACCTGCGCCTGCTGGTGCAGCTGTACCAGGGCGCCGACACCAGCGCTGCCCAGGAGTGGCTCCCCCGTTTCCGCCACGTCGACGGCATCATCGAGGCCTTCGTCAGGACCAAACGGAAGCAGGAGCTATACGAGGAGGGGCAACGGAGGGGATTGCTGGTGGCGCCCGTCAACACGCCCCGGGACGTGCTGGAGAACCGCCAGCTCAACGAGCGCGGGTTTTTCCAGGAGATAGAGCACCCGGAGCTGGGGACCACCTTTCGCTATCCGGGGCCACCCTACCGGCTGCACGGGACTCCGGCCCGCATCTGGCGTCGGCCGCCCCGCATCGGTGAGCACAACCGCGAGGTCTACCTGGGCGAGCTGGGCCTCACGGAGGCGGAGCTGGCCGCCCTGGCCGGCGCGGGCATCATCTAGCTGCAGGGCCGCGGCGAGGAGGTGCACCATGACCGGCGACGAGCTGCCCCTGAAGGGCATCCGCGTAGCAGACTTCTCCTGGTTCGGGGCGGGGCCCATCTTCACCATGGCCCTGGCCCACTATGGCGCCGAGGTCATCCGCATCGAGTCGCAGATCCGGCCAGACGGCCTGCGCCTGACCCAGCCCATGCCCAAGGACAGGCCGCCCGGGATCAACCTTTCGGGCTATTACAACAACTTCAACGCCGGCAAGCTCTCCTTCTCCCTCAACATGGCCAGCCAGCAGGGCAGGGAGCTGGCCCTGCGCCTCATCGCCAAGAGCGACATCGTGGCCGAGAACTTCACTCCGGGCACCTTCGAGAAGTGGGGTCTGACCTACGAGCGTATCCTGCAGGTAAAGCCGGACATCATCATGGTGCGGGAGCCCATGCAGGGCCTTAGCGGCCCCCACCGCGACTTCGCCGGCTTCGGGGCCGTCATCACGCCCCTGGCGGGGATCAGCTACCTGTCCGGGTTCCCCCACCGGCCACCCGTGGGGCTGGGCACCAACTACACTGACTACGTCATCAACCCCGGCCACGCGCTGGTGGCAACCCTGGCCGCCCTGCGCTACCGCAACCGGACCGGCAAGGGCCAGCTCATCGAGGTGGCCCAGTTCGAGTCGTCGGTGAACGTCATCTCAGTGGCGCTGTTGGACTGCGCTGCCAACGGCCGGGTGCAGGAGCGGCAGGGCAACCGTCTGCCCTATGCCTGCCCCCACGGGGCCTATCGCTGCCAGGGTGACGACCGCTGGGTGGCCATCGCCGTCTTCAGCGACGAGGAGTGGGAGGCCTTCTGTCGGGTGGTGGACGAGGAGTGGGTGCGGGACCAGCGCTTCGCCACCTTGCTGGGCCGTAAGGCCCACGAGGACGAGCTGGACCGGCTCATCGAGTCCTGGACGTCCCAGCGGGAGGCCGAGGAGGTCATGGAGCAGCTCCAGGCCGCCGGCGTGCCAGCGGGCGTGGTCCAGAGTGCGGCCGACACCCTGGACCGCGACCCCCACCTCAAGGCCCGCGGCTACTACCATTACCTTGAGCACCCCGAGGCGGGCCGCACGGCCTACGACGGCCCCGGCTTCCGCCTCTCCGAGACCCCCGGCGGGCCCAGGGGCCCGGCGCCCCTCCTTGGCCAGCACACCGAATACGTGTGCAAGCAGGTGCTGGGCCTGTCGGACGACGAGATCGCCGACCTGGTGGCCGAGGGCGTCCTGCAGTAGGGGCCAGCCCAAGGGGTCGTCCCGTTCCGACTGTTGGGCCATCGGCTCTTCCTGGCCATCCCCAGCGCCGTGGTACTGGGCGTCCTCTACTTCGTCGCCTACGTCCTCTGGTTGGTGGCGGCCGTCCAGGTCTTGGGCCAGGGCAGTTTCTCGGAGGGCATCGCCAACTTCTTCCGTGGTGTCCTGGCTGGCAGGCACGGCTGTTCGCCTACCTGGGGTCATTGGTGGAGCCCTATCCGCCCTTCGCCCTGGAGACGGGACCCCGCCCGACGGCTGCCTAGGACTGGGGGCCGTAGCCAGCTCTCGTCTTCAGCGCTGGGGCCAAGCTACAATGGGCCTGTGACCGACCCCGCAGCCTACGGCGACCTATTCCGCCAGGCCTACGCCACCCTGCACGGCGGCCTGGACGAGGGGGTCGCCATGGGCCTGCAGCGCCGCCCCGACGAGCCCCTGGAGGAGTTCCTGGCCCGCACCCGCCGGGAGGCCCTCCTGCCGCTGCTGCATGACCTGCAGGCGACCCCACCGCCGGCAGGCCTGGAGGAGGCCCACCGCCTGCTGCTGGCGGCCATCGAATGCGCCATGGAGGCCGACGCGGCCCTGGCCGCCCAGGTCCGCGCCTACGGCTGCGGCGATTACCAGACCAGCCTGGAACACTCGCAGCGTGCGGCCGACCTGGCCCGCCGGGCCGTGGAGCTGGACCGGGCCCTCATAGCTGCCCTGTGGCGGGCGGAGGAGGCGGCTCCAGGCACCCTGGCCTCGCTGGGCATAGCCCAGGTCCTGTCAGGGGGCGCAGGCCACCGGCCCTAGCTCGCAGGGGGCGCGGCACCCCCTCCTGGCCCTTGCCTGCACGGGCTGGCGGCGGCATAATGTTGCTGTCCTGTCGGGTTTAGGCGAAGATGTTTGTTCACCTTCACCTTCACACCGAGTTCTCCCTGCTGGACGGCCTCTGCAAGATCCCGGCCCTCATGGACAGGGTCCGGGAGCTGGGGCAGGAGGCGGTGGCCCTCACCGACCACGGCGTCCTCTACGGGGCCATCCAGTTCTACAAGGAGGCCAAGGCC
The DNA here is from genome assembly GCA_035574155.1 of Dehalococcoidia bacterium. Classification (GTDB taxonomy): domain Bacteria; phylum Chloroflexota; class Dehalococcoidia; order SM23-28-2; family HRBIN24; genus HRBIN24. The sequence continues at coordinate 3,080 of DATLZD010000055.1, read as the reverse complement.
CGTGGCATCAAGCCCATCATCGGCGTGGAGGGCTACCTGGCCCAAGGCTCGCGCCACTCCCGCGACCCCGGGGACAAGCAGCCCTATCACCTGACGCTGCTGGCCCGGGACCGGGAGGGGTACCGGAACCTCATCCAGCTCGTGACCCGCGCCCACCTGGAGGGCTTTTTCTACCGGCCACGCATGGACCGGGAGCTGCTGGAGCAGCACCACCGCGGCCTCATATGCCTCTCGGGCTGTCAGTCGGGCCCGTTGCCGCGCCTCCTGCTGGCCGACCGCTACGAGGAGGCAGTGGCGACCGCCCGCTACTTCCGTGAACTGTTCGACGGTCACTTCTACATCGAGTTGCAACGGCACGGCATAGACGAGGAGGAGGAGCTGAACCGGCGTCTGCTGCGCTTGGCCCGCGAGCTGGACCTCCCGGTGGTGGCCACCAATGACGCCCACTACATCAGGCAGGAGGACTGGACCCTGCAGGACGTGCGCCTGTGCATCAGCACCGGCAGCACCCTGGACGAAGAGGGGCGCATGCGCATGGGCGGCGACCCCTCCTCCTACTACGTGAAGTCGGAAGAGGAGATGCGCCGGCTCTTCCCCGACCTTCCCGAGGCCATCGACAACACCTGGCGTATAGCCGAGCTGTGCGACCTGGAGCTGGAGTTCGGCCAGCTACACATCCCCCCGGCCGACGTTCCCCCCGGCCTCACCCCCGAGGAGCATCTGGCCCGCCTCTGCTACCAGGGCCTTGAGCAGCGCTACGGCCGCGACAACCAAGAGGCCCGTCAGCGGCTGGAATACGAGCTGGACGTCATCCGCCGCACCGGCTTCACCAACTACATCCTGGTGGTCTACGACATCGCCCGCTACGCCCGCGAGCGGGGCATCTTCATGGGGGTGCGGGGCTCCGCTGCCGCCTCCGTCGTCCTCTACTGTCTCGGGGTGACGGACATCGACCCCATCGAGCACCGTCTGGTGTTCGAGCGCTTCATCCACGACCAGCGCCGGGAAATGCCCGACGTCGACCTGGACTTCGCCGAGGACCGGCGAGACGAGATGATCCGCTACGCCGCCCAGAAGTACGGGGCCGACCGGGTGGCCCAGATCATCACCTTCGGCACCCTGGGCGCCAAGGCCTCCCTACGGGACGTGGGCCGTGCGCTGGGCTGGAGCTACGCCGATGTAGACCGGGTGGTGCGGATGGTGCCGACGCTGCCCCCATCCTTCGGCCCCATGACCATAGACCGGGCGCTGGAGGAGAGCCCTCAGCTCCGTCAGGCCTACGAAGAGGACCCGCAGGTCAGACGGTTGGTGGACACGGCCCGCGCCCTGGAAGGGGTGGCCCGCCACGCCTCCACCCACGCCGCCGGCATCGTCATCGCGCCGGAGCCCCTCACCAACTACCTGCCCTTGCAGCGGCCCCCCTCGGCCCGCGACCAGGCCGACGCCTTGCCCACGACCCAGTACGCCATGGAGGACGTGGCCGAGCTGGGCCTGCTGAAGATGGACTTCCTGGGCCTGGCCAACCTGACCATCTTGCGCATCGCCCTGGACCTCATCCGCGAGACGCGGGGCGTCCACATTGACCTGGACAGCCTGCCCGACGGCGACCCCAAGACCTACGAGATGCTGTCGCGGGGCGAGACCTTCGGCGTCTTCCAGCTGGAATCGGCGGGCATGCGCCGCTACATCCAGGAGCTGAAGCCCACGTCCATCCGCGACCTGGCGGCCATGGTGGCCCTCTACCGCCCCGGCCCCATGCAGCACATCCCCACCTACATACGTGCCAAGCACGGCCTGGAACCCATCCGCTACCCTCACCCCGACCTGGCCGAGGTCCTGGACGAGACCTACGGCGTCATAGTCTACCAGGACCAGGTGCTGCTCATCGCCCAAAAGTTTGCCGGCTACAGCCTGGGCGAGGCCGACCTGATGCGCAAGGCCATGGGGAAGAAGATCCGCTCCCTGATGGAGGCTGAACGGGAGCGGTTCATCCGTGGGGCCATGGCTCGGGGCTACTCCCGGGAGACCGCGCAGACCATCTTCGACCTCATCGAGCCCTTTGCTGGCTACGCCTTCAACAAGGCCCACGCCGTCTCCTACGCCCGCATCGCTTACTACACCGCCTATCTGAAGGCCAACTACCCCGAGGAATACATGACGGCCGTCCTGCAGATGGCCCAGCGCCGCCCCGACCCCACCCAGCGGGTGGCCGAGGCCTATGCCGAATGCGTGCGCCTGGGCATCCGCGTCCTGCCCCCGGACGTCAACCGGAGCGGCGTCAACTTCGGCCTGGAGGAGCATGACGGCCGCTGGGCCATCCGCTTCGGGCTGGCCAACATCAAGAACGTGGGCGAAGGCGTGGCGGAGGAGATCGTGACGGCGCGGGAGGCTGGCGGCCCCTTCCAGAGCCTCGAGGACTTCTTCCGCCGTGTGCCTGTCGCTGCCCTGAACAAGCGGGCGCTGGAGAGCATGGCCAAGGCCGGCGCCTTCGACTCCCTAGGCCGCAGCCGCGGCACCGTGCTGGCGAACCTCGACCGCTTGGTGGCCCTGGCCCAACGTGCCCAGAAGGTCCGCGAGGCGGGCCAGGCCAGCCTCTTCGACCTCATGGGCACCCAGCAGGCCGGCCTCGAAGACCTCCCCCTGGAGGAAGTGCAGGTGCCGCAGGGGCGCAAGCTGGCCTGGGAAAAGGAGCTGCTGGGCATCTACGTCTCGGAGCACCCCTTCAGCCGCGCCGCCCAGGAGCTGGCGCCTTACCTCTCGTGCCCCCTTGCCCACCTGACGCCCGATATGGCCGGCCGAGACCTGGTCCTGGCGGGCTTCGTGGCCCACACCCGCACCCTGGTGACCCGCGACGGGCGCGCTTTCTGCGCGGTGGAGCTGGAGGACGCCTCCGGGTCGGCCGAGGTCACCGTCTGGCCCGACGTCTACGACCAGACCAAGAACCTGTGGAAGCACGGCAACATCGTCGTGGTGAAGGCCCGCGCCCGCGAGCGCGGGGAGGAGCGGCTCCAGCTCAGCGTCCAGCGGGCTGCCCTGTGGCGGGAGGGCGAGTTCGACCCGGCCGCGCTCGGGCTGACGCC
>DATLZD010000054.1:0-2581 GCA_035574155.1 Dehalococcoidia bacterium | reverse complement strand
CACGAGTGTCGTTGACATCTGTGCCTTGGCGGGATAGGCTGTCGAGTTCACTGGGTATGCCTAGTCGACTACAGGAGAGGCCAACATGAGAAGGCTTGGTCTTCTGCTAGGGTTAGCTGTTGTAGTGGTGTTCCTCTCGCTCGCCAGTAGCACAGCATCGGCAGAGTCCCCTACACTGGCCCCGCCAGTGAAAGCCACCCTGGTGCCTCCCACTGGCTGGACGGGGTTTTGTGACGAGGTGGTAAGCGAAGGTAGGGTGTGTCGAGTTGCAGAGTCGATAGAGGTTCGATATTCCCCCAGGCATCCGTTTCGGGTTGGGGTGATCACTGTAGGCGATGGTTGTAAGGTAACCAAGAAGGTTGTAGAGCTGACGAGAGCAGAGTTTGACGCACTGAGAGCTGGTGGACCCTTGCCCAGCGACGCTTTGCAGCGACCGGATTCGGCAACCGATACCACAGTCGAGGGATCTGATGTGGCAAACGCGACAGCGGCCGGTAGCTCGTGTGTGGTACGTGTCATACGGACCGAACATTTCGGCATCGGGATGGTCGAAGTCAGAACCAGCTACCAGTGGTATTACGACGGAAGCACGGTGACGGGCTATTGGGGGGATTGGGAGAGCACTTGGGATGGATGGTGTTGGGGCTGGCTGTGGCTAGCTGGCTGGTGGGACACGTATTATCTGCCGTGGGCCATCATGAGATATGCCATGGCCGCATTCGACATCGACAGCCCCGTTTGCCCGGACCTAGGGTATGGGGGAAGGCTTACGACATGACCGACCGGATGATATGATGGCCACTACTCTGTCACCTGCTGGGAAGACTTCACACGGCCCCCGCCAACAAGCTACATATGTTACGCAGATGGCCCCGTTGGTAGAAGAGGAGGGCCTGTCTACTAGGCAAGCGCATGTCATGATGGCTTCCGCTGAGGAAAAATGGGGCGATTCAGTCTGCCGCAAGCCGTCATCCTGCGCAGCGCGTGGCTCTTAGCGCTGGCCAGCATCACCCTTGCCTTTATGCAGCTGGCCGGCGGTGGCGTGCTGCTTTTATCCGGCGCGTTTGTCCTTTGGATCGTTGCGGCCGTGACCACCCTCCGTAGGCGTCCTGGGCTGTGGCTGATGGTTATCGCTATGCCAGTCACCGTATACCTCGGGCTGCTTCTCACCTGCCTGCTGATGAAGGTATGATGTAGAGGGTCTGAGTCTTGCCAACTCGCTCGGTGTGGGGGTGCTTAAGATAGCTGCTTGTCGGATGCATACTGGTGAACTTCTATGAACGATGCCAGGCCTTCTTCCTTGAGTCTGCGATCGGACACTGGCAATTCGGATGGAGGGGTAGCCTCCGCAACACGCCACGCCCCCATTAAGCCTGAGGTTGCCAGTAGGAGGCCAGCCAGCTCTTTGAGGCAGTTGGCTAGGGGACTGTCCGAGGCATGACACGCATGAGGCATGGCAACAGATATTGCCGTGCTTTCCCGGGGCGAACGTGGTGCGGCCAGTTACTTATCGCGCAAGGTGTGGGGCGTTACTGTGGGTCGGACCTCGTAGGCCCAGATACGGGCCGGGCGCCGCCCATGCCGTCAGCCCGCGGCACAAGGACTCTTGTGCTGCGACTTTACCGTGCGGGCCTGGACCGGCCGGTGGGGCGTGAAGCCGGCGTCCGTCAGGCGCCGGCCCCTTTATCATGACCCGCCGGAGGGGGCGCCCCTTCCTCCTCCCACGCCTGCCCGATCCACCGGGCCGGCACCCCTGCCAGGCGGGCCTTGACCAGCATGAGCTGGGGGAGCCGCTGAAATCGTGGGGGCGCCCCTCCCCGCCAGCGGATGCCGAGGCTCCCGGCGCGGGCCGTCTCCGCCAGCTCCCGTGCCAGCAGGTGCAGGGCCTCCAGCCAGGCGTGCCCCTCGCAGCGCATCCCCAGGACGGGCTCCCCAGCCGCTGCCGCTCCCGCCGGGTCTCGCCGGTTATGGCCTGCAGGACCTCGTAGCGGCCCTCCATCAGGTCGCGGGCATGGCCGTTGGGGAGGGTGACCAGGACCTGGGGCGCCGAGCCCCGCGTCCAGAGGTCCCTCACCTCCAGCCAGCCCGAGGGGGCTGTAGGGCTCGGGGCAGGCCACCTCCCAGGTGACGGCCACATACCAGGCCCAGGGGTGGTGGTCGCTGCGGCGGCGCCGGAAGATGCGGGCCGCTGCCGGCCTGGCCCTCCCCTCCCTGGCCATGCGGGGGAAGCGCCAGAGGTAGTCCTCCCCGGGGTCGGCCATGAGGGGGAGCAGGACGGCGCAGGTGGTGGCCCCCTCCCAGGGGGCGCCCTCGCCCAGGTCCCACCAGGACGGGTCGCCCCTCACGGGAGGGCAGCCGCCCCTCTCGGTGAGGCAGGCGAGGGCCGCCAGCCGGTCCTCCGCATGAGGACGTGGAGGCCCCTGCTCCCCCGGGTGTGGAGGAAGACGGGCTGCTGGCCGGGCCCGGGCGGAGGGCGTCGGCCAGGCGGTCGTGGGCCAGGAGGTCGGCGCGCCAGCGGGCGAAGGCGGCATCGTCGGCAAACTCCCGATCGGCGGCCTCCTCCAGCAGCCGGTCCAGGGGC
>DATLZD010000053.1:0-5763 GCA_035574155.1 Dehalococcoidia bacterium | reverse complement strand
TGATGGCGTTGCGGATGCGCGTCAGCATGTCGGCGATGGGGTCCGTCATCATGGCCAGCATCACCAGCTCGCCTTCTGCACGCCGGGCAGCTGCCCCTCGTGGGCCAGGCGGCGGAAGCAGATGCGGCACAGGGCGAACTGACGCAGGTAGGCCCTGGGCCGCCCGCACAGCCGGCAACGGTTGCGGTGGCGCACCTTGAACTTGGGCGTCTTCAGGAAGGTCTTGACGAACAGCGCCTTTCTGGTCAACCTCCCTACCTCCTGGCAAAGGGCATGCCCAGCAGCTCCAGCAGCCGCTTGCCCTCCTCGTCGCTGCGGGCGGTGGTGATGATGTTCACCTGCAGCCCCCGCACCCGGTCTATCTTGTCGTAATCGATCTCCGGGAAGATGACCTGCTCGCGGATGCCCAGGGAATAGTTGCCACGGCCATCGAAGGAGTCGGGCGGCACCCCCTGGAAGTCACGGATGCGGGGCAGGGCGGCGTTCATCAGCCGGTCCAGGAACTCCCACATGCGGTCCCCCCGCAGCGTGACCATCAGGCCGATGGGCATCCCCTTGCGCACCTTGAAGTTGGCTATGGACTTGCGCGCCCGGGTCACCACCGGCCGCTGGCCGCTGATGAGGGCCAGGTCGTTGCTGGCGGCCTCCACCGCCTTGGGGTTCTGGACCGCCTCCCCCAGGCCGATGTTGAGGCATACCTTCTCGATACGGGGCACCTGCATGACGTTGCGGTAGCCGAACTCCCTCATCAGGGCCGGCACCACCTCTTCCCGGTAGCGCTGCTTGAGCCTGGGTACGTAGCCGTTGCTGCCCTGCATGGCCTCAGTCGATGTTGGCGTCGCACTTTTTACAGTATCGCACCTTGCGGCCGTCTTCCAGGCGGCGGAAGCCCACCCGGGTGGCCTTGCCGCAGGCGGGGCAGACCAGCTTGACCTTGGACCAGTGGATGGGCGACTCCCGCTGGACGATGCCCCCGGGCCGGTTAGGCATGGCCCGCAGGTGGCGCTTGACCACGTTCACCCCTTCCACCACGATGCGCTGCTCGCGGGGGATGACCTGACGGACGGTGCCCACCTTGCCGCGGTCGCGGCCCCGCACCACCAGCACCGTGTCCTGGCGCTTGATCTTCTGGGCCACCTCAGACCACCTCCGGCGCCAGGGAGATGATCTTCATGAAGCCCTTCTCCCTAAGCTCGCGGGCTACGGGGCCAAAGACGCGGGTGCCGCGGGGGTTCTGGCCGTCGGGGGCCAGGATGACGGCGGCGTTGTCGTCGAAGCGGATGTAGGTGCCGTCACGGCGGCGGGTGGTCTTGGCCACCCGCACCACCACCGCCCGCACCACGTCCCCCTTCTTGACGGGGGCGTGGGGTATGGCGTCCTTGACCGAGGCGACGATGACGTCCCCCAGGCCGGCATACTTGCGGTTGGAGCCGCCCAGCACGCGGAAGCACATGATCTCCCGCGCTCCCGAGTTATCGGCCACCTTCAGGCGGGTGTAGTTCTGGATCATGGTCGCTCCGCCTCCTCGGCGGCCTCGGGCGCCTGCTCCGCCCGGCGGCGCTCGCCCAGGGCTTCCAGGTCCACCTCCTCAGCCTTGACCTCCACCTGCTCGGCCCGCTGCAGTATGCGGGCCACCCGCCAGCGCTTGGTGCGGGAGAGGGGGCGGCTCTCGACGATGAGCACGCGGTCGCCCACGCGGCACTCGTTGTTCTCGTCGTGGGCGTGGTACTTCTTGCGGCGGCGGATGGTCTTCTTGTAGAGGGGGTGACGGGTCACCCGCTCCACGGCCACCGTCACCGTCTTCTGCATGCGGTCGCTGACCACGACCCCCTCCAGCACCTTGCGCCGCCCGAACTTGAGCTCTTGGCTGGCCATGACCAGGCGTGCCTCCCTACCGGTTGGTGCGGGCCAGCTCCCGCGCCCGCTGCTCCGTCTTGAGACGGGCCAGGTGCCGCCGCAGCTTCTGGAGCTGGCTGGTGTCCTGGAGCTGCCGCGTCTGCTGCTGCAGCCGCAGCTGGAAGAGGCGGCGATAGGTCTCCTCGATCTCCTCCGCCAGCTCCTTGTCCGACAGGCGGCGGATCTCGTCCATGGTCTTGACGTAGCGGCCCATCTCCTAGGCGGCCTCCCGGTGGACGATGCGACAGGGGATGGGCAGCTTGTGGGCTGCCTGCTCCAGGGCCTCCCTGGCCAGGTCCTCGCGCACCCCCGCCACCTCGAAGAGGATGCGCCCGGGCTTCACCACCGCCGCCCAGTACTCCACCGGCCCCTTGCCGCTGCCCATGCGCGTCTCCAGGGGCTTCTTGGTGATGGGCTTGTCGGGAAAGACGCGGATCCACATCTTGCCGCCGCGGCGCACCATGCGGGCGATGACGCGGCGGGCGGCCTCGATCTGGCGGGCCGACAGCCAGCAGGCACCCAGGGCCTGGAGGCCCCATTCGCCGAAGGCCACGTAGTTGCCCGCGTTGGCGCGCCCCTTGAGGCGGCCCCGCTGCTGCTTGCGGTATTTAACCTTCCTGGGTTGGAGCACCTTCGCTCACCTCCGCTGCCGCTTCGACGGCCTCGGCCCGCTCCCGCTCCGGGAGGACGTCCCCTTTGTATATCCAGACCTTGACGCCGATGACGCCCAGCTGCGTGCGGGCCTCGGCGAAGCCGTAGTCGATGTCGGCCCGCAGGGTGTGGAGGGGCACCCGCCCCACCAGCTCCACCGCCTTGCGGCTCATGTCGGCGCCGCCCAGGCGTCCGGCCACGCGGATCTTGACCCCCAGGGCGCCCCGCTGCATGGCCCGGGCCGCCGCCTGCTTGATGGCCCGGCGGTGCGATATGCGCTGCTCGATCTGCCGCGCCACCGTCTGGGCTACCAGGCGGGCGTCCAGCTCCGGCGCCGGCACCTCGGTGATGTTCACCCGCACCCGCTTGCCCGTCAGCTCCTCCAGGCGGTTGCGGATCTCCTCCACCCGCTGCCCACCCCGGCCGATGACGATGCCCGGGCGGGCGGTGTGGATGGTCACCGTCACCTGGTTGGCGTTGCGCTCGATCTCCACCCGGGAGATGGCGGCGTCCGGCAGCATCTCCAGGATGGTCCGGCGAATGGACAGGTCCTCGTGCAGCAGCTCCCGGTACAGGGGGTCCTTATCGGAGAACCACTTGCTCTGCCAGTCGTAGATGACGCCGATGCGCAGGCCGGTGGGGTGGACCTTATGCCCCATAGCTCACACCTCGTCCACCACGATGGTGATGTTGGCCCGCCGCCTCTGGATGACGTCGGCCCGGCCGCGGGCGCGGGGGTTGAGGCGCTTGAGGCGGATCCCCTCCCCTGCCCAGCAGGCGACGATGCGCAGGCGCCGAGGGTCCAGGTTGTAGTTGTTCTCGGCATTGGCCGCCGCCGAGCGGACCGCCTTGGCCACGATGCGGGCCTTGGGCGAGGTCATGAAGCGCAGGATGGTCAGGGCCTCGTCCACCCGCTTGCCCCGTATCTGGTCCAGGATAAGGTTGACCTTCTTGGCCGATACCGGGGCATTGCGCACGAAGCTCTGGACTTCCATGGCCCTCGCCCTACCTCTTCTTCATGCGGGCCACCTGGGCCGTCTTGCCGCTGTGGCCCCGGAAGGTGCGGGTGGGGGCGAACTCCCCCAGCTTGTGCCCCACCATGTTCTCGGTGATGAAGATGGGGACGTGCCGGCGCCCATCGTGCACCGCGATGGTGAGGCCCACCATCTCTGGCACGATGGTGGAGCGCCGCGACCAGGTGCGGATGACCTGGCGCTGGCCCGTCTGCCGGGCCCGCAGCACCTTCTTCATGAGCTTGGGGTCTACGTATGGGCCCTTCTTGCGCGAGCGGGACACGCCCCGGCACCTCCTAGCTCTGGTAGCGGCGACGCACTATGTACTTATCGGTGTCCTTGCGCCGCCGGGTCCTCACCCCCAGGGCCGGCTTGCCCCAAGGCGTCTTGGGGTGGGGCAGGCCGATGGGCGCCCGCCCCTCGCCGCCGCCGTGGGGGTGATCCCTGGGCGTCATGGCCGAGCCGCGCACCGACGGCCGCCAGCCTAGGTGCCGCCTGCGGCCGGCCTTGCCCAGCACGATCTGGTCGTGCTCCACGTTGCCCACCTGTCCCACCGTGGCCATGCAGTCGCCCAGGACTCGCCGCACCTCTCCCGAGGGCAGCCGCAGGAGCACATACTTCTCCTCCCGGGCCAGGATCTGGGCCGCTGCCCCCGCCGAGCGCACCATCTGGCCGCCCTTGCCCTTGTGCAGCTCCACGTTGTGGACCAGGGTGCCCACGGGGATCTCCCGCAGGGGGAGGGCGTTGCCGGGGCGGATCTCGGCGCCCGGGCCGGCCATGACGGTGTCGCCCACCTGCAGGCCCAGGGGGCAGAGGATGTAGCGCTTTTCGCCGTCGGCATACTGGACCAGGGCGATGCGGGCGGTGCGGTTGGGGTCGTATTCGATGGCCACCACCTTGCCCGGCACGCCCCACTTGTCCCGCTTGAAGTCGATGATGCGCAGGCGACGCTTGGCGCCGCCCCCGCGGTGGCGCACCGTGATCTTGCCCTGGTTGTTACGTCCCCCGGTGCGCTTCTTGGGCGCCAGCAGCGACTTTTCCGGCTCCTTCTTGGTTATCTCCTCGAAGGAGTAGCCGGTGGCATTGCGGCGGCCGGGGGAGGTGGGCTTGTAGACCTTGATGCCCATGGCTATCACACGCCCTCGAACAGCTCTATCTTGTGCCCCTCGGCCAGGGTGACGATGGCCTTCTTCCAGCGCTGGCCGTGGAGGATGTAGCCGCCCCGGGTCCGGCGGGCCTTGCGGCGCAGGTTGATGACGTTGACCTTGACCACCTTGACCCCGAAGACCTTCTCCACCGCCTGCCTGATCTGCGTCTTGTCGGCCTCGGGGTGGACCTGGAAGGCATACTTGTTCTCCTCGGCCAGGCGCGCCGCCTTCTCGGTGATGAGGGGGCGGATGATGACCTGGGTGGGGTGGAGGGCCTTGGCCATGGCCATCACCTCCGCAGGGCCCGCTCCCGGTCGCGGGCCTCGCCCCACAGCTCCTCGGCCTTGCGCACCGCCGCCTCGGTCATCACCAGGTAGCGGTGGTGCAGCAGGTCCACCACGTTCAGGTAGGCGGCGGGCAGGCACTTCTTGCGCTCCAGGTTGCGCACCGACAGGAACACGGTCCGGTCAGGCTCGCCCGTCACCACCAGGGCTGAGCGGTCCACGCCCAGGTTCTGGAGTATGCGGGCCACCTCCTTGGTGCTGGGCCGCTCCAGCTCCAGGCGGTCCAGGACTATGAGCTCGCCGTCGGCGGCCTTGGCCGACAGAGCGGAGCGAATGGCCAGCCGCCGCATCTTCTTGGGCAGCCGCTGCGAGTAGTCCCTGGGCTTGGGGCCGAAGACCACGCCGCCTCCCCTGCGGTGAGGGGCGCGGATGGACCCCTGCCGCGCCCGTCCCGTGTACTTCTGGGGGCGGGTCTTGCGGGTGCTGCCCTTCACCTCGCCGCGGGTCTTGGTGCTGTGGGTGCCGCGGCGCTGGTTGGCCCGCTGGGCCACGTAGGCCTGGTGGAGGACGGCCTTGTTGGGGCGGATGCCGAAGACGTAGTCCTCCACCTCGATGGAGCCCACTTCCTGTCCTTCGGCGTTCCTAACGGGCAGCAACACGGGCCTTGGCCCTCCTCTTCTTCAGGTCGCTGGCCTTGCGGGCGAAGCGGATCTTGAGCAGGCTGCCCTTGTGCCCGGGCACCGCTCCCTGCACCAGCAGGATGCCGCGGGC
>DATLZD010000052.1:0-45978 GCA_035574155.1 Dehalococcoidia bacterium | reverse complement strand
CGGCCAGCCCCCGCCGGCCGATATGCCCCCGGAGATGGCCGGGCCGCTGGGCGCCGTGGCTGAGGCCCTCCAGAGTGCCCGCCAGGAACGGGACCTGCTCGCGGCGGCCCTGGACGCCGCCCCGTATGCCCTGCTGCTGCTGGACGCCGAGGGCCGCGTCCGCTTCAGCAACGCCGCCGCCAGCGCCCTCCTGGGCCATGAGGCTGCCGTCCTGGCAGCCCAGCCGCTGTCGTGGTTCCTGCCGCAGGAGGAAGCGGTGGACGCCCTGCGCAGGGTGCGGAGGGAAGGCGGCGCCGCCTCCCTCACGGTGGAGGGGCCGGGCGGCCGGCCCCTGGAGCTGACGGCGGCCGCCGTGGGGAGCGGCGGGCGCCTGCTGGTTTCCCTCCGCGACCTGACGGAGCTGCGCCGCGTGGACCAGGTGCGCCGCGACTTCGTGGCCAACGTGTCCCATGAGTTGCGCACCCCCCTCGCTGCCTTGAAGTCGGCCCTGGAGGCCCTGCGGACCGGCGCTAAGGACGACCCCCAGGCCTGCGAGCTGTTCCTCGCCCGTGCCGAGGAGGAGACCGAACGCATGGCCCGCCTAGTGGAGGAGCTGCTGGAGCTGTCGCGTCTGGAGGCTGGGGTGGACGCCTTCGTCCCGTCACCGGTGGACCTGATGACGGTGCTCGCCCGGGCGGTGGAGCGGATGGCCCCCCGTGCCCGCGAGGCGGGCCTGGTCCTGGAGCTGGACCTGCCGTCCCAATTGCCTACCGTCCAGGGGGACGCCGAGCGGCTGGAGCGCGCCGTCCTCAACCTGCTGGACAACGCCATCAAGTTCACCCCGGCAGGCGGCTCGGTGACGGTAGCGGCGGGGGAGACCGACGGTGGCGTGCTCGTTACGGTCAGGGACACGGGGGTGGGCATCGAGCCCGGCGACCTCCCCCGCGTCTTCGAGCGGTTCTACAAGGCCGACCGCTCCCGTCGGCGGCCTGGCGCTGGCCTCGGCCTGGCCATCGTCAAGCACATCGTGGAGGCCCACGGCGGGCGGGTCTGGGCCGAAAGCGCTGCTGGCCAGGGGGCCACCTTCACCATCTTTCTCCCGCTGGGGGGCTGAAGGTCCGCAACTTTTACCTGCGCTAACTGGCCGTTAACATCGCGTTGAGGATAGGGCGACGGTGGGGGTCTAGCATGGTGGGTGAAAGGAGGGAGGAAATGCAGAAGGCACCCGATAGGCCCAAGGAGACCCTGGTCACCGGCCAGGGAGACCTCTTCACCCGCCTGTTCCGCCACGTGGCGCCCGATGCCACCGAGCTGGTGCTGGTCCGCCACGGCGAGGCGGCCCCCATCACGCCCGATGCGGCCAGCTACGACCCGCCCCTCTCGGAGCGGGGGCGCTGGCAGGCCCAGCAGCTGGCCCGTCGGCTGGCCGGCACGCGCATCGACGCCCTCTACGCCTCGCCGCTGCGCCGTGCCCAGGAGACGGCCCGGGCGGTGGCCGAGGCCACCGGTCTGGCCGTAGAGACCGTCGCCGACCTGCGCGAGGTGGAAACGGACATGGCCCGCCTGCGGACGGCCTTCCGCGGCCACGACCGCGAGGAGCTGGTCCAAGACCTGGCCCGGCGTCTGCTGGCCTCACCCAGGTGGGACACGCTGCCCGGCTTCGAGCCGTCCCACCGCTTCCGGCTGCGGGTCCGCAGGGCGCTGGACGGCATCGTGGCGCGGCACCCGGGGCAGAGGGTGGTGGTGGTCTGCCACGGTGGGGTGATCAACCTCTGCCTCAGCTTCGTGTTGGACGTGCCCCGGGACATCTTCTTCCTGCCCGAGCACACCTCCCTGACGGTGGTGAGGGTGTCCGGGAACAGGGCGGCCATCCAGACCGTGGGGGACTGTGCCCACCTGTGGGACGGCGGCGTCCCAGATTTTACCCAGCGTTAAGCCCCGTTAACACGCCGTTAAAGCTGGCCCCCGCACACTAGGAGGGGATACGAGGAGGGAACACGTGGACGTGCACTCCCCGCACCTGCGCGGGTTCGGCATCGCGGCCCTGGCCCTGGTGGTCGCCCTGGTGGCGGCCTGTGGGTCCCAGGGCGACAGCTCGCGCCTGTCCGGGCGCATCATCGTCGATGGCTCCAGCACCGTCTTTCCCATCAGCGAGGCGGTGGCCGAGGAGTTCCGCAGGGAGGAGCCGGGTGTGGAGGTGGTGGTGGGCATCTCGGGGACGGGCGGAGGGTTCCAGAAGTTCTGCAATGGCGAGACGGACATATCGGACGCCTCCCGCCCCATCCGTCAGCAGGAGATAGACGCCTGCCGCAACAACGGCATAGATTTCATCGAGCTGCCGGTGGCCTTCGATGCCCTGTCGGTGGTAGTCAACCCGGCCAACGACTGGGTGGACTGCATCACGGTGGCCGAGCTGAAGAAGATGTGGGAGCCGGCCGCCCAGGGCACCATCACCCGCTGGAGCCAGGTGAACCCGGCCTGGCCAGACCGGCCCCTGCGGCTCTACGGCGCCGGCACCGACTCGGGCACCTTCGACTACTTCACCGAGGCCATCGTGGGCAAGGAGGACGCCAGCCGCGGCGACTACACGGCCAGCGAGGACGACAACGTGCTGGTCCAGGGCGTGGCCGGCGACCCCAATGCCCTGGGCTACTTCGGCCTGGCCTATTACCTGGAGAACCGATCTCGTCTCAAGGCCCTGAAGGTGGACGGAGGCCAGGGCTGTGTGGAGCCGTCTGTGGAAAATGTCATCAACGGCACCTACCGGCCGCTGTCGCGTCCCCTGTTCATCTACGTCAGCGCCAGGTCGGCCGAGCGGCCCGAAGTGCAGGCCTTCGTGGACTTCTATCTGGAGACAGCCGCTGACCTGGCCAGGGAGGTAGGCTACGTCCCCCTGCCCAGCACCGCCTACGATCTGGTGCGCGAACGCTGGCAGGCCCGCAGGACCGGCACCGTCTTCCAGGGAGTGACCCCGGGCCTGCGCATCGAGGATGTGCTGACGAGGGAGAGGTAGCATGGCCACAGCGGAGGCCCCTGCGGCGGTGCGGCGCTCGCCACGCCGCCGTCGCCTCTTGCGGCTGCAGGAGGCGCCTATCCTGGCCCTCCTCTTCCTGTGTGCCGCCCTGTCGATCTTCACCACCGTGGGCATCGTGGTGGTCCTGGTGGAGGAGGCGGTAGGCTTTTTCCGCGAGGTCTCCATCGTCGAGTTCCTTACGGAGACGCGCTGGACGCCCCTCTTCGTGGAGAAGCACTTCGGCGTTCTGCCCCTTCTGTCGGCCACCTTCCTCATATCGGCCCTGGCACTGGCGGTGGCGGTGCCGGTGGGCCTGGGGGCGGCCATCTACCTGAGCGAGTACGCCTCGCCGCGAGTGCGGGCCGTCCTCAAGCCCGCCCTGGAGGTGCTGGCAGGCATCCCCACGGTCGTCTACGGCTATTTCGCCATCACCTTCATCGCCCCGGAGGTGCTGCAGCGGCTGTTGGGACAACAGACCCTGTTCAGCGCCCTGTCGGCGGCCCTGGCCATGTCGGTCCTGCTCCTGCCCCTGGTCTCCTCCCTGTCGGAGGACGCCATGCGGGCGGTGCCTGGCTCGCTGCGGGAGGCAGGCTACGCCCTGGGCAGCAACCGCTTCGAAGTGGCGGTGCGCGTGGTGCTGCCGGCGGCCCTCTCGGGCATAGTGGCGGCGGTGGTGCTAGCCATGGCGAGGGCGGTGGGCGAGACGATGATCGTCACCATCGCTGCCGGCAACGTCCCCAACCTGTCCTGGAACCCGCTGGAGGCCATGCAGGCCCTGCCGGCCTACATCGTGCAGGTGAGTCTAGGCGACACCCCCGCCGGTAGCCTGGAGTACAAGACCATCTTCGCCGTGGGGCTAGCCCTCTTCGCCTGCACCCTGGGCCTGAACGTGGCCGCCCAGTGGCTCCTGTCCCGCTTCCGGGAGGTCTACGAATGACGACGGCGACGGCCCGCGGCCAGGAGTGGCGTCGGCGGCTGCTGCTCCGGAACGTTGCGGGGGTGGCGGCAGGGGTGCTGCTGCGACTGGCGGCGGCCGCCGGCATCGCCGCCCTGGTCCTGCTGCTGGTGGTGGTGGCCCGGGACGGGCTGGACCGGCTGTCTTGGGACTTCATCACCAGCTATCCCTCCCGCATCGCCAGCCGGGCAGGCATACGGTCCGCCCTGCTGGGGTCCCTCTGGGTGGTGGGGCTGACGGGCGTTCTGGCGGTGCCGGTGGGCATCGGGGCGGCCATCTACCTAGAGGAGTTCGCGCCCCGCAACTGGCTGACGCGCCTTATCGAGACCAACATCAACAACCTGGCCGGGGTGCCGTCCATCGTCTACGGGCTGCTGGGGCTGGCCCTGTTCGTGCGGGCCATGGACCTGGGGAGGACTGTGCTGGCGGGCGCCCTCACCCTGTCGCTGGTGGTGCTGCCCATCGTCATCGTGTCGGCGCGGGAGGGGCTGCGGGCGGTGCCCTACAGTATCCGCGAGGCCTCCCTGGCGCTGGGGGCCACGCCGTGGCAGACGGTGTGGCACCAGGTGCTGCCGGCGGCCCTGGGCCCCATGATGACGGGAGTGATCCTGGCCCTGTCGCGGGCCATCGGCGAGACGGCGCCCCTGATAACGGTGGGGGCGCTGCTGTTCGTGCCCTTCGACCCTCGCGGCCCTTTGGACTCCTTCACCGTGCTCCCCATCCAGATCTTCAACTGGATATCGCGCCCGCAGCCTGCCTTCCACCAGGCGGCTGCCGCTGGCATCATCGTCTTGCTGGCGGTGCTGCTGGGGATGAACGCCGTGGCCATCGCCATCCGCTACTGGTCAGAAAGGAGGCGCCAGTGGTGAGCCAGGAAGCGCCTGGACCGTCGGTGCAGGTGCCTGTCCCCCGGGTGGAACGGGAGGCGCTGAGGCCCCCCAGCGAGGAGGAGGCGGTCATAGAGGTGCGCGGCCTCAGCGCCTGGTATGGCCCCTTCCGGGCCGTCAAGGGCATAGACCTGAGGGTGCCGCGGCGGCGCATAACCGCCATCATCGGTCCCTCGGGCTCCGGCAAAAGCACCCTCATCCGCTGCCTGAACCGGATGCACGAGCTGGTGCCCGGCGCCAGGGTGGAGGGGCAGGTGTTGTTCGAAGGTCAGGACATCTACGCCCCGGGCGTGGACCCGGTGGAGGTGCGCAGCCGCATCGGCATGGTCTTTCAGAAGCCCAACCCCTTCCCCAAGTCGATATTCGAAAACGTGGCCTTCGGTCTGCGCATCAACGGTTACCGGGGCAACCTGCGGGAGGCGGTGGAGCGCAGCCTGCGGGCCGCCGCCCTTTGGGACGAGGTGCGGGACAAGCTGGGCCAGAACGCCCTGCGCCTCTCGGGGGGCCAGCAGCAGCGGCTGTGCATCGCCAGGGCCATCGCCGTGGAGCCTGAGGTGGTGCTGATGGACGAGCCCTGCTCCGCCCTGGACCCCATCGCCACCCTCAAGATCGAGGACCTGATGCGGGAGCTGTCGGAGCGCTACACCATCGTCATCGTCACCCACAACATGCAGCAGGCAGCGCGGGTCTCCGACTACACGGCGGTCCTGATGATGGACGAGGACCGGGCCGGCTATCTGGTGGAGTTCGGCCCCACCCGCGAGGTGTTCACCAACCCCAGGGACCCACGGACCGAGGCCTACATCACCGGTCGCATCGGCTAGACGGACATGACGGAAGCACTTGACAGGCCCGAGGGAGGCGCACATCATGTTGTCACCCCTGGCAGGGCGGCAAGGGAGGAGGCAGGAAGGGCCATGACTAGGACGCTGCTGCAGCAGGAGCTGACGGAAGTCCAGGAAGAGATGATGGTGATGGCCGAGATGGTGGCCAGCGCCATCGAACGGTCCATCCGCGCCCTCAAGGAGCGGGACGTGGAGCTGGCCCGCCAGATCATCGCTGACGACATGAAGGTGAACGAGAAGCGCTACGGCATCGAGGACCGCTGCCTGGAGATCATCGCCACCCAGCAGCCCATGGCCAGCGACCTGCGCACCATCATCTCTGTGCTTTACATAATCGTAGACCTGGAGCGCATGGGCGACCACGCCGAGGGCATCGCCAAGCTGGCTATCCTGCTGGCTGACGAGCCACCCCTGAAGCCCTACATCGACATACCCCGCATGGCCCAGGTGGCCATCGCCATGCTGCGGGACGCGGTGGAGGCCTTCCGCCGCCGCGACCCACAGATGGCGCGGGAGGTCTCCAACCGGGACGACGAGGTGGACGCCCTCTACGACCAGGTCTACCGCGAGCTGCTGACCTTCATGCTGCAGGACCCCCGCACCATCCAGCGGGCCACCTGGCTCACCTGGGTGGCCCACAACCTGGAGCGCATCGCCGACCGGGCCACCAACATCTGCGAGCGGGTGGTCTACCTGGTGGAAGGGCGCATCCAGGAGATGAACGTCTCCAAGTATTAGGCCCGGCCACCGGCAGCGTCCTGGGACACGGGCCTCGTGTGCCCTCGCCCGGTCCCGGACGGTGGGGGGATCGCTGCGCCTGGCCTTTTGTGCTGCCGGCCGCTTGCGAGCATGGCCTTGGCGCGGGGCCGGGAATCCAGAGGCTAGGTGCGGCGCCGGCCATGGCCTGACTTGACGGGCCGCCCCCGCCTGTCTAGATTGGCGGTGTCAGCAGTCTGTCCTCGGCAAGGAGGCCGCCCATGACGCTGGTGGAGTTCCTGCGCGAGTCCCTGGAGCAGATGCACGGGCAGTATGACGAGATGCTGCGGGACCTGACGCCCGAGCAGCTGCACTGGACGGCCAACGAGAGGAGCGTCCACATCGCCTTCGTCGCTTGGCATGCCGTCCGCACCGAGGACAACATCATCAACTTCGTTCTGCGGCGTCAGTCCACTGTCTGGTTGGACGGTGGCTACGACCAGAAATGGGGGCTGGACCGCGTCCACCAGGGCACCGGCTGGACCCTGGAGCAGGCGCGGGCGCTGCGCCTGCCCTCGGCCCAGGAGTTCCTGGGGTACGCGCGCAGGGTCTGGCAGTCCACCGACGAGTTCCTGCGGGGCATCGACGACAGCTACCTGGAGCAGACGGTGACCATTCGCCCCATGGGCGAGATGAAGGTGCGGCGGGCCATCGGGTCCGTCTGCCTCACCCACTGCTGCACCCACCTCGGGGAGATCCAGCACCTGCGGGGGCTCCAGGGCCTGCGCGGCGCCCTGTTCTAGAGGTCCTCGCCCGGCCCCGGGACTGCCCCACAGGCCCCGCCACCCCAGGCCCCGCGCCAGGGCCTCCCCAGGCGTTCGTCTCTCCTTGTCCCCCTGGCCCATGGGGACTATGATGTTCTGGACAACATGTTCATCAGGGAGGCGTGGCCTTGGACCTGCTGATCCTCCTCAGGGATGCCCAGACGAGCTCTCTGTTGGACGCCTTCTTCCTGGCCCGTCAGGGCAAGCGGAGGGGCCAGGAGGTGGCCATCGTCCTCACGCAGGAGGCGCTGGTGGCGGTCGCGTCGGGGACCTACGGCTGGCCGCGGGAGCTCTCGGGCCAGCACATGCGCTACGCCATGGCCGATGCCGGCTCCCAGATGGGGCTGCCCGTCAAGGGCAGAGGGGAGGGCCGGCAGCTGGACTGGCGTGCCCTCCTGGACAGGGCGGCGGAGGAGGGCATCCCCATCTACGGGAACCTCCACTGGTTGGAGCTGACGGGGCTGCGCGAGAGGCTTCCCGCCTCCGTCCGGCCCATCGGCGGGGACGAGCTGATGGACCTGCTAGAGAGCAGCAAGCGCATCATAGGCACGCTTTAGGGGGATGACCATGGGCTGGACCGAGTGGACCCGCGTGGGCGGCTTCGGGCCCGACTTCGAGGAGATCATCTACGAGAAGAAGTTCCTCCAGGAGCTGGGGGCCGGGGTGGCCAGGATCTCCGTCAACCGTCCCGACCGCTACAACGCTATGACCATGAAGACGGTGGACGAGATGTTCCGCGCTTTCTACGATGCCAGCCACGACCCCAAGATCGGGGTAGTGGTGTTGACCGGCGTCGGCCCCCATTTCGGTACCGGCGGGGATGTCGAGTGGGAGCAGTGGGGCCTCAGGGAGGCCTTTTACTTCCGCTATCCCGTCAACCGCCTGGTGCGTCTCTGCCGCAAGCCCGTCATAGCCGCCGTGAGGGGCTACTGCATCGGCGGCGCCAATCACCTGGCCTACTGCTGCGACTTCACCATCGCCTCCGACACAGCCATATTCGGACAGGCAGGGCCGCGGGTAGGCAGCCCTGCCGACGGCTACTTCGTGCCCTACCTGGTGCGGGTGGTAGGGGCCAAGAGGGCCCGCGAGATCTGGATGCTGTGCCGTCGCTACACCGCCCTGGAGGCCCTCCAGATGGGCCTGGTGAACCGGGTGGTCCCCGACCACCTGCTGGAGGAGGAGGTCGACAGGTGGTGCGAGGACCTCTTGCAGCTCAGCCCGGGCTGCCTGGAGATACTCAAGGCCACCTTCGACCAGGAGCTCGACATGATGCCCCAGCTGGGCATCATCTCCCACATGATGTATCCCGACTGGTTCGACTCCCCGGAGGGACGCGAGGGGGCGCGCTCCTTCCTGGAGCGTCGGCGCCCCCGCTTCTGGGACCTGCGGCTCCGGGAGGCCGAGGCCCGCCAGCAGCTCTGGCAGCAACTGACCGCTGGGGACGAGCCTCAGGACGGGACGACATAAGGGGCCGGAGGCTGCCCCTTGAAGGGAGGCCGCCGTGGACGCCAGCAGCAGGTTCATAGGGGCCAGGGTCAAACGCAACGAGGATGTGCCCCTCATAACGGGCGGGGGGGCCTACGTAGACGACCTGCACCTGCCGGGCATGGTCTACCTGACCTTCGTGCGCAGCCCGCTGGCCCATGCCAGGGTGATGGGCATCGATGTCGCCCGCGCCGCGGCCCTACCGGGCGTGGTGGCCGTGCTGACGGGACAGGAGACGAGGGCCATGAGCGCTCCCCTGCCCACCAGCATGACCATACCTGGGCTGAGGGTGCCCGAACACCACCTCCTGGCGCTGGACAGGGTGCGCTTCGTGGGCGAGCCGGTGGCCGTTGTCGTGTCCGTAGACCCCTACGTAGGACGCGACGCGGCCGAGCTGGTCCAGGTCGACTACGACCCGCTGCCGGCGGTGGTGGACCCGGAGAGGGCCCTGGAGGCGGATGCCCCCGTCCTCCACCCCGAGTTCGGCGACAACGTTGCCTATCGCCTGCCCCTGGGGTCCCTGGGAGGCGACATCGAGGCCGCCCTGAAGGAGGCGCACGTCATCGTCCGTCAGCGCATGGAGAACCAGCGCCTTGTCCCCAACTCCATGGAGCCGCGCGGTGTGGTGGCCCGATACGACCCTGCCGAGGGTCGCCTAGCGGTCTGGCTCTCCACCCAGGCGCCCCACCTCATGCGCAGCCAGTTGGCCCCGCTGTTGGGACTGCCGGAGCACAGGATACGGGTCATCGCCCCCCACGTGGGAGGGGCCTTCGGGGCCAAACTGAACCCCTATCCGGAGGAGGTGCTGGCGGCTGCGCTGGCCCTGCGCTTGGGACGGCCCGTCAAGTGGACCGAGACGCGCAGCGAACACATGGTGGCCACCAGCCACGGTCGCGGCCAGGTGGCCTACCTGGAGGTGGGCGCCCGGCGCGACGGCACCATCACCGGCATCAGGGCCCGCATCATCGCCGACCTCGGCGCCTACCTGCACATCCTGACCGCCGTCGGGCCTCTCCAGACCGCCATGATGATGACGGGCTGTTACCGCATACCCGTCGTCCATTTGGAGGTGGTCGGGGTCTTCACCAACAAGACGCCGGTGGACCCCTATCGTGGCTTCGGGCGGGCCGAGGCGGCCTTCTACCTGGAGCGGCTCATGGACATCCTGGCCCGCGAGCTGGACATGGACCCGGTGGAGCTCAGAAGACGCAACTTCATACCTAGGGACGCCTTCCCCCACGCCACGCCCACGGGACACGTGCTGGACAGCGCCAGCAGCGAGGAGTCCCTGGCGCGGGCGCTGGAGCTGTTGGACTATCAAAGGCTGCGGGCCCGGCAGGCGGAATGGCGGCGACAGGGGCGCTACGTCGGCGTGGGCATCGCCACCTACTTGTGGCGGGCGGGCTTCCCCTCGGTGGCCGTCCCGCCGGGGCTGGACTTCATCAAGGGCGGATGGGAGACCGCCACCGTCCGCGTAGACCCTTCGGGCACCGTCACGGTCCTGACGGGGGTATCGCCCCACGGCCAGGGTCTGGAGACGACCCTCGCCCAGATAGCGGGCGATGTGTTGGGCGTGTCTCCGGCGGAGGTGCGAGTGCTGCACAGCGATACAGACCTCGTCAACTACGGCATGGGCACCATGGGCAGCCGTTCGCTGACGGTCGGCGGAAGCGCTGTGCTGCTGGCGGCCCAGGCGCTGCGGGATAAGATGGCCCAGATAGCGGCCAAGGTCCTGGAGGCAGGGCCGTCCGACCTGGTCTTCGAGGAGGGCAGGGTCTGCGTCAGGGGCTTCGTCGAGAGGGGCATCTCCTTCAAGGAGCTGGCCGCCCTGGCCTACCGGGGCCTTGACCTGCCGCCGGGCGTGGGACCGGGGCTGGAGGCGACGGCCTATTTCGACCCGCCCAACTTCTCCTCGCCCAACGGGACCCACGCCTGTGTGGTGGAGGTGGACGCCGAGACTGGCAGGGTCAGGATACTGCGCTACATCGCCGTGGACGACTGCGGTCGCGTCATCAACCCGATGGTGGTGGAGGGGCAGCTGCACGGAGGGATCGCCCAGGGCATCGGCCAGGCCCTCATGGAGTCCGCCCAGTACGGCGATGACGGGCAGGTCCTGTCGTCCTCCTTCATGGGCTACCCACTGCCCAAGGCCGGCGATGTCCCGGCCATCGAGGTCCAGCTGTTGGAGGGGCAGACGGCTATCAACCCCCTGGGTGCCAGGGGGGTAGGCGAGGGCGGGACGGTGGCAGCCCCGCCGGCGGTGGTGAACGCGGTGATGGACGCCCTCGCTCCGCTGGGCATCAGGCACATCGACATGCCCCTCCTGCCCGAGAGGGTGCTACGGGCCCTTCGGACAGCGCAGCAGCGATAGGGGGCGTGGCCCTGGGGGAGAACGGGTGTTGCAGGGGCGCCGTGGGCGGTTATAATATGCCTCGGAGCCCGTGAGGGCCGGGAGCGGAAGTAGCGCAGCGGTAGCGCGCCTCCTTGCCAAGGAGGAGGTCGCGGGTTCGAATCCCGTCTTCCGCTCCATAAATTTGTCTGCCCGAGAGCGGTGGCGCCGGAGTGGCGGAATGGGCAGACGCGGCAGACTCAAAATCTGCTGAGGGGCCGCCCTCGTGCCGGTTCGAGTCCGGCCTCCGGCACCAGAGGAAACGGGCTGCGGAGTGGTGTAACGGTAGCACAGGGGACTTTGGATCCTCTGGTCCAGGTTCGAATCCTGGCTCCGCAGCCAAGAGGAGAGGGCTTCCCCGGTAGCTCAATGGTAGAGCGGGCGGCTGTTAACCGCCAGGTTGCAGGTTCGAGTCCTGCCCGGGGAGCCAAGAAGTACTGAGCTCATGGTTTGTCATCGCACTTGCACCCCCACCGCTATTGAGCCATATGGTGGAAAGGCTTGGCTAGCTGACACAAATGATGAACCTGAGCGGAACGAATATGGACCGCAAATCTCACCAGGTGCTATTCCTCGACACGTGCTATGAATGACTCCACCCCAACCAGCCAGCCCGTCCCATACTTGGAGATCCGATCGTTTTCCAGGGACAGGGCTTGAATTCATGGCAGCAATCTTTATAAATCCAAATGAATCTAGTGTTGCCGTCATATAGAAGTTCCAGTCGTTTTCGCCTGGCCAGATGCGCCTGGCTACCGCTCCTGCTGTCACTGGTATTGAGCACCCAAGTTGGTTGCAGGCCTGTAAGCGGTAATAGAGCACCCCCAGATCCCACCACGGTACTCCCACAAGTGCTTCGCCCGGAGCATCAGATGCTGGAATGTCGTAACAGCTCGCAAATGACGAAGTGAAATTGAAAAAGAAGTCTACGCACACACGATAGTAACTCACTCCTTCTGGAGGCACCCAGGTCACTCGAGCTCTCTGGTAGTCATACGGTTGGATCGAGACTAATCCTGGAGCGGCTGGCCGCGCTGCAGGAGGCGTCGTAGGGCTAGGTGTGGGGGTTGGTGAAGAAGAAGGTGGAGCAGCACCGGAAAATGGCTGTCCGAGAGACAACCGACCCGCACCGAAAATATTGTCCTTGCCTGGCACCCCTAAGTCGACGGCCCGGGCCTCCAAGAATGCCCTTATCTGTGCTGGCCCCAGGCTAGGGTCGGCTTGTTTCACCAATGCGGCTGCCCCAGCAACGTGGGGTGCTGAGGCAGAGGTTCCCGGAAAAGCTGTGGCACCGTATGCTGCCGTTGAGACCCCGTCTGGTGCGACTAAGTCGGGCTTTATTCGACCATCTAGGGTGGGTCCTTGCGAGCTAAAGGGTTCAATCTCGCTCGGCCTACTCCAGGGTACTGCCCCGACCGCCAACGCAAGCGGGCTATCCGCTGGTGGCACAATGCTCATGGCCGGAACATTCGCTTCCCATGATAGATCCTTAACAAACAGTTCGAGCTTGCGTGGGGATGGTGGTAATATCTCTCCTGCGCCTATTGACACAGCGTAGTAACCGGAGTATACGGTCACGTAGTGAATCGCTTCAACGGGTCTTTGTCCGGGCCCACACGCCTGAGGTCCATCTGATTTGGCAACCAAGATTGGGCCGAGGATGGGCCCAAGAAAGGGGTCTACATACCACAGATAGAGATCATAGTCATTGCATGATGAGCTCCAAGTATCCTGCCATTTTAGGTATATGCTAATGACGGTTCCAGCCGGTATCAGTCGCATCCCAGAGATCGTTAGGAAGTTTATCTCTGTGCCGGTACCGAAATCGTGCCATCTATCTCGATCAAGATCAGACCACATTCCGCTCCAGTGGCCCTGGCCGAAGTTGCCGGCTGCGTTGACCCATAGGATCCCTGAGCCGTGAGCCAAGCTAACGACTTGGCTGACAAACCCAGTCCCATCTCCGGGCCCCCATGCCGGAGATCCCAGTGAGACATTGACAATGTGAACGCCCTCTCGGGCAAACCAGCTTACAGCGTCGGCAATTTCTATCTCGGTGGAAATTTGTGCTAAATATAGGGTTGCCTCGGGCGCGATGTCGTGGATAATCTCAGCTATAGCGGTACCATGTTTGCAACTGGTTGGCAAATTGCACGGTAAAGAAGAGAAGCTGCGATATACTACCCGGTTGTCAGCAGGCAACTCCTGACCAAGTAATGACTGGTAGCCATAAAATCCGGTATCGATTATCCCGATCTTAACCCCCCGACCGCGAACGCCGGCGTTGTGCCAAGCCTGAACACCGATGGACATGAGACCCTCGGTGACCGTCGTGCTAGGCCATGGATAATACGGTCTTCTCACAAAGGACACGAGGGGATGTTCTGAAATGCCCGGAAGGGATAATACTGGCAGCAGGGCCTGGACGAGTCCCGGCATAAGTCTCTCTACGCGGCCTCCGGCGGACTCCACGACTGCAGCAATGAGGTCTTCTCCCCCCGGAACGACTTCGATGATGGCTTGCACGAGTCCATTGGCCACATGCACACTCTGCATAGCTATGGACAGAGGTCCAAGTTCGGTGGGTAAGGTACTAGCTTGCCACAATTGCTGAAGGGCTGGGTCAAGTTTTGACAGTTTATCCTTCTTTGGTGGAGGCGGGAAATTAAGCTGAGAGCTGGGCGCTGGACGCATGTGTGCTTGTGTGCTTTGCTGGTCAGACGATGGCTGACCCGTGTATAGAACTGTGACCGTTATGGCCACAATCAGAGTTACATGATAACCTAATTGCCGCTTCATCTCTCACCTCCTATGTCTAAATCCCAGGCCATTTTTCTTCACTGGTAACGGTTAGGCCTCTATTCGACACCTTTAACGAGATCGGAAAGGTGCAAGATTCTCAAGACCTTTACCCTGTACGTAACAACGGTGTTACTATTATATCAATGTTGAACTGCAGGTCAAGTGTAGTATGGTCAGCAGCGAGAAGCAGACTTTTTCGAAAATTGCTAAGTACACCCGCGGCCTTCAGGGCGGAGACGGCAGGCCGATGAGCTTGTAATAGCCAAGATTTAGGCAGGGCGCCTAGCTGGCCTTGCCCAGGTACTCGCCGGTGCGGGTGTCCACGCGGACGCGGTCGCCGGTGGCTATGTGCAGCGGGACCTGGACCACCAGCCCCGTCTCCAGACGGGCCGGCTTGGTGCCACCTTGGGCCGTGTCGCCCTTGATCCAGGGCTCCGTCTCTGCCACCGTCAGCTCCACCGAGGCGGGCAGCTCCACGCCCACCACCTGGTCGTCGTAGACCTGCAGCTCGCAGGCCGTGCCCTCCGTCAGGTAGTTGACGGCGTCGCCCAACACCTCAGCGTTGGCGGCCATCTGGTCGTAGGTCTCCGTGTTCATGAAGTAGAAAAGGTCGCCGTCACGGTAGAGGAACTGGGCCGGTTGCCTCACCACCCTGGCCAGGGGGAAGCGAGTGCCGGCCTGGACGGTGCGCTCGATTATGTGTCCGCCCTTGATGTCCCTCAGCTTCAGCCGCACCTGGGCTGTGCCCCTCCCCAGCTTCAGGTGCTGGAAGTCCAGGACCCGGTACAGGGTGCCGTCCACCTCGATGGTCATGCCGCGCTTCAGGTCGCCTGTCTCGACCATGCTCTCACCGTCCTCTAGAGCTGGAGCACCTTGGGGGCCGACGATAGGACACGGGCGCCCGAGTCCTCCAGCACCACGATGTCCTCGATGCGCACCCCGCCCCAGCCCGGTATGTAGATGCCAGGCTCGATGGTGAAGGTCATGCCCGGCTTCAGTTCGTCCTGGGACCGCTTGGCCAGCCGCGGCGCCTCGTGCACCAGCAGCCCCACACCGTGGCCGAGCCCGTGGCCGAACTGCTCCCCATACCCGGCCTCGGCGATGACGTTGTGGGCCAGCAGGTGGGCCTCCTCGCCTGTCATGCCTGGGCGCACCAGCTCCTCGGCTGTGAGCTGGGCGGACAGGACGATGTCGTAGACCTGCCGCAGGCGGTCATCGGGCTGGCCTAGGACTATGGTCCGGGTCAGGTCCGAGCAATAGCCGTCCACCCGCACCCCCATGTCGATGACGATGGGCTCCCCCTCTCGGATGGGGCGCTCTCTCGGGTAGGCGTGGGGCATGGCCGCCCACTCCCCCGCCGCCACGATGGTGGGAAAGGCGAGGCCCTCAGCGCCGTGCTCGCGGGCGTATTTCTCGATCTCCCAGGCCACCTGGGCCTCCGTCCAGCCCGGCTCCAGTCGCCGGGCCACGGCCAGAAAGGCCTCGTCGGCCAGGGCCACCGCCCGCTCCAGCGCTGCCAGCTCCTCGGGCCCCTTTACGGCGCGCAGCTCCTCCACCAGCGGCGGCGCCGGCACCAGCTGGGGGCGGGAGGACGCCGACATCTCCCGCAGGGCCTTCTGCAGCGTCTGCAGGGCGGCCACCGTCAGGTTGTGGGGCTCGTAGCCGATGCGCTTGCCCTCCAGTCCCGCCTCCTCCACCAGTCGCGGGAACCAGGCGTCCATGGGGCCAACGGCCTTGAAGAGGGTGAAGTCGGGTGCCTCTCGCTGCGCCTGCTCGAAATAGCGGAAGTCCACGGCGATGAAGGCCGAGTCCATGCCCACCAGCAGCCAGCCCACGGAGCCGGTAAACCCGGAGAGGTAGCGACGGTTGGCGCTGTAGGTCTTGAAGATGTCCTCCACGGGGCTGCCCACCAGCAGGGCATCCAGCTCGGCCTCAGCCATGGCCTCCCGCAGCCTCTGGACGCGTCGGTTCATCTTTCGCCCTCGCGCAGGATGCCCACCAGGGCCTCCAGGGCGGCCAGGTAGCCCCGCCAGCCCAGGCCCGAGACCTGGCCCAGGGCCACGGGGGCCACCACCGACCGCCTCCGGAACCCCTCGCGGGCATGGATGTTGGAAAGGTGGACCTCCACCACCGGCCGCCCCACCGCCTCCAGGGCGTCACGGACGGCATACGAGTAATGGGTCAGGGCGCCCGGGTTGATGATGATGCCGTCGGCCCGCTCCCCCTCCCTCTGGACCAGGTCCACCACCTCCCCCTCGTGATTGGTCTGGAAGCAGGCCACCTCCACCCCCAGCTCGCGGCCTCTCTGGAGCAGACGCTCCTGGATGTCGGCCAGGGTGGTCGTGCCGTAGACCTCGGGCTGTCGGCGGCCCAGCAGGTTCAGGTTGGGGCCGTTGATGACCACTATCCGCACGGGCGTCACCTGCGGCGTCACAGCCTGCCCAGCAGGGAGCGCAGGAACTCCCTGGTGCGGGCCATGGACTGGGCGTCGTCGCCGTCGCCCCCTGGGAAGACGGAGGCCAGGAAGTCGGTGACGCCGATGTCAGCCAGGCGTCGCAACTGGGCCTCCACCTCCTCTTCGCTGCCCACGATGGCCACGTCCTGGGGCCCCTGGACGCCCTCCAGGTCCAGCATGCGACGGTAGCTGGGCAGTTGGCCGTAGAACTGGAACATCTGGGCTGCCCGCTGGCGCGCCGCCTGGGCGTCCCTGGCCAGGGCGATGGGCAGGCCTACCACGATGCGTGGCCGCGGCCGGCCGGCCCCCTCGGCCGCCCTAGTGATGCGGGGAATGACATGGTTCTCCAGGGTGCGGGGGCCGGTCATCCAAGTGATGGTGCCCTCGGCCATCTCGCCCGCCAGCCGCAGCATGACGGGCCCCAGGGCGCTGATGAGGACCGGGAAGGGGCTGGCCCCCGTTACCTGAAAGGAGACGTTGACGCGGAAGAACTGGCCCTGGAACTGGACGCGTCCCTCGTGCACCAGGGGCCTCAGGACCGAGAGGTACTCGCGCATGTAGGCGGCGGCGCGGTCGTAGCTGAGGCCCCAGGAGCCCTCCACCACCACTCGGTGGGAAGGGCCCAGGCCCAGGGCGAGGCGGCCGCTGCAGGCGGCGTTGACGGTCAGGGCCTGCTGGGCCATGAACACGGGGTGGCGGAGCTGGACGGGGACCACCGAGGTCCCCAGCTCGATGCGGCTGGTGCGGGGGCCGGCCAGGGCCAGAAGGGTCATCACGTCGGGCCCCAGGACCTGGCCGAACCAGACCCCGTCGAAGCCCTCTTCCTCGGCCTTGACGATGCGGTCCACCATAGTGGGGACGTCGCGGTTGGCGAGCATGAAGAGGCCGATGCGCATCTGCCGCTCCCTCCTGGGCAGTGGCTGCCCAGGGCCATGCTAAATTTGGCCTCTGCCTCTGTCAACGGCCGTCCCCTTGACCGCCCCGCCGCCGCTACCTAGACTGGATGGTGGCCTCGCCGGGGTAGCTCAGTGGTAGAGCACACGGCTGAAAACCGTGGTGTCGGCGGTTCGACTCCGCCCCCCGGCACCAGGGCTCCCGGGTTCTCCGCTAGTCGCGAGTCGGTGTATCGCTTTGGCCCACCTTAGCCTCCGGGGATAGAACGGCGGATGAGCTTGACAGGACGTCTGGCGCTGTTCTACTATAGGCGCGCCAAGTTAAACACATAGTTTGAACTTGTGTTCTAACAAGCTGTGTAGCTCTGCCGACGGTGGGGGAACGGACGATGTCTTTTCTGCCTCCGTATCGCATGCTGGACATGGCCTGGCTGGGGCCCGGGCCGTTCTGTGCCCAGATCCTCGGGGACCTGGGCTTCGACGTCATTAAGATCACGGAGGTGGCGCCTGGCAAGGGGCGTCGTGGTGGCCGCAGCTTGGCCCCCCACATGATGTTCCATGAGCCAACCCCCCACGCCAGACGGCTCGGCACCCGCAACGCCCGCAGCATTGCCCTGAACCTGAAGACGCCCGAGGGCCAGGACGTCTTCCGCCGCCTGGTGCGGACCGCCGATGTCATCCAGGAGGGGTTCCGGCCAGGGGTGGCCGAGCGCCTGGGCGTGGGGTACGAGGCCGTCCGCCAGATCAAGCCCGATATCGTCTACGTCTCCATCACCGGCTATGGACAGGACGGCCCTTACCGCGACCGGGTGGGCCACGACCTCAACTACTTATCAGTAGCCGGGTTCATCGACATGAACGGACGCGCGGGAGGTCCTCCCGCCATCCCTGGCACGGTGGTGGCCGACTTCGCCGCCGGCGGCATGTCGGCCGCCCTACACATACTGGCTGCCTTGCTGCGCAGGGAGCGCACGGGGGAGGGCGCCTACGCCGATGTCTCCATGACCGATGCCGCCTTCGCCATCAACTCCCTCCCCATCCAGGGCTATCTGGACTCGGGCCTTGAGCCGCGGCGGGGCGAGACATTCACCAGTGGTTTCTGGCCCTGGTACGACGTCTACGAGACGAGGGACGGCAAATACGTCTCGGTGGCGGCGGTGGAGCCTTGGTTCTACGAGCAGCTGTGCCGGGCGTTGGGCCACGAGGAGTTTGCCGACAAACAGTGGTCGCTAGAGCACCGGGAGGCAATACGGGCCGAGTTCGCCCGCATTTTCAAGACCAAGACCCGTCAGGAGTGGGTCGAGGAGCTAGGGCGGGAGGAGGTCTGCTTTGCCCCCGTCCTGTCGGTATCTGAGGCCGTCCAGGACCCACAGATGGTGGCCAGGGGCATGGTCGCCCGGGTGGAGCACCCCGTCTATGGGGCTGTGTCCGTCGTCGCGTCCATGCTCAGGTTCGCTGGCTTCCCCTTCCAGGTCCGGCAGTGGAACCTGCAGCCAGGCGAGCACACGGAGCAGGTGCTGACGGAGCTGGGCTACACGGCAGCGGAGATCGCCGAGCTGCGGGAGAGAGAGGTCATCAAGTGAGATCGGTCTACGGGTACCTGGGCCGGCGGCTGGCCCTCTCCCTGCTGATGCTCTGGCTGGTCTCCGTCCTGGTCTTCCTGTTCGTGCGGGCCATACCAGGCGACCCCATCACTGCCCAGGGAGGCACCATTGCCCTGTCCAGCGAGGAGGCGCAGGAGCTGCGGCGGCAGCTGGGCCTGGACAAGCCTCTGGTAGTCCAGTACCTCATCTGGGCACGGGACTTCCTGCGAGGGGACGGCGGCAGGTCCATCGTCCATGGCAACTCCACTGTTGAGAACCTGCTGGACGCCCTGCCGGTGACCCTGGAGATCGCCGGCGGGGCGCTGCTGGGGGCGCTGCTGGTGGCCGTGCCGCTGGGGACCCTGGCGGCCATCAGGGCCAACAGGCCGGAGGACTACGGTGCGCGGGTGTTCTCCTTGGCTGGCCTCTCCGTCCCCGATTTCTGGCTGGGCACCGTGATCCTGCTCTACCTGGCCATATGGTTCGGGTGGACTGTGCCCTTCGGCTACAGGCCACCGTGGGAGGACCCTGGCCGCAACCTGGTTCAGTTCGCCATACCGGTCGGCGTCCTCTCGCTGCGCCTCTCAGCCAGCACGCTGCGCTTCGTCCGCGCCGGTGTGCTGGAGGTCCTACGTGAGGACTACGTGCGCACAGCTACGGCCAAAGGGCTGCCGGGGTCGGTGGTCATCCGACGTCATGCCCTGAGGAACGCCCTCATACCGGTGGCGACAGTCATCGGCGTCCAGACGGCCTATCTTATCGGCGGCGCGGTGGTGATGGAGACGCTGTTCTCTCTGCCGGGCGTGGGCAGGCTGACCCTGGCATCCCTGATGCAGCGCGACTACACCCAGCTCCAGACCAACATCATGTTCCTGGCCGCCATGACGGTGGCCATCAACTTCGTGGTGGACGCCCTCTACGCGGCCATCGACCCCCGCGTGAGGGGGCTTTAGGGGGCCATCATGTCAGGCGAAGTCGAGGCTGTGGCGGGCCGGGTGGCAGCACCGTGGTCCGGGGCACAGGGCCGGCCGTGGTTCCAGGCCCTCTGGAGGTTCGCCCGCCGCGAGCCCCTCGGTTTCGGCGGCGGCTGCCTGCTGGCGCTCATTCTGCTCTTGGCGCTGTGCAGCCCCATCATCAGCCGCTACGACCCGCTGGCGTTGGCCCCCCGCGAGTCCTTCATTGCCCCGGGCAACGGCAGCCACTGGCTCGGGACCGACCACCTGGGCAGGGACCTGCTGAGCCGTGTCCTCTACGGCGGCCGGGCCTCCTTGGGCACGGCCGGCGCCGCCCTGCTCATGGGCGCGGGCGTTGGCACGCTGCTGGGCCTCGTTTCCGGCTACTCCAACAACCTGCTGAGCCAGGCTGTGCAGCGCTGCGTCGATGCCTTCATGGCCCTGCCGCCGCTCATCCTGGCCCTGGCCATCGCCGCCAGCATGGGCAGCGGCGTCACCACGGTGCTGGTGGCCATGGCGGTGGTGATGGTGCCCTCCTTCGCACGGGTGGTCCGGGGGACGACCCTGAGCGTGGCGTCGTCGGACTACGTAATGGCAGCGGCCACCATAGGCGCCACGCCCGCGCGGGTCCTGTTACGACACGTGGTGCCCAACATCGTGGGCACCGTCATAACTCTCCTGTCCATCTGGGTCGGCAACGCCATCTTGGTGGAGGCGGCGCTGGGCTTCCTGGGGGTGGGCATCCAGCCGCCACACCCCACCTGGGGCAATATGCTGGCCAACGAGGGCCGTAGCTACATGCTGACGGCACCGTGGCTGGCCATAGTGCCGGGCGCTGCCATCACCGCCACCGTGCTATGCAGCAACCTGCTGGGCGACGCCGTGCGCACCACTCTCGACCCCAGGCTGCGCTTCAGAGAGTAGAGCGGACAAGGAGGTCAGGTGCTATGGGGCCGTTGACGGGTATTAAGGTCCTTGACTTCACCCGGGCGGTGGCGGGCGGGTTCACCACCCGCCTCCTCTGCGATATGGGCGCGCGGGTGATAAAGATCGAGGCCCCCGAAGTGGGGGAGCGCATACGGTATGCCGGCACCGACGACGTACGGGTGGGCCGGGCGATGGTGCCCCAGATGAGCCCCATGTTCATTCACTCCAACGCTGGTAAGGAGAGCATCTGTGTGGACATGGCCCGCCCGGGGGCCGTCGAACTGCTGAAGCGGCTGGTGGCCCAAGTGGACGTGGTGGTGGAGAACTTCACGCCCCACGTCATGAGGAAATACGGCCTGACCTATAACGACCTGAAGGCCGTCCGCCCCGACCTGGTGATGTGCTCCATCACGGGCTTCGGGCAGGAGGGGCCCCTCGCCGACCACGTGGCCGTCGATGCCTCCATCCAGGCCATCAGCGGCATGGCCTTCCTGGCTGGCGAGGCCGATGGCTACCCGGTGCTGGCCGGCAACGGCATAGCCGATACTCTCAGCGCTGTCATGGCCGCTCTGGCCATCGTCTCGGCCCTTTATCACCGTGCCCTGACGGGCCAGGGGCAGTATATCGACCTGTCGATGATGCAAGCGGTCCTGTCGGTGGACTGCAACGCCACCCCCATCTACGCCGCCACCCGTGGCGACTATCACGCCCAGCGCGACATCCGCAGCCATTTCCTGCTGGTGCCCTGGGGCGTGTTTAAGGGACCCAAAGGGCGTTACTTCGCCATGCTGGCCGACTGGACCCGCCTGTGCCAGGTGATGGGGCGGCCCGAGCTCATCGAGGACCCGCGGTTCGCCACCAACGAGGCCCGCATCAAGAACAAGGACCTGGTGCACGACATCATCGAAGAGTTCCTGCAGGGCTTCGAAGACGACGAGGCGGCCTTCCAGGCCCTTATCGAGGGCAAAGTGCCTGCTGCCCCGGTCCTCAGCCCCTGGGAGGCCATCCAGCACCCCCAGATGCAGGGGCGCGGGGCCGTTCGTGATGTCCCCTACCCCGGAGGCGTGACCATACCCACCGTGGCCACCCCTCTGCACTTCTCTGCTACCCCCATAAAGGTGGGACGGGCGCCGTTCGTCGGCGAGCACAACGAGAAGGTGCTGACCGAGCTGCTGGGCCTGCCCCAGGACCAGATAGCCGCCCTATACGACCAGGGCGTCCTGTTCAGGGACCCCTCGGTGCAGGCGTGGCTGGAGGCGGAGAGCGGCGACTGACGCGGGGGCACGTGTGCAGGCCCGCGGACGGGACTTGTTGGCAAGGAGAGCGGAAAGGAGGAACGGCCATGAGGGACGAAAGGACGACCGACAGGCGGCTCCTCAGCCGTCGTCAGTTCCTGCTGACCGGCCTGTCGGCCTCGGCCGGCCTGGCGGTGACGTGGCTGGCCGGGTGCGAGAGCGAAGGTCCTACCACTGAAGGCACGCCAGGGGCGGGGGCGCGGCCGGCTTCACCCTGGGAGAGCATCAAGTATGCCCGCGACGTCCTGACCAACCGGGCGCCGCGCAGAGGCGGCACCCTGCAGATGTTCACCGTGGCCCCTGTGCCGAGCGTGGACCCGGCCAAGAACGCGGCCATCGACCCGGCCATCTTTCATGGCCTGCACAGCTCATACCTGCTGCGTCTCAGCACCGAGCCTGGTCGCGGTCTCACCTATTACCAGGAGGAGGTGGTGGGCGACCTGGCCACGCGGTGGGAGGTCGTAGACCCCACCACCCTTGTCTTCACCCTGCGGGGGGATGCCCGCTGGAACAACCGGCCGCCGGCCAATGGTCGCGTTATCACCGCCAACGATGTGAAGTATTCCTACGAGCGTTGGGCGGCCGGAGGGCTGACGGCCGGCCGGTTCGAGCCGCTGGAGCGAGTGGAGGTGGTCAACGACACCACGGTGCGGGTGGCCCTGAAGCGTCCTACCCCCGAGGTCCTCAAGATCTTCGCCTCCGAGTTCCACCCCATTGTCAACCCCGAATACCTGGACAGCCGGGGTGGCGACATGGGGGACGGCGGCACCAGCTACGTGGGCTCCGGCCCCTTCACCCTGGCAGCCACGGCTCCCAACGTCGAATACCGCTGGCAGCGGAACCCCGATTATTACGGGACCACCGTCGGCAACGAGCGAGCGCCCCTGCTGGAGGGCGTCATCTTCCGCATACTGCCCGATGCCGCGGCGCGGCTGGCGGCCCTCGAGGCTGGACAGCTAGATGCCGTGAGCCTGGGGGCCGATGTGAGGCTGCTGGAGTCCTACCTGAACCGTCAGGACGTGTATGTGGTCAAGAGCAATGCCATCGCTGGTCAGGGGGTGCTGGCCTTCAACCTGAGGAAGGACCCCTACAGGGACGAGCGAGTGCGCAGGGCCATCTCCATGGCCATCGACCGCACGCTGATCAACGCCCAAGTCTACCGTGGCTCCGGGGCACCGGCCTTCCCCTTCCCGCCGGAGGCCGTGGGCAGGACATCGCTGCCCAGCTTCGATGAGCTGCCACCGACTTACCGACAGAACCTGCAGGAGGCGCGGCGGTTGCTGGAAGCGGCCGGCCTGGGAGGCGATCTCAACGTCGGCCCTATCTGGTACTACTACCTCTATCAGGCCTGGGAGGACAAGGCCCTCCTCATCCAGGACATGCTTCGGCAGATAGGCATCAGCAGCGAGCTGCGCCGGGTCGACCGCAGCCGGCTCTACGAGATGCTCTTCTCGGGCAATTGGGACGGCCTCATCTTCCACCACGTGACGACGCCCGGCCTCACTAACCAGGCGTGGGCCGAGTGGATGCACTCCAAGGCCCGCAACAACTACTGGGGCATAAACGACCCTTCCGTGGACACGGTGGTGGAGCAGCTGCGGACGGAGCTGGACGAGACACGGCGCCGCGCCCTCTTCCAGCGGTTGGTGGACATAGAGTGGACGCAGGTCTATCGGGCCTGGATCGACCAGCTAATCGACTATCAGCTGGTCAAGGCACGGGTGGTAAACCCCCAGGCCCCCACCTATCTGGAATACAAGTATGACAGCATGCGTCACACCTGGTTGAGCGCCTAGGGGCCGGCCAGAGCGCCACCGGTCCGGGCACCGCGCCCACGCCCTAAGGGTGGCGGGGTGACCATAACCCGGCGGCGGGCCTCCCTAGGTGGCAGGCCGCTGGGGGCATAGCCTCCAGCGGCCTCTCCGCCTGCTGTCTCGCCGGCCAGGCCGGGGCTGGCCTACTCGGCCTTGGCGGTGCCGTCGCAGCGGTATACGCCGTTGAACCACAGGTTGGTCAACTGCTCGGCCAGTTGCTCGATGGTCAGGTCGCGGATGTTGACGGACTTGAGCACGAAGTACCGGAAGGCAAGCCAGGCCATCATGGACACCAGGGCCTCCACGGCCACCGCCGGCTCCACGTCCCCGAGGAGCCCAGCCTCCTTGTCCTGCTGCAGCCAGCGGACCACCTCCCGCTCCGAGAGGAACTCCGGCTCCAGCATCTTGGCGCCCGTCTCGGGGGAGATGGACTGCAGCACCATGGCCCCTTCCATGAGGCGCTGTTCCTGCTCCCAGAACGAGAAGTAGAGGGCGATGCGCTTCTGGACGACGCTGCGCAGGACCTGCGGGTCTACAGGGTGCGGCTCCCGCCTCTCGCCCCGCGCGCCGGGCAGGCCCATGCGGCGCCGCAGGTCGGCCATGGTCTCCAGATAGAGCGTCACGAATATGTCGTCTTTGTCGCTGAAGTAAGCGTAGAAGGTGGCGCGGGAGACACCCGCCTCACGGATAATGTCGCTGACGGTTGCCTCCAGGTAGCCCCGCTCGCGAAAGACGCGATAGGCAGCTTCGAGGAGTGCCCGCCGCTTGTTGGTCTCCTTGTGGATCCGCCGACGCTGCCCCAGGGGTGTGCGGGCCGACCGTGCTCTTACAGCCACTTCTATCACCTGCCAGACATATTGAACACCATCGTTATACATTAGTGTAACGGCAAACGCACGTGGACGTAAAGGCTTTTGGGGCCGCCGTTGAGAAGAAAATGCGTCGTGACGGCGGGTCTACGACGGCCGCTGCTGCCTGACGGCGCCCTCATGTGGGCCGCGCCCCGTCCGCGCCGTCGGCCAGGCCGGTCCCCGTCCGCGGGTGCACCGCTTCGACGGTGGTCCCCAGCCACCTCCAGGGCAGCAGCCAGCCCTCACGTGCCGCCAGCCAGGCCCAGAGGGCGAGCGGGGGCACCAGCACCACCGCCACCGCCACCAACGCCCGCATCCCACTGTCGCCCTGTAGGAAACCCTGGTAGGCCGTCATGCGCTCGATGAGGGGCAGGAAGGAGGCCGTGAAGGAGAGGGCCAGAGGCGGCAGTCGCCAAACGTCGCCCACCAGCAGGGCTGCCAGCGGCAAGGCCCAGGCCACGTACCAGTGATAGAACAGGGTGGATGCGGTTGCCAGAAAGAGGAACATTGCCTGGCAGGCCCCCCAGGTCACGCTGCGCCCCTCCCTCCACGACCGCCACAGCAGCAGAGCATAGAGGGAAGCGAAGCCCAGGAGGCCGAGGGCCCTCGCTGCTCCCATGGCTGTCTCCAGGGGCAGCACCTTGGCCAGCCCCAGCAACGCCACCTCGGGCAAGGAGTTGGCAAACCAGGACCGCTGGTCCACTCTAAAGGCGCGGAAGGTGTCCATGCCCTCCCAGAAGGGGGCCATGAGGGCCACGGCAGCGAGCGCTGCCACGCCCAGGCCCATCGCCAGGCCCCGCCTGCCCCGGTGGGCTGTGGCCACCCAACCAGCGACCAGCACCAACGGCGCCAGGGCGGCGGCCACATATTTGCCCAGGGCGGCCATGGTCAGCAGCGGCGGCGCCAGCAGCCAGCGGGCGGTGCTGGCCGTCAGCACCGCCCCCACGGCCAACAGTGCAGGTGCCACGTCGTTGTGGCCGTCCACCGCCACGGCCAGGAGCATGAGGGGGTTCCAGGCATAGAGCACCAGGGCGCGCCGCCGCTCGCCGGCGCCCGTGCCGGCCAGGGCGAGCCAGAGCAGCAGCGCCGTGGCCAGGAAGAAGGCGGCGGACAGGCCCTTATAGCCCAACAGAACCGCTTCCGGCCTCTCTTCGGGGAGCAGGGACGGGAGACGGGTCAGGAGCAGCCAGAAGGGGCCGTAGGGTGACGGCGAGTCGCGGTGCCAGGCAGGCACGTAGCCGAGATAGGGGTCGTCGGGGAAGGCGGAGGGGGGCGTCGTCATGGGGTTCTGACCGTGGACCCACAGGGTGCGCCCCTCCATCACGTAATGGTGGATGTCGCTGGAGGTGGCGGGGAGGGTGGGCAGCAGCAGGGCCACGAAGGCGAAGGGAGCCGCCAGGGCCACGGCGTCCGCCCAGCGCGATGTGCCCCTCCCTGCCAGCCAGGCGGCGGTGGCATAGAGGGCGAAGAGCAGGGGCACCATGGTGCCGTAGAGGGCCAGCTCTCCGCCCGAGGACAGGACGGGCCGCAGGTCAGCCGAGGGATAGTGGTGCCAGAGCCACCACGGCCTCGTCCAGGCGAGTCCCCAGGCGGCCGCCATGGCCAGGCCCAGGACCGTCAGGCCCGGAGCCGTCCGCCTGGGCAAGGCTGGCGCACCCATGAGAGCTTCGCTAGTAAGATGGGTCTACTCAGGCGAAATGGCAAGCCCTGCCCGACTGCGGGCAGGGCACCGTTTCGGAATGTGCTTTGACTGGTCAGCGGCTGCCCCGCAGGCGGGGGTCGAGGACGTCGCGCAGGGCGTCACCGAAGACGTTGAAGGCGAACACCGTAACCGTCAGCGCCAGCCCCGGCCAGATGGCCATCATGGGGTTGCTGGTCAGGAACTCGCGCGCCACGTTCAGCATCCGCCCCCAGGATGGGTAGGGAGGTGGCAGGCCGAAGCCTAGGAAGGCCAGGGCCGACTCGGCCAGGATGGCCCCGCCGATGCCGATGGAGGCGCCGATGATGACCAGGTGGAAGACGTTGGGCAGGATGTGAAAGAGCAGGATGCGCAGGTCGGTGGCGCCCACGACCCGTGCCGCTTCTACGTAGGCGTTCTGCTTGATGCTGATGACGGCGCCCCTGATGATGCGCGAGGCCCCGGCCGCCCCCAGCGCTCCGATGGCCACGGTGATGACCACCAGGTTGTTGCCCAGCACCGATACGATGAAGATGAGGGCCACCAGACCTGGCAGCGCCTGCCAGATGTCCACCACCCGCTGGAACAGCACATCGAAGCGGCCCCCGTAGTAGCCGCTGATGGTGCCGACGATGGCTGCCAACGCCTGGGAGATGGCCACGGCGCTGAAGCCGATGAACACCGACACCTTGGCCCCGTAGACGATGCGGCTGAAGGTGTCACGGCCCAAGTTGTCGGTGCCCATGAGGTGCTTCAGCGACACCCCCTGCTGGCGGTCCCGCAGCACCTGGTGGTCGTATGGGTAGAGGAAACCGATGTTCCCGCCCCGCACCTGGCTGTAGCGGGCGGGGACGTCCAGGGCAGCGGCGGCAGCGAACAGCAGCATCGTCAAGATGATGAGGAGTCCCAGGAACCCCAGGGGCTTGCGACGGGCGAACCACAGCAGCCCGCGAGCGGCCCGCACCGGCCAGGGACGGGTCTCGAAGGGTAAGGCACCTGCGGGCAGGGCCTCTTCCAG
Organism: Dehalococcoidia bacterium; assembly: GCA_035574155.1. Taxonomy (GTDB): domain Bacteria; phylum Chloroflexota; class Dehalococcoidia; order SM23-28-2; family HRBIN24; genus HRBIN24. The sequence goes on along the minus strand of DATLZD010000052.1, from coordinate 18,636 downwards.
GACGTGCGTCGCCATCGCTTCCCCCCGGGACTAGTAGCGCACTCGCGGGTCCAGGGCAGCATAGGACAGGTCCACGACCAGGTTGGACAGGACGACCACCGTGGCGATGAGAAGCGTGATCCCCTGCACTACTGGATAGTCGAAGCTGGCCGCCGACTGGACCAGGTAGCGGCCCACCCCGGGCAGCAGGAAGATGTTCTCCAGTATCACCGCCCCCGCCACCAGGACAGGTATCTGCAGCCCGATGACGGTGACCACCGGGATGAGGGCGTTGCGCAGGGCGTGGCGCAGGATGACGACCCGCTCGCTCAGCCCCTTGGCCCAGGCCGTGCGGATGTAGTCCTGCCGTAGCACCTCCAGCATCTGCGTGCGGGTGAGGCGGATCTTGGCCCCCGACAGGGCCAGGCCCAGGATGATGGCCGGTGTGGCCATGATGGCCAGGTTGTTCTGCAAGTCCTCCCACGGGGCCGTGTAGCGGGACGGCGGCGCCCAATCGAACCACCATGCCCCCACTGCCAGGACGCTGATGGCCAGGAAGAAGACCGGCACCGCCAGTAAGAGGATGCTCCCTCCCCGCAGCAGGTAGTCCAACCAGGTGTCCTGCCGTATGGCCGAGATGACGCCGATGGGGATCCCGAAGAGGATGGAGAAGAGCATGGCGAGGGCGCCCAGCTCCACGCTGACCGGCACGCGGTTCTTCAGCTCGTCCCAGATGTCGCGGCCGCTGATGAAGGACTCGCCCAGGTCCAGGTGCAGGACGCCCCCCAACCACTTGAAGTACTGGGTGAGGACGCCCTGGTTCAGACCCAGCTCCTCACGGATCTGGGCCTTGAGGGCCTCGTCCTGGTAGCCCACCTCACCCGTGAGCCGGTCCACCACGTCGGCCGGAGTGAAGCGGGTCAGCAGGAACACGAACAGCGTCACCCCCAGCAAGGTGGGGACCATCAGCAGCAGCCGGCGGACGATGTAGCCTTGCACGGTGGCTCACCGCGCGGCGGTCTCGGGCAGGTCCAGCCAGTAGCGGGTCACGGTCTCGGTGTAGACGCCGTAGCCGGCGGTGATGAAGGACCCCCAGTTGCGCACGAAGTTGTGCCAGAAGGTCATGCCGCCCCAGCGTCCCATCACCGAGGGCACGTACCACATCTGGTCGGAGACCCGGCGCTGTATCTCCCGGATCAGCTCTCGCCGGCGGTTGACGTCCCGCTCCACCCGCTGGGCCTCCACCAGTCGCACGGTCTCGGGGTCGTTGGGCCGGCTCTGGGCGTAGCGGGTGCCCTGGGGGTGCAGCATGTTGAACAGGTACTCGTCCACGCTGGTGAAGGGGGTCTGGTAGCCGTAGGCGAGGCCGCTGAAGCGGCCGGCGAAGGTCCCGGTGATGTACTGGCTGGCGTAGTCCTGCGGGTTGGGACGGATGTTGAAGCCCGCGTTGCGCAGCATCGGGATCTGGGCCTCGGTGAACTGGTCGAAGGTGGTCCCGTAGATGACCGTGGTGAAGTTGAACGTTATCTCCTGGTTGTTGTAGCCGGCCGCCTGCAGCAGACGACGGGCCTCGGCGGGGTCGTAGCGGTACCACTGGCCGGCTGGGCCCATGTCTGGGCTCTTGGGGTCAAGCCACCAGAACATGCCACCGTCGCCCCAGGGGATGGGCGTGTTGTTCCAGCCGGTGTTGATCTCGAACCCCTGCTGCTTGAGCCGGGACACCTGGCCGAAGGCCTCGATGAGGCCGTCCCGGTCCAGGGCCATAGACAGGGCGCGGCGCATGCGGACGTCGCGGAACAGGTTGTTGGGGTCCTGGGTGTCGCCGAAGTAGTAGAAGCTTAGGAGCCAGGCCGGGTTGCCCGGCAGCCTCTGGGCATCGGGCACCTGCTGCGCTATCTGGGCCAGGTCCTCGTTGCGGGGCGCGAAGACGTGGATGTTGCGGGCCAGGAACTGGGCCATGATCTGGGCGTATTCGCCGATGACCAGGAACTCCAGCCGGTCCATGAAGGGCAGGCGCTGGGGGCCACGGCGTGTCTGGACCACCTCGTACCACTCCGGGTTCTTGGTGAACTCCCAGGACACGGAGGGCTGGGCCTTGTCCAGAACCCACGGCCCGGTCCCAATGACCCCCTCCGGCTTCTGGGTGTCGATCTGGCCAGCATTGGCCTCCTTGGAGAAGATCCACAGAAGCTGGGGCGAGGCCATCAGGTCGATGAAGGGCACGTAGGGGATCTTGAGGGTGAAGCGCACGGTGAGGGGGTCGATGGCCTCCACCCGGTCCACCAGGGTCTGGAAGATGCCCCGGTTGGGGGAGCGGGCCATGAACCGCTCCATACTGGTCTTGACGTCCTCGGCGTCCAGGGTGCGGCCGTTGAGGGGCGGCTTGTTGTGGAACTTCATGTTGGGGCGCAGCTTGAAGGTCCACACCTGCCCGTCGGGCGTCTCCCAGGCCTCGGCGGCGTCGCCCACCGCCTGCGACAGCGGCTCGATGCCCGGGCCGGTGGCCCACTTGGCCAAACGGCTGTAGACGGTGCCCCCAATGAAGGTCTGGCTGACGAAGCTGGTGTTGAGGTAAGGGTCCAGGTTCGGGGGGTCCTGGGTGGTGATGGCACGGTAGGTGCCGCCGGGACGTGCCTCGAAGGTGGTGTCCTGCGGGCCAGGTCCCACCAGGGGCGGCGCCTCCTCCACCGCCTGCTCCTCACGGCAGGCCAGGGCGCTGCCTGCCGCCACGGCCGTTATGCCTCCGGCCGCCGCCAGTCGCAGGGCCTGCCGACGCGAAAGCCTGCGCCGCAGGGCACGCTGCCAGTAGGACTGCTCCTGTAGCATGGCTCTCCCTCCTTGTGCAGCCACCTACCGGACAGACACCTTACTGTTCAATTGTCAGCCGTAGTATACGCCTCGACCAGCGGTTGTCAATATCTTTTCGCGCGGAAAAAGATGATTTTTATGCTGCGCTAAGGGGAGGGCGTGGGGCGTTCCTTGACACCACCTGTTGCCGGTGGTAGGTTGGCGCCGACCAAGGCCCCTGCAGCGGGGATGCAACGACAGGAGGTCAGCATGGAGGAGTACGGTCCCCACCTGAAGCAGGAGCTGAGGGACGACGGTGTCCTGGTCCTTACCCTCAACCGCCCCGAGGCCCTCAATGCCCTCAGCCAGGAGATGGTGGACGGGCTGGCGGCCGCCCTGGAGCGGGCCGAGCGCGACCGGGCCGTCCGCTGCCTGGTCATCACCGGTGCCGGGCGGGGGTTCTGTGCCGGCGGCGACGTGAGGGCCATGGGTGGCCGCAGCGAGCAGGAGGCGGCATCCCCTGCCGCCGTGCCGTCGGTAGAGGTGTGGGAGCGCCGTTTTCGGTCCCTGCGGCGTCAGCACGCCTCCGTGCCGTTGCGCCTCTACCAGTTCTCCCGTCCCACCTTGGCTCTCATCAACGGACCGGTGGCCGGCGCGGGCCTGGGCCTGGCCTGCGCCTGTGACATTAGGCTGGCCTCGGACCGGGCCGTCTTCACCACCGCCTTCGCCCGCATCGGGCGCAGCGGGGACTACGGCACCACCTTCTTCGTGCGGCAACTGGTGGGGCCGGCCCGCGCCCGTGAGCTGTTCTTCACCGCCGATATCCTGGACGCCGAGACCGCCCTGCGCTACGGCCTGGTGAACCATGTCTACCCCCACGAGGAGCTGATGGAGCGGGGGCTAGAGCTGGCCCGTCGGCTGGCCCAGGGGCCGGTAGGGGCCTATGCCCGCATGAAGGAGGTGATGCGGGCGGCTGACGCCGGCGACCTGATGCGGGCCCTGGAGCTGGAGGCCATGTATATGACCCTGTCGGGCATGACCGAGGAGGGGCGCGAGTTCCTGCGGCGCTTCCTGGAGGAGCGCTCGTCCCGTCGTCCCTGAGGCCGGCAGCGCCCGCCCATGGGGCAGGTGCTACAATGGATATGGGATGACAGAGGGACAGGTGCAGGTAGAGATACTCAACTTTTGCCCCAAATACGAGCGGGCGGTCCGCATCCTGGCCAAGCCTTGGACACCCATCGTGGTGAGGGCCTTGCTGGCGGGGCCGCGGCGCTTCTCGCAGATACGTGAGTACACAGGGCACATAAGCGATCGCGTCCTCTCCCAGCGCCTCAAGGAGCTGGAGCGGGAGGGCATCGTTGAGCGCCGCGTCATCCCCAGCACCCCCGTCCGCATCGAGTACGCCCTGACAGCCAAGGGCTACGAGCTGCAGCAGGTGGTGGAGGCCGTTCAGCGCTGGGCCGACCGCTGGCTGGCCGCCGCCGACGGCCACTGATGGGGGGAAGGGCCCGTCAGCCAGGCCACTAGCCAGGTGGTTCGCCAGGCGCTAATCTTCGCTGTAGAGGTAAAGACGGTCTGAGGACGAAGAGGACAGGGCGATGGACAGACAGAGGTTGCTGGACCATTCCCTTTCCCTGTTGGCGCGGCTCATGTCCTGGGCCGACCCCGGCCGGCTGGAGGAGTGGTCGGAGCTGGGCCTCACCATCACCCAGATACGTCTGCTCTTCCTGTTGCGGCGCAGTCCAGGGGCCACCGCTACCGCCCTGGCTAACGAGCTGGACGTGAGCCCGCCGGTGCTCACCCGCATGGTAGACCGTCTGGTGCGTCATGGCCTCGTGCAGAGGCAGATGGCCAGCGACGACCGCCGGCGGGTGTGCCACTACCTGACTCCCAAGGGCGCCGATACGGTGCAGCGACTGGAGGACGTGGGCAGGACCCAACTGCGGGCCGCGTTGGCCCAGCTCTCGGACCAGGACCTGGCCCAGGTGGTCCAGGCCCTGGAACGGCTGTGGGCGCTCATCGAGTCGCAGATGGCGGCCAGTCCAGCACGCCACGGCTGACCCCCGGGCGCCACCCTCGGTACCCCGCCACGACTCCGCCTAGCGGGAGGCCCATGCCCCCGCTATCCCTCCCCGTCAGCCCTGTCTGACGGCGGGGTGGCTGTGTATACTGCTAGTCGTGATCCAGGCCTACTCGGTCTCGGAGCTGGCACGCCTCATTTGTCGCACGCTGCGCGGTGAGCCGCTGCTGCAGGACCTATGGCTGGAGGGGGAGCTCTCCAACCTGCGGGCTGGCTACGCCGGCCACCTGTATTTCACCCTGAAGGACGAGGACGCCCAGGTTCGTTGCGTCATGTTCGGCGGCCAGTGGCGCACGGCGGGGCTGGAGAACGGGCAGCAGGTCCTGGCCCATGGCCGCGTAGACTTCTGGGAGGTGCGGGGCGACCTGCAGTTCTATGTGGACTTCGTCCAGCCCGCCGGCGTGGGCCTGTGGCAGGCCCAGTTCGAGATGCTGAAGGCCAAGCTGGAGGCGGAGGGGCTGTTCGACCCATCGCGCAAGCGCCCCCTGCCACCGTTCCCGCGCCGCATCGGGGTGGCCACCTCGCCGGCCGGTCACGTGTTCCACGACATCTGTCAGGTCATAGGGCGTCGCTGGCCCCTGGCCGAGGTGGTCCTGGCCCCCACGCCGGTGCAGGGGCCCGACGCCGTGTCCGGCCTGACCTGGGCCATCCGCCGCCTCAACGAGGTGGGGGTGGACGTCATCATTGTGGCCAGAGGGGGCGGCTCCCTGGAGGAGCTGTGGCCTTTCAACGAGGAACAGGTAGCGCGGGCCATCTTCGCCAGTCGGGTGCCGGTGGTCAGCGGCGTCGGCCACGAACCTGACGTCACCATTGCCGACCTGGTGGCCGACGTGCGCGCGCCCACCCCCTCGGCGGCAGCCGAGGTGGCCGTGCCCGATCGTGCCCATCTGCTGCAGCGGGTGCAGGGGGCCGTGTCCGCCTTGGACGCTGAGCTGGAGGAGTGCATCGAGGCACGTCGGCGCGCCCTGGCCCAGGCCACCTTCTCCCTGGAGCGCTCCCTGCCCGACATCTCGTCCCTGGCAGCCCGTGCCCTGGCGTTGGGCCAGCGCTGCCTCGCGCTGGCCCAGCAGCAGGCCAGGCACCTGGAGGAGAGGCTCCGGGGCCTGGGGCTGCGCCTCGCGTCCCTGGACCCCCGCGCTACTCTGGCCCGAGGCTACGCCATCGTGCGCAAGCGGGGTGGGCCCGTGGTCGCCAGCACGACGCAGGTGCGGGACGGTGACCTGCTGGACATCTATGTGGCCGACGGCCATTTCCCGGCCGAGGTGAGTCGCCAGTATGGCTTCTGAGGGGGAGGCGTCCTTCGAGGCCCTTTACGGGCGGCTGGAGCAGGTGGTCCAGCGTCTGGAGCAGGGCGGTCTGGGCCTGGAGGAGGCCATCGCCCTCTACGAAGAAGGCATGCGGCTGGCCGTCCGCTGCCGACAGATGCTGGAGCAGGCCCAGCTGCGCATCACCCGCCTCCGCGACGAGCTGGGCCTGTATACTGGTGAGGGGATGGGGGAGCCGCGCCCCGCCTACGACGGCACCGAGGCCGACATGGAGATGGGCTGATGAGCGGTCGGGTCTTGCGGGCCGAGCTGCACTGTCACACCTACTATTCGCCCGACGCCCTTACTTCTCCCGGAAAGCTGGTCAAGGCATGCCTGGAGCGGGACATCAACTGCCTGGCCGTTACCGACCACAACACCATCGCCGGGGCGCTGCTGCTGGAGCGCATGTGCCCCTTCCAGGTCATAGTGGGCGAGGAGGTGCGGACGAGGGAGGGGGAGGTGATCGGCCTGTTCCTGAAGGAGGAGGTGCCGGCGGGCCTGTCGCTGCAGGAGACGGTGGAGCGCATCAAGGCCCAGGGGGGCCTGGTAATGGTGCCCCACCCCTTTGACCGCTTCCGCCACGGCATCGGCGAGGAGGGGCTGCGACGCATCCTGCCCGCCGTGGACATTATCGAGGCCTTCAACGCCCGTGCCCTGGTGCCTGGGGACAACCAGCGCGCCCGGGAGTTCGCCCGGGACCACGACCTGCCCATGGTGGCCGTGAGCGACGCCCACTCGCCTGCCGAGGTGGGGCGCGCCTATACCGAGCTGCCGGCCTTCGAGGGGGCGGAGGGGTTCCTGGAGGCACTGAGGCAGGCCCGCCTGGTGGAGCGCCCCGCCAGTCCGCTGGTCCATCTGGCCAGCCGCTGGGCCACGGTCCGCCGTCGCGTCTTCGGCTGGCAGCCCGTGAGGGCCTAGAGGCCCATGCTGCGCATAGGCTGGTTCACCACCGCCCGGGGCGAGACGTCGCGTCGCCTGCTGCAGATGGCCCAGGCGGCTGTGGCCAGCGGCTATCTCGACGGTCGCATTGAGGTGGTCTTCTGCAATCGCGAGCCGGGCGAAGACCCCAACACCGACCTGTTCCTGGACCTGGTCCGGTCCTACGACATCCCCCTCGTCTGCCTGTCTTACACGCGCTTTCGACGGGAACGCCGGCTCCCGCCGGTGCGGCAGGGAGAGCCGCTCCCTGCCTGGCGTCGGGACTACGACCGAGAGGTGGTGCGTCTGCTGGAGCCCTACGCCTTCGATGTGGCCATGCTGGCGGGCTACATGCTGGTGGCCAGCGATGTCCTCTGCTCGCGCTATCCCCTGCTCAACCTGCATCCGGCACCGCCGGGTGGGCCGGTGGGGGTCTGGCAGGAGGTAGTCTGGCAGCTCATCGCCGTAGGCGCCCACCGGTCGGGGGCCATGGTCCACCTGGCCACGCCCGAGGTGGACAGGGGGCCGCCGGTAGCTTACTGCCTATACTCCCTCCGGGGCCCGGTCCTGGACCCCCTGTGGCAGGAGGTGGAAGGGAAGACGGTGCCCCAGCTGCGTGCCGAGGCGGGCGAGGAGCTGCCCCTGTTCATGGAGATACGTCGACGCAGCGTGGCCCGCGAGTTGCCCCTGGTGGTGGAGGCGCTGAGGGCGGTGGCCCAAGGGCGTGTGCGAGTGGAGGGGGGAAGGGTGACCGATGCCTCGGGGAACCCCATGTTCGGGCTCGACCTGACGCCCGAGGTGGAGGAGGCGGTGGCCCGTCGGGAGGCAGGCCAGCCGTGGCCATGGGAGGCGCCGACGGCTGGCGCCGGGAGGTGAGCCTATGCTCTGTCCCCATTGTCGCGCCGTTTGCACCCCTGAAGACAATTACTGTCACCGCTGTGGCCAGTACCTTCGGGTGGTGCGTCTGCCCGTGCGGCCAGCGGAGCGGGGGCTGTCACCGCTGCGGGCGGTAGCGCCGGCCCTGGTCCGCAGCGGGACCTATCTGCTGCTGGGCGTTGCTGGCCAATGGGCCTTGAGGCAGCTCCTGCGCCTGGCCCTGTCGCGTGCCGCTGGCCCCAGGAGGGAGCGGAGGTTGCCTGCCGACGGCCGCGGCCGCCTGCCGGCCCCGACGCCGACGAGGGAAGAGGCCACCCTGTTCACTTACCGCGAAACGACCATCGTCCGTCGCACCTTGCGGCACCGCTGAGCGGCCCCTTTCGCCCGACTGTCTGGTGCCCCCGGCGCTGGTCCCCCTTTGTTCGGGCCTTCGTGATCCATGCGCCCGGTCTCCCGCGAAAGAACGGTGAGTAGGTCGACGGGGCCCTGCGACCGAGACCATACCGGACAGGCATCGGGAGGTGCTGCATGGACAGCCTGATAGGGGCTGTCCGCTACACACCACCAAGAAGGGCGGACGGCCTCGTTTTATAGGGCGGCATGTGCTAGAATTCACGGAGCATAGGCCCATGACGCCGCTACTGGTCCTGTCCGACCGACCCCTCGCCGGCCGCACGGCCGTGACGCTGGGGCTGGCGGAGGCCCTGCGTCGCTCCGGTGCCAGAGTGGCCGTGGCCCGTCTGGGAGGGGACGCAGGGGCGGAACGGGACGCCCGGTTGTTCGCCCGCTTGGGACTAGCGCCATCCGGCCGCGAGACCCCCCTTTCGGACGCCGAGATCCCCGCCATCGCCGACGGAGGGGCGTTGATAGTGGAGTGTCCCCCGGGCCCGGCGCCCTCCGGCTGGCAGGAATGGGGCGCCCGTGCCCTGGCGGTGGCCCGCTATCCCGACCTGGGACTGGGCCCCGAGCACCGCGCTCTGGGCGAGGCCCTGCTGGGGGTCGTGGTGACCTGCGTCCCCCGTCGTCGTCTGGAGAGGGTGCGGGCGGAGGCGGCGGGCGCGTCGCCCTTGTTGGCCCTGGTGGAGGAGGACCGCTTCCTGGCGTCGCCCACCCTGGGGCAGATGGCAGAGGCCCTGGGGGCAGACTGCCTTTTCTCCTCGGGTCGCGAGGAGATGGTGCTGGACCGCATCTTCATCTCGCCCATATCGGCCGACCCCGGACAGGGCTACTTCGTCCGCCATCGCCCCACAGCGGTCATCGTCCGTAGCGACAAGCCAGACCTGCAGTTGGGGGCCTTCAATGCCGGCGTCCCCTGCCTCATCGTCACGGGCACGGTGCCGGTGTTGCCCTACGTGCTCCAGCGGGCCGAGGAGGAGATGACGCCGATGTTGCTCACCCCCATGGGCACGGTGGAGGTGGCCCAGCGGCTGGACGACCTCATCGGCCAGGTACCCTTGCAGGGGAGGGCCAAGGCGGAACGGGCGGCGGAGGTGGTGGGCCGCGCCCTGTCGGGGCCCGCGCTGGAGCGGCTGCTGACCTCTGCCTGAGCTAAGGGCCGGGTGCCCTCTCCATACCCGGTGCGAAGGCCCTCTCGGCGCTGGCGAGGCGCGACGGCTCCGCCGCCTGTCCGGCCGCTGCTGCCCTGGGGGCACCGCAGTAGGGGCAGAGGACCCAGAACAGGCTGACCGGCCGTCGGCAGCGGCTGCAGGCCTCCCGCAAACGGGCCTGACAGTAGGGGCAGAAGAGGAAGTCCTTGTCGGCGGGCTGCTGGCACTGGTGACAGATGGCACCCTCCCCCACCTCCCGCAGCAGGGCCTCCTGCTCCAGGGAGCGGGCGTAGGCCTCGTCCAGCGTCTCGCGGGGGCGTAGGAGCAGGTAGAGCAGGAGCCCCGGCAGGTTCAGGCCTGGGAAGAACATCAGCACCAGGAAGACCGAAAGGGCCTGGACGAAGAGGTCGCGGCTGCGCTCGCGGATGTCCTTGTATGTCCAGATGACGATCCCCAGCCAGAGCAGGAAGAGCCAGATGCCGCCCACCAGGGCGCCGAGCACTATTCCTGTCGTGGCATTCATCACCCTTCCCTACGGACTAGGCGAATTATAGCACGGGGGCGGCCCCAGGGCCACGCCGTGGCAGGACGGGCGCCCCACCGCCTAAACTGGTAACCGTCATGGGTGACCAAGGCGGGGAGAGGCCGCGCGTAAACCTCTCGCTGACGGACATCGCTTTCCAGGGCGCCGCCATCGGCCGGGTGGACGGCCGCGTGGTCTTCGCCGATTTCGGCATCCCGGGCGAGGAGGCGGTGGTGGAGCTGGAGAAGGAGAAGCGGGACTACGCCCTGGGGCGAGTCGTGGAGGTCATCTCGCCCTCGCCCTGGCGGGTGGAGCCGCCCTGCCCCTACTTCGGGGTCTGCGGCGGCTGCCAGTGGCAGCATATCGCCTACGAAAAGCAGGTGGAGTTGAAGCAGCGGGTGGTGGCCGAACAGCTGCGGCGCATCGGCAAGTTCGACGACCCTCCCGTTTCGCCCACCGTCCCCTCGCCGCTGCCCTACGGCTACCGCAACCACGCCCGCTTCTCGGTGGACGAGGAGGGACATCTTGGCTTCGTCTCCCGCCCTGGCCACGGTTACCGCTTTGTGCGCATCGAGCGCTGCCTCCTGATGCACCCTTTCATCAACGAGGTGTTGGGACACTTTCAGGGCAAGGCCAAGGGGTGCCACCAGGTGGCGGTCCGTTACGGCTTCAACACCGGCCAGTTCCTCATCCACCCTGACCTGCGACAGGTGGAGCCGTCCATACCCTCCGGGCAGAGGGCATACGAGGAGGAGCTGCTGGGCCATCGCTTTCGCATATCTGGCGCCTCCTTCTTCCAGACCAACACCGTCCAGGCGGAACGGCTGGTGGAGCTAGTCCGGGAGCGGCTCCAGCTCAGCGGCAGCGAGCTGCTGCTGGACGCCTACGCTGGGGTGGGCACCTTTGCGGTGCTGCTGGCACCGCAGGCGCGTCGCGTCATCGCCATTGAGGAATCGGCGGCCGCGGTGGAGGATGCCCTGCACAACCTGATGGGGGTGGGCAACGTCCTCTACCGCCGGGGAAAGGTAGAGACAGTGCTGGCGGAGCTGGGGGTGACCCCCGACGCCGTCATTCTCGACCCACCGCGGGTGGGCTGTCATCCCAAGGCCATCGAGGGGGTGCTGCGGCTGCGTCCCCGACGGGTCGTCTACGTGTCCTGCGACCCGGCCACCCTGGCCCGGGACCTGCGCCGCCTCTGCGACGGTGGCTACCGGCTGCTGGACGTGACGCCCGTGGACATGTTCCCCCAGACCTACCACATCGAGTGCGTGGCCACCCTGGAGCCTTCATGAGCACCCCCTGCCTGGTGCTGGCCTCGGCCTCGCCCCGACGGAGGCAGCTCCTGGCGCTGCTGGGAGTCCCCTTCTCCGTGGACCCACCGGACGTGGACGAGATGCTACCCGAACGCTCGCCGGACGTGCCGGCCGTGGCGCGGCGCCTGGCGCGGCACAAGGCCCTCGCTGTGGCCCAGAGACACCCGGGCGCCGTGGTGCTGGCTGCCGACACGATAGTGGCCCTGCGGGGACGGCTGCTGGGCAAGCCGTCCGATGCCACCGAGGCCGAGGCGATGCTGCGCCTGCTGATGGGGCGGGGGCACCGGGTGGTGACGGCCGTGGCGGTGGTCAGGGGCCGGCGGGCGCTGGTGGCCCACGCCGTCACCAGCGTGCGCCTCCGTCGGTTCGAGGAAGCCGAGCTGCGGGCCTACATCGGTAGCGGCGCCCCCTTCGACAAGGCCGGTGCCTACGCCATCCAGGACGAGGTCCTAGCGCCAGTGGCCGCCTATCGGGGCTGCTACTGCAACGTGGTCGGCCTGCCCCTGGCCCTGGCGGCGGGCCTGCTGCGGAGGGCAGGCCTGCCCGTGACAAGGGGAGTGGCTGACCTGCTGCCCCAGTGCGGCGGTTGCCCCCTATGGCGGGACCACGACCGTTGGTGTCCACCATCCACAGGAGCTAGAATGGCGGGCAGGCCATGAGCGACCCCATCCTCGACCCCCTCAACCCGCGCCAGCGGGAGGCAGTCACCCACACTGAGGGGCCGCTGCTCATCATAGCTGGGCCGGGCTCGGGCAAGACGCGGGTCATCGCCCATCGCATCGCCTACCTGCTGGCCCATCGTGGCGTGAGGCCCTATCGCATTCTGGCCGTCACCTTCACCAACAAGGCCGCGCGGGAGATGCGGGAACGGGTCCTGGCGCTGGTGGGGGAGTCGGCCGGGCAGGAGATGGCCATCGGCACCTTCCACTCCCTCTGTGCCCGTATCCTGAGGGCCGAGGGGCACCGCATCGGCGTCCCCCGTTCCTTCGTGATCTACGATGAGGAGGACCAGGTAGGGGCGGTGAAGCGCGCCCTATCGGAGCTGGACCTGGACAGCAAGCGGGTGCCGCCGGCGGCGGTGCTCTCCCTCATCTCGCGGGCCAAGGCGGAGCTGCGCACTCCCCAGGCCATGGCTGCCCTGGCCCAGAGCTACTTCCAGGAGGTGGCCGCCCGCGTCTACGCCGTCTACCAGCGCATCCTGGAGGAGGCATCGGCCCTTGACTTCGATGACCTGCTCAACAGGACCGTCCAGCTCTTTCGGGAGCACGAGGACGTGCGGGCCAAGTATGCTGAGCGCTTTCTCTACCAGCACATAGACGAGTTCCAGGACACCAACGTGGCCCAGTATGCCCTGGCCCGGCTGCTGTGCGAGCCCCACCGCAACCTGTGCGTGGTGGGGGACCCCGACCAGTCCATCTACACCTGGCGGGCGGCCGACATCCGCAACATCCTCAGCTTTGAGCATGACTTCCCCGAGGCGAAGGTGGTGCTGCTGGAGCAGAACTACCGTTCCACCCAGGCCATCCTGGACTGCGCCCGGCACGTCATCGCCAAGAACCGGCAGCGCAAGGAGAAGGACCTGTGGACGGAGAACGGCCCGGGGCTGCCGGCGGTGGTCTACGAGGCCTTCGATGAGGTGGAGGAGGCGTCCTTCGTGGCCGCGGAGGTGGAGCGGCTGGCCCGGGAGGAGGGTCGGCCCTATCGCCACTTCGCCGTCATGTACCGGACCAACGCCCAGTCGCGGCCCCTGGAGGAGGCCTTCCTGCGCCGGGGCATCCCCTACCGGTTGGTGGGGGGCATCCGCTTCTACGAGCGGCGGGAGGTGAAGGACCTTCTCGCCTACCTGCGTCTGGTGCACAACCCCTTTGACTCGGTGGCGCTGCTGAGGGTCCTGAATGTGCCGCCGCGGGGCATCGGCGAGCGGACGGCCCTCGAGCTCCAGCGCTGGGCGCGGGGGCTGGGCGTGCCCCTCTATGCCGCCCTGCAGCTCCTGGCCGAGCAGGAGAAGGACACGCCGGCCCCCGAGGCCGTCTCCGCGCCCCGGCCTGGCTTCCAGCGGCGGGCGGTGGGTGCCCTGCTGCGGTTCCTGGGCCTGCTCAATCAGCTCATTGCCCAGGCCCCCCAGATGCCCCTGTCGCAACTGCTGGACGCCGTCATCGAGGCTACCGATTACCGGTCCTACGTCCTGTCGGAGCCCCAGGGGGAGGAGCGGTGGGAGAACGTGGAGGAGCTGCGGTCGGTGGCGGCCACCTACGACGAGCTAAGGCCCCAGGACGCCCTGTCGGCCCTGTTGGAGGACGTGGCCCTGGTGACGGACGTGGACCGCTACGACGAGGGGGCCAACGCCGTGACCCTCATCACCCTGCACGCCGCCAAGGGTCTGGAGTTCCCGGTGGTGTTCATGGTGGGCATGGAGGAGGGGCTGTTGCCCCACATACGCTCCTTCGACGACCCGCAGCAGATGGAGGAGGAGCGCCGCCTCTGCTACGTGGGCATGACCCGTGCCAAGGAGCTGCTCTACTTGGTGCGGGCCTTCCGGCGCAGCCGCGGGGGTCCCCACCCGCCCTCGCGCTTTCTGGCCGACATTCCCTCCCACCTGCTGGTGACAGCCCAGCCCCGGCGTCCGTCCCAGGTATATGCCGCCCCTTCCCCTGGCGGCGATGGCAGCGCCAACGCCCCCGTCTTCAGGGCTGGCGACCGGGTGCGCCACCCACGGTTCGGTGAGGGGGTGGTGGTCTCATGCACCCCCACCGGCGATGACCACCTGGTGACCGTGGCCTTCAAGGGGGAGGCGGGCATCAAGAAGCTCCTGCTGTCCCTGGCCCGGCTGGAGCCCCTGGGGCCGTAGGGGGCGCCGTGACCGGCGAGGACGCCATGGACTGGTTCTTCGACCACGGCCTGCGCATCGTGGGCATCGTCGCTGCCCTGGTCCTGGTCTACCTGGCCTTTCGGCTCGTCTTCCCCCGTATCCTGGGGCGCGTCCTGTCCCACCCGGCGGTGGACCTGGACTTTCGCCGCAGGGTGGAGACGCTGGCCTCGGCGGCCAACTGGCTGGTGCTGGCCGTGCTGTTCGTCATCGGCCTCTTGACGGTCCTGCCTGAGCTGGGGATCAACATCGCTGCCGTCCTCACGGGCCTCGGCATCACCGGCGTGGCCCTGGCCCTGGGTGCCCAGCTACTGGTGAGAGACGTCATCAACGGCATCTTCATCCTGGTGGAGGACCAGTTCCGAAAGGGGGACTACATAGCTGTGGGGAACCTGCAAGGGGTGGTGGAGGACCTGAGCCTGCGCCGCACCGTGCTGCGGGACTGGAGCGGGGTGTTGCACTCCATACCCAACAGCCTCATCGGCGCCGTGTCCAACTACACCCGAGGCAGCGGCGGCATCTTCCTGGAGGTGAGGGTGGCCTACGGCGAGGACCTGGAGCGGGTGCGGCGCATCGTCGATGGCGTGGGGGAGGCCCTGGCCCGCGACCCAGCGTGGGGACACCACGTGGTGGAGGCGCCGCGCCTGGCCTGGGTGGAGGCAGTAGGTGACCAGGGCATCGTGCTGAGGGTGCGGGGCATGGCCCGCCCTGGCTGCCAATGGGAGCTGTCGGGGGTGCTGAGGCAACGGCTGGTGGAGGCGTTCCTCCGAGAGGGGGTCCGCGTCCCCTTCCCCTCCCACGTCCTGGCCCAGGACGAGGAGCCGAGACGTTAGCCCTTGACCACGCCGATGGGCCGCATGCGGGCCACCTTCAGGGAGATGCCAGCCTCGTGCAGGACCTCCACTACGTCGGCCACGTCCTTGTAGGCCTCGCTGGCCTCCTCGGCCAGCAGCGCCCGGTTCTGGGCGCGGACGATGATGCCACGGGCGGCCAGCTTCTCGGCGATGTCCACCCCTTTCAGCATGCGTTTGGCGGCGGCACGGCTCTGGACGCGGCCGGCGCCGTGGCAGGTGGAGCCCCAGGTCTCTTCCATGGCCCTCTGGGTGCCTACCAGCAGGAAGGAGTATCTCCCCATGTCGCCCGGCACCAGCACCGGCTGGCCGATGCTGCGGTAGCGGGCGGGCACGTCGGGATGTCCGGGGGCGAAGGCGCGCGTGGCGCCCTTGCGGTGTACGCAGACCGTCAGCTCGCGGCCGTTGAAGCGGTGGCGCTCTATCTTGGCGATGTTGTGGGCGACGTCGTAGACCAGATACATGCCCATGTCGCGGGGGTCGCGGCCCAGTACGCGGCCGAAGGCCTGCCGCACCCAGTGGGTGATGATCTGGCGGTTGCAGAAGGCGAAGTTGGCCGCCGCCGTCATGGCCGCCAGGTAGTCCTGCCCCTCTCTGGAGCGTATGGGGGCACAGGCCAGCTGACGGTCGGGCAGGTGGATGTTGTAGCGCTTGGCCGAAGCCTCCATCACGTCCAGGTAGTCCTCGCAGGTCTGATGGCCCAGCCCGCGGGATCCGCAGTGGACGAAGACCACCACCTGCCCCGGCTCGTGGATGCCCATCACTGCTGCCTTCTCGGTATCGTAGATATGGTCGATGACCTGGACCTCCAGGAAGTGGTTGCCAGAGCCCAGGGTTCCCAGCTGCGGCAGTCCCCGCTCCTTGGCCCGACGGCTCACCTTCTCGGGGTTGGCTCCGGGAAGCGCGCCGCCGCCTTCGATGGCCTCCAGGTCCTCGGGCCAGCCGTAGCCCTGCTCCACCGCCCAGCGGGCGCCTTTCACCAGCACCTGGTCGATCTCCTTCATGGAGACCTTGACCAAGCCCTCGCTGCCCACCCCCGAGGGGATGTCGCGGAAGAGCTGGTTCACCAGCTCCCGCAGCTTGGGTCGCACGTCCTCCTCCCGCAGGTCGGTGCGGATGACGCGGGTTCCGCAGTTGATGTCGAAGCCGACGCCCCCCGGCGAGATGACTCCGTCCTCCACCCGCATGGCGGCGACGCCGCCGATGGGGAAGCCGTACCCCCAGTGGATGTCGGGCATGGCCAGGGAGTAGCCGACGATCCCCGGGAGGAAGGCCACGTTGGCCACCTGCTCGATGGCCATGTCCTCGCCGATGTGGGACAGCATCTCCTCGGAAGCGTAGATGAGTCCCGGCACTCTCATGCCCGGCTTGTACTCCTGGGGCAGCAGCCAGCGCCAGTCGTCTATCTTCTGCAGCACCCTCTTCCAGTCCCTGCCCATCGCTCACCACCACCTCATCTCAAACGGCCGTCCACCCGCAGGAAAAACTCGAGTACCAGGCGTCGGGCCTCGGCGCTGTCCCCCAGGATGCCATGGGGGGCACCGGGCACCACCGCCAGCTCTGCAGCGGGCAGCATTCGCGCCAGCTCGATGCCCCACTCCAGGGGCACCACACGGTCGGCGTCGCCGTGAACGACAATGGCCGGCGCCCGCACCTCGCCCAGACGGGGCCGCAGGTCGATGTCGAGATAGGCGGCGATGTTCTCCACCTCGGCAGCGCAGAGCTGTGCCCACTCCTCCTCCCTCAGGGAGGCGGCGGCCTCCTCGGCCAGTCGCCGGTACTCGGCCGACCATTCCTCCAGCCGCCCGGAGGCCTCGGCGGCGGGTCGCTCCCAAAGGGCGGCCAGGGAAACCCGGGCCTCCAGAGGCCGACGTCGGAACATGGCCAGGGCTCCCTCGCGGCGCAGCGTGTCCAGTTCGGACCGCACGACGGCGATGATGCCACGGTCGGCCTCGGGACGGAAGAGGGAAGCAGCGGTGTTGGCCAGGGCCAGGGAGCGCACCCGCTGGGGGTGCTCCAGGGCCAGCAGCAGGGCGATGGGGCCCCCGGCCGAACTGCCGATGATGTGGGCCTGCTCCAGCCCCAGGGCGTCCAGGATGGCCAGGGCGTCGGCCACCTGGTCCGCCAGCGACCAGCCATCGCTGGGCAGGGAAGACCAGCCGCAGCCGCGGCGGTGATAGACCACCGCACGGTAGTGAGGGGAGAACTCGTCCAGCCACTCGTAAGTGCGCGGCTGCAGCCGGTAGCCCAGCCCGGCAAACCCACCGTGGATGAAGAGGACCGGGAAGCCCTCCCCGCGAACGTCGTACCACAAGCGCACCCTGCCCGTGTCCAGATAGGCCATACGCTCTGCCCCTCTACCGGCGACGGCGGTTCAGATGTCGAACACGACCTGCGCCTGCCACCAGCCGTCCTGGTGGCTCACCTGCAACAGGTGGCGCGTGACACCCTTGATGCCCACGCGTAGCTGGTGGCGCTGGGGGTCCAGGCGCTCTCCCCAGGCCACCGCCCGCAGGCGGTAGGGTGCCAGCTCCAGCATCTCGAAGCGGCGGAAGAGCATGTTCTTGGCGTCCAGCCAGTACAGCAGTTCATTCAGCCAGCGCACCAGCAGCGACTCCCAGTCGTGGGCCTCGGCCTCCAGCTCCTGCCGCTCTCTTTCGGCCACCCCGTCCAGCTCGGCCACGAGGTGGGACATGGCCAGGGCCGCGTTAGCGAACAGCTCCTCGAGAGTGCGGCCGCGGGCCACCACCCTCACATCGGCCGTATGCTCCAGCACCTCGTAGGGCGGCGGCGCCTCGGCCACTACACTCCCCTCCTGGGGCCGAGGCCTGGCGGCCCGGCCCAAGACCCATTATAGGGCCTGGGGCAGCGTCCTCAGGCGCGCCCGCACTTCTCTTTCAGGAGGGCTATGATCTCGCGCACCGTCTCCTGGCGCCAGCGTGCCCACACGGGCCCTTGCTGGAAAGCTTCGTATTCCTGGCGGGCGCGTTCGGGGTCCTCCTCTCGCAGGCGGCGGATCTCCTCCAGCAGGTGCATCTCCTGGTTGGCCAGGGCCGGTCGCTCGATCCAGTGGCATATGTAGCGATGGTCTCGGGTGTAAAAGACGAAGGTGGGAATGGACTGGTACTTGCCCTGGTTCAGGAACTCGTTCATGATGTCCAGGTTCTGGTCACGGGGGAAGATGCGCAACTCCATGCCCGCCGCCTGGGCCATCTTGGCCATGACGGGCAGGCCGCGGAAGACATCGGGGCACCAGTCCTCTCCCAGGGCCAGCACCTTCGCCGGGCCATCGGGAAGGGAGACCAGCTCCTTCAGGGTCCGCACGTCCCCGTCCGAGAGCTGGGTCTCGCGATAGTTGTATTCGAACTTGTCCCGGTTGCGCTTGATGGAGTTGAGGTATTCGTCCCAGGTCATGCCCGATGCGAATCGCTCGGGGGTGACCACGCTCTGCTGCTGCGCGCCCACGCTGGCACCTCCTTCGGGACTTGCGCTGCGGGCGGTTATAGGTTACCACGTTAAGGAGAGGGCCTGAAGACTCGCAGGCCTGTCCTGAGGCGAAGAGGGACGCTAAAGTAAGCGTGGAGGAGTT
>DATLZD010000051.1:0-5304 GCA_035574155.1 Dehalococcoidia bacterium | reverse complement strand
CCGCCGCTACGGTCGTGCCCGCATCTTGCGGGTGGACCCGAGCCGGGTGCGTGCCCACCTGGCCGAGGGCCGGGTGGCGGTGGTGGCCGGCTTCCAGGGCATCACCGATGAGATGGACATCACCACCCTGGGACGGGGTGGCTCCGACACCACGGCGGTGGCCCTGGCGGCAGCCCTGGGCGCCCAGCGGTGCGAGATCTACACCGACGTGGAGGGCATATTTACGGCCGATCCTCGCCTGGAGCCCCGCGCCCGTAAGCTGGACCGCATCTCCTACGAGGAGATGCTGGAGCTGGCCAGCCAAGGCGCCCGCGTCATGCACAGCCGGGCAGTGGAGCTGGGCTGGGTCTACAAGGTCCCTATCTATGTCGCCTCCAGCTTCAGCGATGCCCCCGGCACCCTCATATGCGAAGGCGGTGAGGAGATGGAGCAGCGCAACCGGGTCATGGGCATCGCCCACGACGCCGACGTGGGCCGCATCACCATCCGCGGCGTCCCCGACCGGCCGGGCATCGCCGCCGCCATCTTCGGCCCCCTGGCCGAGGCCGGCATCAGTGTGGACACCATCGTCCAGAACGCCAGCGTCGAACGTCTCACGGACCTGACCTTCACCGTCTCCCGGGCTGACCTGAAGCGGGCGGCGGAGCTGGTGATGCCCATTGCCCGGGAGGTAGGGGCCAGCGCCGTCCTGACCGACGACCACCTGGCGAAAGTGAGCGTGGTAGGGGCGGGTATGCAGAGCGCCCCGGGCTACGCCGCCCGCATGTTCCGCGCCCTCTACGAGGCAGGCATCAACATCGAGCTCATCACCACCAGCGAGATCCGCATCACCTGCCTGATCGACGCTGCACGGGTGGCTGATGCCGTGCGTGCGTTGCACCGGGCCTTCGAGTTGGAACAGGGCTAGCCGGCGCCCAGGGCTGCCAGGTCGTAGACCAGCGTCTCCAGAGCTACCTCCGGGGCCATCTTCCCGCGCTTGATGGCCGCATCGGCCTCCAGCAGGCGACGATAGGCGGCCCTCAGGCGGGAGAGGGGTAGGCGACGGGCCTGCACCATGGCCCGTCGGGCGGCCCAAGGTGGCAGCCCCAGCTCTCGCGCCGCCTCCCCCTCTCCTGCCCCCCTCTCCGATAGCCAACGGGCCAGCAGCAGCCTCCGGTGCTGGCGGTGGAGGAGGGCCAGCAGCACCAGGGGTTCCTCTCCCTGGGCCAGGAGCTCGCGCAGCAGCCGCAGGGCCTCCCGGTGGCGCCCCTCCGAAACGGCTGCCGTTAGGTCGAAGACGCTCGCCTCCCGTGCCGGCGTCACCAGCAGGCGCACGTCTGCCTCCCGCACCATCTGGCCGTTGGCATAGACGGCCAACTTCTCCAGCTCCGAGGCCAGCGCCCACAGGTCGTTGCCCAGGAGCTGGAGCAGGAGGGCCGCGGCGCGGTCGCTGAGGCGCAGGCCCAGGTGCCGACAGCGACGGGCCAGCCAGCGGGTCAGCTCCTGGCCGCTGATGGGGCTGAACTCCTGCACCTGGGCATGGGGCCGCAGGAGCGAGAGAAGGGGGTTGGAGGCGTCCAGGGGGCCTTCCTCCACCAGCACCAGGTGGGTGCTGGCGGGCATCCCGGGCAGGGCCTCGGCCAGGGACTGCCATGGGCCCAAGGCCTGAGGACGCCGCCGCCCCTCGCCCTGGAAGCGGCCCAACAGGCCCCGCACCAGCACCAGGCGGTGGGGTCCCAGGAAGGGGGTGGCCTGGCAGGCCTCCAGCAGCTCCTGGGGCCGCAGCCTGACCCCGTCCAGGGACACGGTGTTGGCCCAGAGGGAGCCGTCGGCATCCAGCCGCTGCCGCAGCTGGTCTACCGCCTCCCGCAGGGAGAAGGTGTCCTGGCCGTAGAAGATGTAAAGTGGCATGGCCTGACCCAGCTATGCTATCCTAAAGATAGCACCCCCAGGGGTGGGAGAGACAGAAGCGAGTGGGAGGAGCGGGCGATGGCCAAGCCCAAGGACGTGACCGACGCCGAGTTCGAGCAGGAGGTGCTCAAGTCCGACCTGCCGGTGCTGGTGGACTTCTGGGCGCCCTGGTGCGGCCCCTGTCGCATGGTGGCCCCCATCGTGGAGGAGCTGGCCCAGGAGTATGACGGCAAGGTCAAGTTCGTCAAGGTCAACACCGACGACAATGTGGACACGGCCGTGCGCTACGGCATCCGCAGCATCCCGACGCTGCTGGTGTTCAAGGGAGGCGAGCCGGTGGCCCAGGTCATCGGCTTCCGCCCCAAGAGCGAGCTGAAGAAGGTGCTGGAGAAGGCCCTGGCCTAGGGCCCCCGAGGCGCCGAGAGGCCCCATGGCCCTGGAGTATGACATCGTCATCGTCGGCGGCGGCCCAGCAGGGCTGGCCGCCGGCCTGTATGCGGCCCGCGCCCGCCGCCGCACGGCCCTGCTGGAGAAGGGGGTCATCGGCGGCCAGATCTCCCTCACCGAGACCATCGAGAACTACCCCGGCATCGAGAGCATAGGCGGCTTCGACCTGGCCCAGGCCATGCTGCGCCAGGCCGAAAGTTACGGCCTGGAGACCCATTACGTGGCCGCCACCGGCCTGGAGCAGGCCGACGGCAAGTGGGTCGTCCGCACCGACGAAGAAGAGTTCGTCGCCAAGGCCGTCATCATCACCGCCGGAGCCGACTACAACCGCCTTGGCGTGCCGGGCGAGGAGCGGCTCACCGGCCGCGGCGTCTCCTACTGCGCCACCTGCGACGCCGCCTTCTTCAAGGACGAGGAGGTGGCAGTAGTGGGAGGCGGCGACGCCGCCATGGACGAGGGCCTCTTCACCGCCCGCTACGCGGCCAAGGTCTATGTCATCCACCGGCGCGATCAGCTGCGAGCCAGCCGGATCCTGCAGGAGCGCGCCTTCGCCAACCCCAAGATGCACTTCATCTGGAACACGGTGGTGACGGAGATCCTGGGCGAGGAGGCAGTGGAAGGAGCGCGCCTGCGCAACGTCGTCACCGGCGAGGAGACGGTCCTGCCGGTGAAGGCGGTGTTCATATTCATCGGCCACCACCCCAACACCGACTGGCTGAAGGGGCTGGTGCCCATGGACAACGGTGGCCACATCGTGGTCAACGAGTGGATGGAGACGGGGCTGCCGGGCCTGTTCGCTGCCGGAGACGTGCGGAAGAACGCTGCCCGTCAGGTGGTCACCTCCGCCGGCGACGGGGCCACGGCAGCCATCGCCGCCGACCGCTACATAAGCGAGCACTTCCGCGAGTAGCCCTCGGTAACAAACCTGCAACGAGACCGTAACCTGCCCGTAATATTGGCCCCTTTTCGCAGGCGCAATCTATAGCTGTCTCAAGCCCCGCCCAGTTGCTAGCAGGTATGGCGAGGAGAGCGGGGATCATTTCCCTTTCTGCCTCGGGGGGTGGCCCATGCCCGCGCAGGTGGACAGCGGCGATACGGCCTGGGTGCTGGCCTCGGCTGCCCTGGTGATGCTCATGACCCCAGGCCTGGCCTTCTTCTACGGGGGCCTGGTGCGGGAGAAGAACGCCCTGGCCACCATGATGCAGAGCTTCGTCATCATCGCCCTGGTGAGCGTCATCTGGGTGCTGTGGGGCTACTCCCTGGCCTTCGGGCCCGACCACGGAGGCTTCATCGGCGACCTCTCCTGGTTCGGCCTGCGCAACGTGGGCAGTGCGCCCGCCCCTTACGCCCCCACCGTGCCCCATCTGGCCTATATGGCCTTCCAGATGATGTTCGCCATCATCACGCCGGCCCTGATAACGGGCGCCTTTGCCGAGCGGGCCAGGTTCGGCACCTTTCTGGTCTTTACCGTCCTGTGGTTGACGCTGGTCTATGCGCCGGTGGCCCACTGGGTGTGGGCGCAGAACGGCTGGCTGGGCACCCTGGGCGGCCTGGGCGCCTACGACTTCGCCGGCGGCACCGTCGTCCATATCAACTCGGGCATCGCGGCGCTGGCGGCGGCCCTGGCCTTCGGCAAGCGATTGGGGCTGGGGCGGATGCCCATGGAGCCCCACAACGTCCCCTACGTGGTGCTGGGGGCGGCCCTGCTCTGGTTCGGCTGGTTCGGCTTCAACGCCGGCAGCGCCGTGGCCGCCGGCGCCTCGGCGGCCAACGCCTTCGTGGTGACCAACACGGCGGCGGCCGCCGCTGCCCTGGCCTGGCTGGCCATGAGCTGGCTCTACCAGGGGGTGCCCAGCGTCACCGGCGCCGCCACGGGGGCGGTGGCGGGGCTGGTGGCCATCACCCCCGCCTCGGGCTTCGTGGGGGCCTGGGACGCCGCCGACGGCTACATCAACATCCTGCCGGCCCTCATCATCGGCGCCGGGGCGGGGGTCATCTGCTACGGGGCGGCGCGGGTTAAGCACTGGCTGGACGTGGACGACTCCCTGGACGTGTGGGCGGTGCACGGCATGGGCGGCACCTGGGGCGCCCTGGCCACGGGCATCTTCGCCACTTCGCTGGTGACCCAGACGGCAGGCTTCCAGGGCGGCCAGGTTCCCCTTCTCCACCCGCATGCCCGCCACCTCCACCCAGTAGACCTCCTTGAGGATGGGGTGGCCGCGGTTGCGCCGCCAGCGCACTGGCAGGCGGGCCACCCGCCCGCTGCCGGGGAGAACCGGGCTCAGGTCTACCTCCAGGAAGTAGCGGGGGGAGGACTCGTCGCCTTCGTGCCAGTCCAGGTTCTTGCGGGTGCGCACCTCAAATGGCATCTTCTCCCCTCTCCCCCGTGCGCACGCGGCTGACCTCCTCCACCGGCAGGACGAAGATCTTGCCGTCGCCGACGTCGCCGGTCCAGGCGGCCTTGATGATGGCGTCCACCACCCGCTCCACGTCTTCGTCCCTGACCACCACCTCCAGCTTGAGCTTGGGGAGGGTGTCGGCCAGATAGGAGGCGGCGCCGCGCCAGTAAGTCTGGCCGCGCTGGCGGCCCCGTCCCCTGACCTCTACGAAGTTGAGGCCCATGATGCCCAGGCGGTCCAGGGCGTCCTTGACGTCGCCCAGCTTCTCTGGCCGGATGATGGCCTCGACCTTCTTCATGGCTCACCTGGCATAGGCGCGCTCGCCGTGCTGGGCCAGGTCCACACCCAGCAGCTCCTCCCGCGGGCTCACCCTGATGCCCAGAGTCCAGTCCAAGAGCTTCAGGATGACGAAGGTCATGACGAACGAGTAACCCCAGGTGGCGCCGATCCCCGACAGCTGGGCCAGGATCTGCTCCGGCCGCCCGTCTATCGCCCCGCCGATGCCGCCCTGGAAGCCTGCCGTCTGGGTCACCAGCGAAGTGGCGAAGATGCCCGTGGCCAGGGCGCC
>DATLZD010000050.1:0-42270 GCA_035574155.1 Dehalococcoidia bacterium | reverse complement strand
CTTGCCCTTAACGGGGGACGCCTGTTACTGTTGCCACCAGTGGGAGACCTCAACCCGACCTTCGACCGCATGGCCCTGGCCCAGACCCTGCGCGGCTGCATCGAGGCCGCCCTGGGGCTGCGGCCGCAGGAGGAGGTCTCCCCTGCTGGCCAGCAGGAGGGAAGGGAAGATGGCTCCCCTTAAAGGCAAATGGGCCCTGGTGCTGGGCGCCTCCAGCGGCCACGGCGCCGCCACCGCCCTGGAGCTGGCCCGCCAGGGCATGAACATCTTCGGCGTGCACCTGGACACCAGGGCGACCCTCCCCAATGCCCAGCGCATCCAGGCCCAGATCCAGGACCTGGGCTGCGAGGCCGTCTTCTTCAACACCAACGCTGCCGACGATGCCAAGCGGCGACAGGTGCTGGAGGAGGTGCGCAGAAGGGTGCCCGAGGGCGAGCATGTGCGGGTGCTGCTCCACTCCCTGGCCTTCGGTACCCTTCGTCCCTACGTGCCTGTCGACCGTGCCGAGGCTGTCAGCCGTAGCCAGATGGAGATGACGCTGGACGTGATGGCCCACAGCCTGGTCTACTGGGTCCAGGACATGTATTACCTGGGGCTGCTGGGGCCGGGGAGCAAGGTCTTCGCCATGACCAGCGCCGGGTCCCACCGCGTCTTTCCCAACTACGGCCCGGTGGGCGCCGCCAAGGCGGCCCTGGAGTACCACGTGAAGCACCTGGCGGTGGAGCTGGCCCGCCGTGGCATCGCCGTCAACGCCATCCAGGCCGGCGTCACCGATACCCCCGCCCTGCGCAAGATACCCGGTCACGAGCGGATGCTGGAGTTCGCCGCCCACTACAATCCGGGGGGGCGCATCACCACGCCCGAGGACGTGGCCCGGGCCATCGTCGCCCTCAGCCAGGACGAGTCCCCCTGGCTCACGGGGAACGTCATCTGCGTGGACGGCGGAGAGGACCTGGTGCTCATCTGACCACCACCCGTCGGGGAGGCAGGCATTGATCGAGATCGGACGTGACCAGTACCGACGCGTCGAGGTGACTGACGAAAGGGGGGAGGTGCTGCTGACCATTGAGCGCCTCCCTAACGGCAACGTGATGGTGGAGGCCCGCATTTACGACCGCAACGGCCGTCTGTTGGCCACCATAGAGCCCGACGGACTACACGAGCAGGTCCCCGGTTGCGTCAACCTGGGCGGCGGTCCCCCGGGCTAGCGCCTTCGTCCCGTCGTCCCCGCTCTGATACCATGGCCTTGGTATGGAGCAGGGGCTGATACGCAACTTCTGCATCGTCGCCCACATCGATCACGGCAAGTCGACCCTGGCCGACCGCCTCCTGGAGGCCACGGGCACTCTCTCGCCGCGGGAGGCCGGCGAGCTGGTGCTGGACGACATGGACCTGGAGCGGGAGCGGGGGATCACCATCAAGGCCTCGGCTGTGCGCATGACCTACCGGGCCAGCGACGGCCTGCAATACGAGCTCAACCTCATCGATACCCCCGGCCACGTGGACTTCAGTTACGAGGTCTCCCGCGCCCTGGCCGCTTGCGAGGGCGCCCTGCTGTTGGTGGATGCCTCCCAGGGCATCGAGGCCCAGACCCTGGCCAACTTCTTCCTGGCCCTGGAGCAGGGCCTGACCATCATCCCCGTAGTGAACAAGATAGACCTACCCGCTGCCGACCCCGAGCGGGTGGCCCAGGAGCTGTGCGACACCTTCGGCTTCCATCGCCAGGAGGTCCTCTTCGTCTCGGCCAAGGACGGCACCGGCGTGCCGGAGCTGCTGGAGGAGGTGGTGCGGCGTATCCCGCCCCCCTCGGGCCGGCCCGACGCCCCCCTGCGGGCGCTGGTGTTCGACTCCAAGTATGACCCCTACAAGGGCGTCATTGCCTATGTGCGCGTCGTGGACGGGCACCTGGACGGCCGCCGGCCCCTGCGCCTGATGGCCACCGGCCGCCGCGTGGAGCCTCTGGAGGTCGGCTTCTTCCGGCCCTCGCCCACCCCCAGCGACCGCCTCACGGCGGGGGAGGTGGGCTATGTGGCCACCGGCCTCAAGACGGTGGGCGACTGCCGAGTGGGTGACACCATCACCTGGGACGATGCGCCCGCCGCCGAGCCCCTGCCCGGTTATCGCCCGCCCAAGCCCATGGTCTTCGCAGGACTGTACCCCGCCGACGCCGAGGAATACCAGGCGCTGCGGGACGCCCTGGAGAAGCTGAAGCTCAATGACGCCGCCCTCACCTTCGAGCCCGAGTCCTCCCTCGCCCTGGGGCCGGGCTTCCGCTGCGGCTTCCTGGGCCTTCTGCACATGGACATCGTCCAAGAACGGCTGGAGCGGGAGTTCGGGCTGGACCTGTTGGCCACCGCCCCCAGCGTTGAGTACCGGGTAGTGACCACCGACGGCCAGGAACTGGCGGTCCGCAGCCCCGCCGAGCTGCCCCCGGCCACCAAGATCGCCGAGATACGGGAGCCGTGGATGCACCTGTCGGTCATCACCCCCGAGCGCTACATAGGCGCCGTCATGGACTTGGTCACCTCCCGTCGGGGCGAGTTCGTGCGCCTGGAATACCTAGACCAGGGGCCCCAGGTCCGCGAGGGCGAACGGCGGGTCCTCTTGGAGTACCGCATACCCCTGTCGGAGATGCTGGTGGACTTCTACGACCAACTCAAGTCCCGGACCCAGGGCTATGCCAGCATGGACTACTCCCTCGCCGACTACCGGCCCGGCAGGCTGGTCAAGCTGGACGTGCTGGTGAACAGCCAGCCGGTGGACGCCCTCAGCCTGCTGGTACCGGCCGAGCGGGCCTATCAGGTGGGCCGCACGCTGGTGGAGAGGCTGAAGGAGCTGATACCGCGACAGCTCTTCGACGTCCCTATCCAGGCAGCCATCGGGGGCAGGGTCATCGCCCGCGAGACCATCCGCGCCCTACGCAAGAACGTCCTGGCCAAGTGCTACGGGGGCGACGTCACCCGCAAGAAGAAGCTGCTGGAGAAGCAGAAGGAGGGGAAGCGACGCCTGCGTCGCATCGGCCGCGTGGAGATACCACAGGAGGCCTTCCTGGCCCTTCTACGGCTGGAGCGCTAGCGCCGCCGGCGACGCCGGAACGGCCGGACCAGGGCAGCCAGGGCTGCGAGCACCCCTCGCCGCTCGCCGCGACCCGCCAGCAGCGCCTCGATACGCCGCTCCAGGCGGACGGCCTCCCGCGGGTCCGCCCGCTCCAGTCGCCGCAACAAGACCTCCACATAGCGCCTCCGTAGCGCTATCTCCCCACCGTCTGGCCGATCTCTTGCCGACACCCCACCGCCCATCTCCCCCTCCCCTACCGCAGCCCCCGCGCCACCAACCGCCCCTGGCTCCAACCCCGGGCCGCCCAGCCGCCTCCGCGGCGGCTCGGCGACCGGCAGCCCTAGCGCCCGCGCCACTCCCAGAGCAAAGCGCGCCTGCCGCCTAGCAAGCGCCCCTCCATAACGTGCAGACAGCATGCGCTCCAGCTCGCCCTCCGGACGTCCCAGCCACCCCTCGTCGCCGAGGGCGCCCGCATATGCGTTATGGATAGCCTCTCTAACCCCTTCCCTCACCTTCGGCCATTGCTGCAAGAGCAAAGCATAACGCTCAGTCGGCGAATCGGTAGCGGGGTCCACAAGGCCGAAGAAGCGCAGCGCTACCAGCACCTCCCAGGCGGAACCTCCTCTCAGCCCCATGGCCTCTAGCAGGCCCAGATCCACCCGCTGCGGCCAGCCGTGCTGCCGCGCCGCCTGCAGGAAGCGGAGGAAGGCCCGAACCGACCCGTACGGGGCGAGGCGCGACCGTTGCCAGGGCATACTCGTGCTATACTCGCATTATACTCGTGCACGAGTATCAAGACCAGGCCTCTCCGGGGGCCGCTGCAGCCGTCGCAAGCCTTCTGGCCAGGCGGCCCGGCCCTCTCCAGGCCGCCGGCAAGGGCGCTGCGCGAGTGCGCAGCCCTCCTTGGCCGGAACCCGCAAGATGGCGGTACGTCGGGGAGCCGAGGGGCTGGTTGCGGAAAGGCTGGGCCTAGATCAGGACAGCCTGGCCTTGGGGCCGCGTGGGGCCGTCAGCGCGCAGGGGCGCCATCGCGCCCCTCGCCATTGGGGCCTGTCCTGGGGATCGTTTCAGCGGGCGTTGTCGGGCCGGACGCCGGTCCAGCCGTCCAGCTTGCCGCCGATGACTCGGTGACAGGCCACCCAGTGGGGCCGGTCGGCGGTGCCAACGTTGCGCCATTCCGGCACCCGCGTCCGGCACTCGTCGATGGCTATGGGACAACGGGTGTGGAACACGCAGCCCGGCGGCGGCCGCATGGGGCTGGGAATTTCCCCGTGCAGGATTATGCGCTCGCGCTTGGCCTCCACCGCCGGATCCGGGACCGGGACCGCCGAGAGGAGGGCCTTGGTGTAAGGGTGCAGGGGGTTGGCATACAGCTCGTCCCGGTCCGTCAGCTCCATCACCTTGCCCAGGTACATCACGGCCACCCGGTTGCTGATGTGCCGCACCACCGACAGGTCGTGGGCGATGAACAGGTAGGTCAGCTGGAACCGCTCCTGCAGCTCCTCCAGCAAATTGATGATCTGGGCCTGGATGGAGACGTCCAGGGCCGAGACCGGCTCGTCGGCCACGATGAAGCTGGGCTGGACCGCCAGCGCCCGCGCGATGCCTATGCGCTGGCGCTGGCCACCGCTGAACTCGTGAGGATAGCGGTTGGCGTAGAAGGGATTGAGCCCGACCACCCGCATCAACTCCTCCACCCGCTCCCTACGCTCCTTGCGGTTCTTGGCCAGGCCGTGGATGATCATGGGCTCGGCGATGATGCTGCCCACCGTCATGCGCGGGTTGAGGGACGCGTAGGGGTCCTGGAAGATCATCTGCATGCGCCGGCGCATGCGCCGTATCTCTCCCGGCTTCATGGCCGTCAGGTCGCGGCCCTCGAAGATGATGCGGCCCGCTGTGGGACGGTACAGCATCAGTATGCAGCGCCCCAGGGTCGTCTTGCCGCAGCCCGACTCCCCCACCAGCCCCACCGTCTCGCCCCGCCTTATGTCGAAGGTGACGCCGTCCACTGCCCGTATGGTGCCCACCCGCCGCTGGAAAATGATGCCTGCTGTCACCGGGAAGTGCATCTTGACGTCCTGGATGGACACCAGGACGTTGTCGCCGACGGTGGCGCTAGGCTGTTGCTGTCCGGTGGTCTGCAGGGACATATCGCTTCTCCTTTCGGCCCGTCGCTAAGAGGCGGGAGTGGGGGCCTCTACCTGTTGGGCGAGACGCTGCCACTCCCAGCAGGCCGACAGATGGTTCTCGCCCACCAGCATCAACGGTGGCGCCTCCACCTTGCAGCGCTCCACCGCGAAGCGGCAGCGCGGCTGGAAGGCGCAGCCAGGCGGCATGTGCACCAGGTCGGGAGGGAACCCCTCGATGGGGTCCAACCTGGCCTTTCGGGGCTGGTCCAGCCTGGGGACCGACCGTAACAGGCCCAGGGTGTAAGGGTGGCGTGGCCGATGGTACAACTCCTGGGCCGTGGCCGACTCCACGATCTTCCCCGCATACATCACGTTCACCCGGTCGGCGTAGCGCGCCACCACCCCCAGGTTGTGGGTGATGATGATGACGGCGGTCCCCAGCTCGCGCGTTAGCCTGGTCATCAGCTCCAGGATCTGGGCCTGGATGGTCACATCGAGGGCGGTGGTCGGCTCATCCGCCAGGAGCAGGCGGGGGTTACAGGCCAGGGCCATGGCGATCATGACACGCTGCCGCATGCCGCCCGAGAACTGGTGAGGGTAGTGGTCGATGCGCCGCTCTGGCTCCGGGATCCCCACCATCTCCAGCAGCTGGACGGCCCGACGCCTAGCGCTGGCCTTGTCCATCTTCAGGTGCACTTCCAACGGCTCCGTCAACTGTCGGCCGATGGTGAGCACGGGGTTGAGGGAGGTCATGGGCTCCTGGAAGACGATGCCGATCTTGTTGCCGCGGATCTGGCGGATGCCCTCGTCGTCCAGCTTCAACAGGTCTTGGCCCTCAAACCAGATCTCGCCCGAGACGATCTTGCCCGGCGGCTGGGGGATGAGGCGCAGGATGGAGAGGGCACTGACCGTCTTGCCACAGCCCGATTCCCCCACCAAGCCCACGATTTCCCCGGGATAGACATCGAAGGAGACGCCGTCCACCGCCCGGACCACACCCTCGTCAGTGTAGAAGTATGTGCGCAGGTCACGGACGCTCAGCAGTGGCTCAGCCACGGCCCCTCCTCTCGCCGGCCACCGGCCGGCCCGGGTCTCGTGGCCCATATTTTAGTGGCCCCAGCCACCCTTGGCAATCGGCCGTCTATTGGGAAAGGCGCCAGGGCAAGACAAGGCCATCGCCCTGCGCCCCGAGCATGGTCGGGCCGACGACAGCCTTAGGCAAGGGGCATCTGGGACGGACTTCCAACCGGGATCTGGCTGGTGGGGAAGGCGGGACTCGAACCCGCACGCCTTACGGCACGTGATCCTAAGTCACGCTCGTCTACCAGTTCCGACACTTCCCCACGCGACCGCAGCAGCAACAGCGACCAGAGCGACAGCTCAGGGGCTTGGAGGGCCGCCCGGGAGTCGAACCCGGAACCCGCGGATTAAGAGTCCGCCGCTCTGCCAATTGAGCTAGCGGCCCAGATACAATTTAGCCCCCTAAGGGCGGCCGTTGTCAAGCGGGCCCGCCCGGGCCGCAAATGGCTGGAAAATGGCTGGACGGCCCCCGCTCCGCCGAAGGGGGGAGCCGTGAAGCGCAGGGCCAACCACGAGGGGAGCTACGTCCAGAGGCGGGGCAGGTGGGAGGCGTGCATCCGCATCGCAGGCCACCGCTACTGGGTGTCGGGCAGGACCAGGCAGGAGTGCAGGGAGAGGCTCCAGGCCCTGCTGCTGCGCCACCAGGCGGGCCAGCTAGCGCCGCCCTCACGCCTCACCCTGGAGGAGTGGGCCAGGGAGTGGCTGGAGAGGGGCGGGTGGCGTCCCTCCACCCTGCGCCGCTACCGCCAGGCCCTGGCGCCCCTGCTGCTGCGGCTGGGAAGGGCCAGGCTCTCCCGCCTGGAGCCATGGCACATAGCCGTCGCCCTGGGCCACCTGGACGTGGGGTCGAGGACCAGGGAGCTGGCCTACGTGGCCCTCCACGCCTGCCTCAACGAGGCGCTGCGCATGGGCCTCCTGGCCTCCAACCCCTGCTCAAGGGTGCCCAGGCCCAGGCACCAGCCTAGGGAGGCCAGGGACTGGACGCTACAGGACATGCGCCGCTTCCTCTCCTGCGCCCTCAGCGACCCCAGCCCCATCGCCCAGATGCTGGCCCTCATGCTCACGACGGGCCTGCGCCCTGGGGAGGCCCTGGGCCTCCGGTGGGACGACGTGGACCTGGCCGCTGCCACCCTCACGGTGAGGCGCAGCGTCACCTGGGTAGGGAGCGAGTGGCACGTCGGCAGGCCCAAGACGAAGGCAGGGGAGCGGGCGGTGGCCCTCCCTGCCCTTGCCGTCTCCCTCCTTTCGAGGCTCCCCAGGGAGGGGGTCTACGTCTTCTGGCGGGAGAGGCCGCCCTACAGCAAGCGCATCAGCGAGAAGATGACGGGGCTGTGCGAGAGGGCAGGCGTCCCACGCAGGCCGGCCCACTACCTGCGCCATGCCCACGCCTCCCTCCTGGTGCACCTGGGCGTGGACGTTAAAACGGCCCAGAGGAGGCTGGGGCACGCCTCGGCCAACATGACCCTGGACGTCTACGCCCACCACCTGGCCGAGGGGGAGAGGAGGCTTGCTAGTCTCCTGAACCAGGCCCTGGGCGGGTGACGGGGAACCGTGGGCAAGGGTGAACGGGGCGCTGGGGGGAGCGTTGGGGGTGCTGGGTGAGGGCGGGGGTCTTGACGTGGGTAGCTACTGGCCCATAATGGGGCCAAGCTACCTTCGAGGCGGGCACGATGAAACCCCTGCCGATTGGGTTAGCGCTCCTGGCCTGCGTGGCCGTGGGGGCGGGGGCCGTCATCGGCCTGGTGTCGGTGCGGGAGGGAGGCCTGGCGTGGCTGACGGGCAGGGAGCCATCCCCTCAGCCGGTAGCCCCACCGCCCGCCCTGTCAGCACAGCAGCAGGAACCCATCGTGATCGGGAAGCGCCTGGTGACGCAGCAAGCGGGGCAAGGCACTATACTGAACGGCTGTGTTACCGTCCAATATGGCCAGTCCCAAAGTGACATATGCTGGCCTGTCGGCGCGGTGGGCGGCGGAAGGGGACTGTCGCTTGGCCCTATAGCCTGTTACGATGCCGCTACCGTCGGACGACCGCTACCGGCGCAGGCCTGGAACGACCGAGAAGGCAAGTGGTATAGCTGCCGTTAGCTCCCGCAGGCCCGATAGGCTAAACCGTTTTAGCCGCTCGCCCTTTCGTTCTTGCCCAGGGGTAGGAGTGTGTGGTAAACTGAGGGCAGAAATTAAAAGGACCCCCGCCCTGCGCGGAGCGCTAGGCGGAGGCGGGAAGACGGTTGGGCCGCCGGTCTCTTCCCGTCCTCCACGCTAGCACAAAAGCATTGCGTTTGCAATGCTCTCTCCCCCAGGGCGGCGGCCAGAGAGGAGGTCATGTCATGGCGTTGAGGATGCCCGATGGCCGTCGCGTCAGCGTGGCCGAGGTCGCCAGGAGAGCGGGCGTCCCCTACCGCAGGGTGTGGGAGGCCCTGACGGGTGGCAGGGGCCTGAGCGCCGAGGAGCGCCGCCGCATCCAGGAGGCCCTGGCCGAACTGGCCAAGCAGGGGGGAGAGGGCCATGCAACAGCATAGCTCCCTGCGAGCTACTGCCCTATTCGAGTTCCGGTTCGCCAAGCTCTCGGACGGGCGCTACGTCGAACAGGACGGCCCCAGAGGCTCCAGGGTGTTGGGGGAGCAGGAGGCGACCTGGTTGGCGAACGCCGAACAGCAGGGCGAGCTCAGGCTCTCTGTCTTGCGGGTGGTGCGTCGCTGGTGCCCTCTCGACGGTGCGGTGATGGTGGGAGCACAGGGGGAGGCATGGTGCTATCTTGTAGCGCCTGAACGGGTTTGGCGGCACCCCAACGGTGGGGTAAAAGTCCAGGGGCTTCCTGGTGGCGCCTTAGGCGTCTGGGTGGAGGACGGCATCGTCCCCGCAGGTGCCTTCCAGGGGGTGCTAGAAGTGGGAGACCGCGCCCTGCTGCCCCAGGTGCTACAGGAGGTCCTGCCCCTGCCGCCAGGTCAGAAGGAGGGGGCGTCCCTGTTCCTGGCCGCATACCTGCTTTCGGTGCCCCTGCGCCACCTGGTGCCTACGGCTCCCCTGGCGCTCTTCAAGGGGCCGCCTGGCTCCGGTAAGACCACCCTGGCCCGCGCCCTGGGCCTGCTGCTGCTGGGGCCTGGCTTCGAGGTCACGGTGGGCAGCGCCCTAGACCGCGACCCCAGAGACCTGCCCGCTCTCCTGGGCGACAGGCTCCTGGTGGCCCTGGACAACCTGGAGGGCAAGGTCGGGCAGAAGTTCCTGGACATCCTGGCCTCGATGGCCACGGGAGGGGCCTACGAGGCCCGCATGCTCTACACCGATGCCAAGACGGTGCGAGTGGTGAGCCAGGCCCGCATCGTGGTCACGGCCATCGCCCCACCCCTGGACAGGGGCGACGTTGCCGACCGCTGCTGGGTGCTGGAGTTCCCGCCACTTGAAGGTTACCGCTCCAGCAGGACCTTGCTGGAGACGGCCCTCGCCAGGCGCGGCGAGGTCTGGAGGGCGCTCCTGCACGACCTGGCCCTGGTGCTGAGGCACGCGGGGGAGCTGAGGGAGGCCAAGGAGCCTGCTCGCTGGGTGGAGTTCTCGCGCCTGGGCCGCATCGAGGCCCGCTCCCTGGGTCAGGAGGAGCTTTGGGACAGGATGCTGTCCGAGCAGAGGCTGTCCCAGGCCCGCCTGGCCCTGGCCGACGATGGCTACTACGCGGCCGTCCGTGAGGCCCTGGAGATGAACCCAGTTGGCGAGCTACGGGGCACGGCGGGGGAGCTGGCCCAAGCTCTGGGCGTCAGGTCTGGCCGGTTCCTGGCCCGGTGGTTCGCCAACAACACCCACCAGTTGCGGGAGCTGGGCGTGGACGTGGGGGTGGAGGAGGACGCCCACCGATGCCAGAAGGTCTACACCCTACGCCTGGTGCGAGTCGCGCCGCCCCAAGGAGAGGGCCAGCGGCAGGCAGAGACCGTGTCCTAGACCGGGGGCAGGATGCAGGAATCGCAGGAATCGGTTGCACAAACTTCCTCCCCCTACCCTTATACCCAAACCATCTCTTACCAAAGCAGGGAGAGGGGGTAGGAGGAGAAGTATTCCTGCGATTCCTGCGATTCCTGCGGGACGGGCGTTGTAGCATGAGGGGGGAGAGGACGTTGACCATTCTGGACAGGTGGCGTGAGGCCAGGCGAAGGGCGCTTCCCTGGTCTGCCCTGGGCGAGGGGTGCGCCAGGTTCGAGCGGGCGCTGCTGGCCTGGGCCACATGGCTGAGCGAGCAGGAGCGGGAGGAGGCAGGGGAGGCCAGCCGCCTGCTTCTCGCCATCCTGCGGGACGAGATGGAGCGCCCAGGCTGGCCCCACGTCGCCTTCGACGGCCTGCGCGAAGAGCGCATGGCGGCCCTGCTGCGCCTCCACAAGCGGGTGATGGGCTGCCTCCCTGCCCTGCCGGACTGGGTGGTGACGTCATGACGGGCCTGACCATGACGGTGAAGGTGCTCCAGGTGTCCCAGGGAACCTCCAGGAGCGGGGCCACGTTCTGGAGGGTGGACACCGACATAGCCAGGTTCTACGTCTGGGACGCCCAGCTCGCCCAGGCCCTGGCCCCAGGCGGGAGCTATCAGGTCGTGGCATGCAGGCGACCGAGCGGCTTCTGGCACATCGTCAGCGTCGCTGGTGCCCCTGGGGCGGCGGGGGAACCTCCGCAAGTGGTGCGGGCCTCCCTCGGGACTCGCGGGCGTCGCCACCGGTGCCCACGCTGCGGCTCACCCATCCCGCCCATCTACACGCTCTGCCCCGACTGCCTGGCGAGCAACGGGGCCTGCCTGGACTGCGGCCTGCCCCTGCTGGAGCCTGGATACGCCTACTGCCAGGAGTGCGGCAAGGACGACTGACCGTCCCGCGAGGGGCGGGGTGGGGGGCTGTGGGGAGCGGGACTGACGGCAGGGAGCCACCGCAGCCACCAGGGGCGGGACGGTGACGCAAGGCTAGGTGCCCGAAGGAACGCGGCGGGCCATGCACCGCGACAGGCCAGGTGACCCATGCCCGATAGGCCCTGGAAGAGGACCGAGCGCAGGGTGGCCAGGAGGCTGGGGGGCAGGCGCACAGGTGCCCTGGGCAGGAGCGCCCCCGACGTGCTGACCCCCTCCCTCAGCGTGGAGGTCAAGCACAGGCGACGCCTCCCCTCCTGGCTCAAGGAGGCCCTGGGGCAGGCCAGAAGGGGCGCAGGGGAGAGGCTGCCCCTGGTGGTGCTGCACGAGCACGGGGCCAGGGAGGACATGGCCCTCCTATACCTGCGAGACCTGGAGAGGCTCCTGGGGGTGGCCCACCCTACCCGCCGAGCGCCCAAACCACCTAGCCGAGCACCCAAACCACCTAAGGGAGAGCTACGGCCCGCCTGAAGCGCCCCGGCCCCCCGCCCTGGGTGTCGTTTATGCGGCCCCAGGAATTTAGAAACCGCAGGCTGTAGAAATTCCCCTGGCGTTACGGGAGGGGACGGAGCCTTGGCCCCCGTAGACCGCCCAGATACGGGACGAGAAATGCCTGGCGTTGCGTTTTCGCTCCCACCCTGCGCCCAGAAGGACGCTATTTTTGGCCGGGGTCACAGATACGGGGCAGGGGGTTCCAGAACACTACCCCCCGCCTCGAAGGGCCCTATTTTTGGCTCTCAGGGCCATTTGCGGGCATCCTGGACGGGGTCAGCGGCGGGTGGCAGGTATGGGCGGCGGGGGGTATCAGAACATTGCCCCAGGCCGTGGGGGGGCCTGCGCTACCGACGCCTCCTGGCCGCCCTCCACCTGCAGGTGGCGCTACAGTAGCGCCTCCTGGTGGTGCCCCTGAACTCCCTGCCGCAGAGGGCGCAGTTGCCCGTCACCACCCGCCGCTGGGAGGCAAAGTAGCGCCCCGCCTGCCTCCAGGTGGGGTATGGCTCCTCGAAGGTGCGGAAGGCGAGGCGCATCTGCTCCCGCAACACGTCTGGCCTCACTCTAGGCCCCCTTCGGTAGCCTTGCCGCCACCCTCACCCTGAGCCTTACGTCTTCGGCGGTGGGCGAGCACTCGATGGGACGGGGAACAGTAGACGGCCCGCCCAAAGGCGTCAAACTCCTGCCCGCAGTAAGGACAGACCTTGCGCCGAACCCTGCGCCTCTGGGAGAGCAAACGCCCCGCCTCACTGAGCAACGCCGCCTCATCCTGGTTGCCTTGCTGCATCTACTGTGCCACCCTCCCTGTGCACAAGGGTAGCATGGACGTTAACGCTAGCGCAACCGTTATAGAGCGTTACTGTAGGGCACCCTTCCGAGCATAACGAAATTCGTTCGAAATTCGCCCCTCGGGGGGCTTGACAAGGTTAACGCTAGCGCTATCATAAACCTAGAAGACGCAGGAAGGGAGGACAGAAGCGATGCAGCAGGTGCTAAGCGACAAGACCCTGGAGAAGGCCCGCTGGCTGGCCCAGGACGGGCGGGTGGTGAAGGTGGGCGATGGCGTCTGGGCGGTGGAGGCCAGCACCATCTACGTCGGCTCCTACACCGTCACCAGGAACGGCCATGGCTACGAGTGCGAGTGCAAGTCCTATGCCCACCGGCAGGACTGCTGCCACGTGCGGGCGGTGGCCATGCTGGAACGGGAAAGCCCCTGGGCGGAGTTTAAGAGGGAAGGTCGTGAAGAGGCCGAGGTCGACCCTTAGCAAAGGTGGCTCGGGCGCTAGCGGCGGGCAGGAACCGGGGGCAACCGCCCTCCCAGGCCCGTTCCACGGGGCAGTAATGGCCAGAGGCGAGACCAAGTGCCTTAGCGAGATGGCCCATGCTACTGCCCATTGGCGGCGGGTGAGTGATGGCCGGGCAGCGCACAGCCTGGTGCAGATCAGCACAGGTGAGGCCAATCCAAAACAGGGCGATGTAGGGTGCCGAGGAGCTCGCGGGTCAGCAACCTCAACACGCTGGGACACGAGGGGGCCGACCCTAATCTCGGATGACGGCTCGTGGCTCCCTTGCTATGCTGTGCGTGACGGCGAGATCCGCAGCCAAAAACGGTCGTGGGAGGTGGTCCGTTGGCAGCCTAGTGCAGGAGAGGTGCGCCGAAGTCGTCAAGCGAAGACCAGCACCGGGAGGTTCCCCATGGCAGGCCCGAAATCTGGTGCATGGGATCCCAGGGTCAAGCCCGAGGAGAGTCCGTACGATTGGCGAGGGGATCCCGTGCTCACATTGCCCCGGAGGCGAGCGACCGGCAATGAACCGTTGGTGGTTGACCTATTCTGCGGGTGTGGCGGGCTGTCAATCGGGTTCTCCGCGGCCGGATTCCGAGTGGCCCTTGGAATCGACATCCACGTCCCCTCCATTCGGACATTCCAGCTGAACCATCCCTCTGCCAGTACCATCCTTGGCGATATCCGACGGGTTCCGGATGACCTGATCATCAGGGCCATCGGTGATGGGCAGGTGGCGGTCGTGGTGGCTGGGGTGCCTTGCGAGGGATTCTCCCTCCAGAACCGCAAGCGGCACGAGGGGGACGAGCGCAACTTCCTCTTCTGGGAATTCATCAGGGTCATCCGACTGCTCAGGCCCAGCTATGTGCTCCTTGAGAACGTCCCCGGCCTGCGGACCTCGGCCAACGGCGCGTTCCTGCGCCGCATAGCGATGGCCATACAGGAGAGCGGCTACCGCGTTGAGCACCGCGTGCTCAACGCCCTGGACTACGGCGTGCCTCAGAGCCGGCCACGTGTCTTCTTCCTGGGTGCGCTGCCTGGTCTCCCCATAACCTGGCCAGTCCCGACACACGGCCCGAACAGCCCTGACAGGCGCCCATACCGCACCGTCGGGGACGCCATCTCGGATCTGCCGCCTCTCGGGCCGGGTGAGGCAAAGGCCGAGTACGCTGCCGAGCCAGCGAACGAGTACCAAGCGCTGATGAGACGCCTGGCGCATCGCCTGCTCAACCACGAGGCGCCGAGGCATGCCCCATCGACCGTTGACAGGATCGCGCGCACGCCCCCGGGCAGCCCTCTCTTCAGCAGCTACCCACAGCGCATTCGGCTGAGCCTCCATGACCCGAGCCCGACGCTGGTGTCCGGTGGCATCCGTCCACAGTACTTCTTTGGTCACCCGACCCAGCCCAGGGGGCTCACCACACGGGAGTGCTGCCGGATTCAGAGCATACCCGACCACTACGAGATAGTCGGCGGGCTCGTGCAGGAGCGGGTGCAGGTGGGGAACGCCGTGCCTCCCCTGCTCGCGGAGGCGATCGCGAGGGAGATCCATGCCGGGCTTCGAGGTCAGCGAACAGCACATCGGATGCCTGCGGAGACGCCTGCTCAGCTGGGCCTCGGGATCTAGCCGACGGTTCTGTTGGAGGGAGGCCGGGGCCAGCCCGTACCTGGTTCTCACAGCCGAGATGCTGCTCAGGAGGACCAGGGCTGCTGTGGTCGATGCTGTGCTGCCCTCACTCATTGCCAGGTACCCCTGCCCCGAGGCCATGGCGAGTGCGAACGCCGAGGAGCTGTCCAGGCTGCTGAGGCCTCTCGGCCTGAACCGCGTCCGGGCCACGGCGCTGATAGAGGTTGCGAGGCGCATATGCGAGGAGCACAGGGGGCGCATCCCTGACGACGAGCGGGCGCTCCTGAACCTGCCGCATGTTGGCCGGTACACCGCGAACGCGGTCCTGTGCTTTGCGTACGGGCATGACGTCCCGGTGGTGGATGCCAACGTTGCCCGCGTTCTCAGCCGCCTGTACCGGGTTCCCAGGCCTGTTGAGATTCACAGGGCAGACTGGCTCTGGGATCTGGCAGCGAGGCTTGTCCCGCCAGGTCATGCCAGGGAGTTCAACTGGGCGCTCCTGGACCTGGCGGGCCTCGTGTGCCTGCCCCGATCGCCCAGGTGCTGGGACTGCCCGCTCAGCGAGCTCTGCTCCTTCAGGCGGCAAGCCCTGACCAGGTCAGCCGGCGGGGAATGAGTCGGGAGTCGCCTCCATGGTAGGCGTCACGAGGGGCCGCCTGGGCCCTGCTTGGACAGGTCACCCCCATTCCCGCGCCGCTGACGCCCACCCAGGGGCGCCCTGCCACCTCAGAGCATTGAAGTCGTCACAGGCAGCATGCGCGGATCTACGTGCCGAACGGGCCGCGTCCCGCTAGGCGTCGCCTATCGCCGTTATGGCGGGAGGTCGCGGCTCGCGGCTGCCCTGGGATCCTTACAGGGCGCCGGGTCTCTGCGTCCCCCCGCAGCGTGCGGGTGAACGACCTGTCGCGCTTGGCGAACCCCCGAGGGCGCCCGCCGCGTGCGCTATCTCCGAGCCAGGCGAGCTTTGCGACGCGCTTCCTCCCACCCGGTTGTGCGCACCCACTCCCTTTCCGCGGGAGTTGTCGCGACCCCTGCCGGGGGCTGCCAACTGATCAGCGGGACCTTCCGGCTCTCGTTACGGTACAGGATATCCTTCGCGTACAGGGCACCACTCGTGTGGTGATAGACGTCCTTCGGCTCGTAGACGAGTATCTCAAGGGGCCACACCCTGACACCAACCGTGGCCCCTGAGAGGAATCGGGCCGTGTAACTGTACGTATCAGGCCTGCATAGATCTTCGTCCAGCCAACGCCCTACAACCACCGGGACAACCTCC
This sequence comes from Dehalococcoidia bacterium, assembly GCA_035574155.1. GTDB lineage: Bacteria > Chloroflexota > Dehalococcoidia > SM23-28-2 > HRBIN24 > HRBIN24. The sequence goes on along the minus strand of DATLZD010000050.1, from coordinate 26,454 downwards.
AGTTCCCCGCACGGCGGGTCGGCGAACTGGGCCAGGCACTGCACCACCCACCGCACGTACAGGGAGACCTGGATCACCGCGTCGTTGCTGACAGCGTCCTTCTTCATCTCGGCGATCACGATGCGGCGGCGGCGACCGCCGCAGGCCAGCGCGCACACGAGGTCAGCTGTCCCCCCTGTGTAGCCCCATGGGAACTCCGATGACACGTATTCGATCTCCATCCCGTCGAAGGCATCGCGCAGGGCCGCCCGGAACGATGAGCCAGGGGCGTCAATGGTGCGCGCCACATGGAAGTTGAGCATCAGCTCATCGTCAACCAGCTTGAGCGCCGGAGACCCTTGCCTCTTCAGCAGCAGGTGCTCAACAGGCGTGTTACCTTTATTGAGGATCCGCAGCCGTTGGTTGGGGTACGGTTGCTTGATCGCCTTGGCGATCTGCTGACCGGGCTCGCTCCGCAAGAGCCTGGCCAGCTTGACTGCCTCCTCGGGCAGCAGCTGCCGAACGGAGGAGCCCTTGCCCCGGCCCATGGCGTTGTCATGGCGCCCGACCCACAGGAGAACCGGGTCAGTCATGTCCGCATAGGCTCGCTCGTCGCCCACGGCCCTCTCGAACACGACCAGCGGCTCCAGTTCAAGGCGAAGGCTGAGCACAAGCTCCTGGTAAGACCGACCCCGCTTTCCGGAGTGCGGGAGCGTGTGCTGGGGATAGGGGTGTCCGCACACCGCACATTCCTTGCTCAGGGTGGAGAAAAAGGTCCCACATTCAGGGTTAGGACATACCCCGTGCATCGTGTACCGTGTTGTCGGGTGCCGGATGGGCTGGCAATCCGCAAAGGGGTTGGAGGCCACGCGCCAGATGCCCCGCAATCCCCGCCGGTTATTGACGTCGTTTGGGTCGTACTGGGGATCCGCCTGGAAGAAGAACAAGAGGTCGCCCGGGCGTGTGAGGAATAGGCCGGCGAGCATGGAGTACTGTCGTTTAGCAGGGGGGTGGGGGAGAGCGGCGAAGTGGAGATCGCGCACAAATGGGTATGTGACCCCGTTCAGGGTGAACTGATGGGCCCTCGGCGCTGGCCTGCCAGGCGATGGCCTGAGGTAGTCGCGAACCCATGCCTCGATGCGCTCCCCATCCGCGGGTGGGCTTGGGGGGCTCTCCAGCCTTCCCGCCTGACGGTCATAGAAGTCCCGACTCATCGTTGGCAAGGAATTCAGAGAGCCTGCAACCGAACGCAGCCGCTATCCTGTCGAGGACGTCTATGGACGGTGTGGCCCGGCAGTTTTCGATGTGGTTGAGATGCTCAAAGGAGATGCCCACCGTTGATGCAAGCTGTTCCTGGGTCCAGCCGCGCTCCCTCCGGTGCCTTCTCACCAGCTCAGCTATCGCCCGGCGGATCTCCTCCTCGCGCTGACGCGGCGATCCCGGGCTTTCCGCCTGTTGGCCTGTCGCGCCACGACCGCGCATAGCGTTCGGATTTAGAAGTCCGGACTGACTTTCCGTCGAGTAGTGTAGCCCGGGGCAAGCTCGCTTGCCATGAACTCAAGTTCATAATGAAGGGCCGGGGGATTGGCCCCCCGTCTATCGCCTCGGGTCCCGGATCATGGGGACTCCCCGGCACACCTCCCCCGCGCCGGTTGAGCGGGTGAGCACGCACAGGGCAACCCCCACGGCGCACAGCACGTTGCCCCAGAGGGGAGGCCCATGCCCGGCACCCCCGGCCCTGCCCGCAGGGCCGCCCCCTCACGCAGTTCCCCCAGGCTGGTCAGGCCAGGCATGTGACCACCACGAACGGGGCAGAGGGGGAGGCCCAGGGGCAGGGAGAGGCCTCCCGGGCCACCATCACCGCCACGGGCCCAGGAGCCCTGGAAGCGTTCTGCCTAGCCACGAGCGCCGTCGGCCAGATGGGGCCCCAGGACGTGCCCCAGGCCATCGGGGCGGCACGGCTCATCCCGTGCTGCCTGCGGGTGAGGGCTGGCCATGCCCCCACCCGCCTCTAATGCTGCCTGCCCCCTCGGTTTGTGAGCGGCAGGCGATACGACCATTCTGGGGACCTCTGTGTCCTCCAGCCCTCAGGTGCCCCTGCTGTGGGGGCGGCAGGGTGAGGGACAGGCACGGCGCCAGGCCAGACCTACACCGGGGGGAGGCTGATTGGCCAAGACCTGGAGGTGGGACCGGTGCGGCAACCTTGCTGGGTGCTGACCTTCTGCAGCGGGGCGCTACACCCCGCCGATGATGCTCCCCTCGTGAGCGTTTGCTGTTACTCCTGCTTGGACCAACACCTGCGGCGGATGGTGCAGGTGTGCGCCGACACGGGGCGATAATTTTACGCCGAGGGGTGGAGCCCCCTGGGGCTGAAGAGCTGGACACCCTGCCTCCGCATGTGGCACAATGTCGCCGCCCAGCGACAAAAGGCTGGAAAATGGCTGGAGCGAAGCGGGGGCCAGATAGGGCAGGCGGATTAAGAGTCCGCCGCTCTGCCAATTGAGCTAGCGGCCCAGATACAATTTAGCCCCCTAAGGGCGGCCGTTGTCAAGCGGGCCCGCCCCCACCCCTTACTCCCCGTCCCCGCGTTCCTCGCCCCACGCCGGGGCCTGCCCTGGTCAGGAAGGCGGCCATGCCTTACCATATGGCCGCCACACATCGGCCACATCTGCCTGCCATGGACGGGCTGGACCCAGAGCAGGGAGAGGCTAAGGCGGAGCTGGCCCAGCAGTTGGAGCGGTTCCTGGGCCGCTGGTTCCGGAGCGCCCAGGTCCGTAACCTCCGGCGCTTGGCCGGCGGCGCCCACCGTCAGACCTGGGCCTTCGATGCCCTGTTGGAGGACAGCGACGGCCAACGCCTGCTGCCTCTGGTCTACCGCAGCGCCCCGCCGTCCGGGCTAGGCATGGGCATGCCCATCGACCGGGAATACCGTCTCCTACGGGCCGCCTATCTCTCCGGCGTCCCCGTTCCAAGGGTCTATCCCCTCACCCAAGACCCCTCCGAACCGGTGGACATGCTGGTGATGGAGCGTGTAGAGGGCGAGAGCATCGCCCGCCGCATACTGCGGGACCCCCAGTTCGAGGAGGCGCGACGCCTCCTCCCGCGGCAGATGGGGCAGGCCCTCGCCCGCATCCACCGCATCGACCTCGCCTCCCACGGCCTGGGGGACCTACCCTCGCCGCCCCCGGGCACCAGCCCGGCCCAGGCAGCACTGCAGGCCTTGAGGTCCCTTTACCAGTCGATAGCACTCGTGCCCTCCCCCACCTTTGAGCTGGCCTTTCGCTGGCTGGAGCAGCACCTCCCGTCCTCGACAGCCATCGCCTTGGTCCATGGCGACTTCCGTCTGGGGAACTTCATAGTAGGGCCTGAGGGCCTGAGAGCGGTCCTGGACTGGGAAGGTGCTCACCTGGGCGACCCCATGGAGGACCTGGGCTGGTGCTGTGTGCGCTCCTGGCGCTTCGGTCAAGACCACCTGCCGGTGGCCGGGCTGGCACGGCGGGACGAGCTGAGGGAGGCCTACCTGGAGGCTGGCGGGCCGGCGCTGGAGTGGCGCTCCTGGCGCTGGTGGGAGGCCTACGGCAACCTGCGTTGGGGCGTCATATGCATCATGCAGGCCCGACGCTGCCTTGACGGCCACGAGCGCAGCGTCGAGCTGGCCGTCATCGGCCGACGGGTGGCCGAGACGGAATGGGAACTCCTGCACCTGATGGAGGGCGACTGAGGCGAGGGCCTAGTCCCTCAGGCCTCGTCCACCCGCTCCAGGCTGAAGCGGTAGTCCTCGATGACGGTGTTGGCCAGCAGGAGGCGGCACATCTCTTCCACGCGACGCGCCGCCTCCTCGTCGCTTTTTGCCTCCAGCCGCAGCTCCAGGTACTTGCCCGCCCGGACCGACTCCACCTCGGCGAAGCCCAGATCGTGCAGCGCCCCGCGGATGGTCAGGCCCTGGGGGTCGTTCACCACCGGCTTGAGGGTCACGTATACGCGGGCCAGGTAGGGCATCAGGAGACCCCCGGCCGGACCAGCTCCTGGCCGGTGAGGAGACGGAAGGCCTCGCGGTACTTCTCGGCCGTCCGCTCCACGATGTCGGGAGGAAGTTCGGGGGCAGGCGGCTGCCGGTCCCAGCCCAGGGAGGTCAGGTAGTCCCGCACGAACTGCTTATCGAAGCTGGGCTGGGAGCGGCCGGGACGGTACTGGTCGGCCGGCCAGAAACGGCTCGAGTCGGGGGTCAGGACCTCGTCTATGAGGATGATCTCGTCGTCCAGCCACCCGAACTCGAACTTGGTGTCGGCGATGATGATGCCCCTCTCGCGGGCATAGTCGCGGGCGTAACGGTACAGGGCCAGGCTGCGCAGACGCATGGCCGTCGCCGCCCGCTCTCCCACCATCTCCACCATCTGGTCCCAGGTGATGGGCTGGTCATGGCCCTCCTCGGCCTTGGTGGTGGGGGTGAAGAGGGGCTCCGGCAGCTCCTGGCTCTCCTCAAGGCCAGGCGGCATCTTCTCGCCGTTGACGGTCCCGTAGCGGCGGTACTCGTCCCAGGCGGAGCCGGCCAGGTAGCCGCGAACGATGCACTCGATGTCTATCCGTTGGGCCTTGCGCACCAGCATCGCCCTTCCCACCAGCTCGGGGGGAACCTCCAGGCCGTCTACCTCCGTCCTGTCCACCAGGCGCAAGAAGTGGTTGGGCACCACCTCGGCCGTCCTCTCGAACCAGAAGGCCGATAGCTGGGTCAGGACCAGCCCCTTATCGGGGATCCCGGTGGGGAGGACGACATCGAAGGCCGAGATGCGGTCGGTGGAGACCATCAGCAGGCGGTCGCCCAGGTCATAGGTGTCGCGGACCTTGCCCCTGCGATAGAGGGGTAGCGAGAGCTGCGTCTCCATCAAGACCGTCGTCATCGTCGCCCCTCCTTTAGCTTCAGCGATGAATGTTTCATCCGGCGCAGGCCCCAACGCCTGCGGAGCGGTAGGCCCCGCACCCTCGACCGTAGCTGCAGGGCTTTAGCCCTGCCCAAAGGCCCCCCACGACCCCAGGGTCAGGCCCGAAGGCCTGCAGCTACCCGCTGTCATCCCTCAGCCACCTCACGCCAGCCCCAAGCGCTGGAAGGTGGCGTCCACGTGACGCAGGAACCAGCGGTAGTCGAACAGGGAGGCCAGCTCGTCCCGCGACAGATGGGCCATCACCTCGGCATCCTCGGTCAGGACCTCCTGGAACTGCCGCTCCTCCTCCCAGGCCCGCATGGCGTTCCGCTGGACCAGCTCGTAGGCCTGGGCGCGTGGCAGGCCCTTCTCCATCAGGGCGATGAGCACCCGCTGGGAGAACATCAGCCCCCGCGACAGCTCCAGGTTGCGCCGCATCCGCTCCGGGTAGACCCGCAGCCCCCGGACCACATAGGTGAACAGGTCGAGCATGTAGTCCAGCAGGATGCAGGCGTCCGGGAGCACGACCCTCTCCACCGAGGAATGGGAGATGTCCCGTTCATGCCAGAGGGCCACGTTTTCCAGGGCCGCCGTGACGTAGCCGCGGAAGAGGCGCGCCAGGCCGCAGATGCGTTCGCATTTCTCGGGGTTGCGCTTGTGGGGCATGGCGCTGGACCCGGTCTGTCCGGGCAGGAAAGGCTCCTCGGCCTCCAGCACCTCCGTGCGCTGGAGGTGCCTGATCTCGGTGGCGAACTTCTCCAGGCTGGCGGCCACCCCTGCCAGGACCGCCACGAAGTGGGCATGACGGTCACGGGCCACCACCTGGTCCACCACCGGCGCCACGGCCAGCCCCAGCCGGCGACAGGCCCCCTCCTCCACCTCGGGCGGCACGCTGGCATGGGTCCCCACCGGGCCGGCCATCTTGCCCACGGCCACCTCCTGGCGGGCCCTCTCGAGCCTCCGTCGGTGGCGCGCTAGCTCGTCCCACCACAGGGCCAGCTTCAGGCCGAAGGACGTCGGCTCGGCATGGACGCCGTGGGTGCGGCCGGCCATGATGGTCTCCCTGTGCTCCAGGGCCTTCTCGCGCACGGCGTCCATGAGAGCGGCCAGGTCCTCGTCCAGCAGTTGGGCCGCTTCCGACAGGAGCAGGGCCAGGGCCGTGTCCTCCACGTCGTAGGACGTGAGGCCCAGGTGCAGGTAGCTGGCCGCCTCGGGAGAGATGGTGTCGGCCACGGCGCGGAGGAAGGCGTTGAGGTCATGGTGCATCTGGGCCTCGTAGCGGCGCCACCGCTCCACGTCCACCGTGGCCCGGCGCATCTCCTCCACGGCTGACCAGGGGACGCGGCCCACCTCGGCCCAGGCCTCGGCCACGGCCACCTCTACCTGCAGCCACTTCCTGAGCTTGTTCTCCGGCGACCAGATGCGCCCCATCTGGGGCCGGGTGTAACGCTCGATCATGGGCGCAGCCGTCCCCTCATCGCCTACAGGTTGTCGCGGAAGAGGGCCAGCACCCGTTGCCAGGCGTCCTGTGCCGCCTGGGCGTTATATACCTCCCTGCGCGTGTCGTTGAAGAAGGCGTGCTGGGTGCCCGGATAGACATGGATCTCGTAGCGCTTGCCATACCGCTCGAGGGCCTCCCTGAGCTCCTGGGAGCGCCGCGGAGGGTCGACCCAGGGGTCATGCTCGGCATAGATGGCCAGCACTGGCCCCTGGATGTTCTGGACCTTATCGATGGGCTGAGGGTTGACGCCGTAGAAGGGGGCCACGGCCTTGATGTGGGGGCTAGTGCAGGCCAGCTCCAGGGCCAGGCCGCCACCCATGCAGAAGCCGATGGCACCGATGCCGCGGCCCTGGGTGTAGGGCTGGGCGGCCAGCCAGTCGGCAGCCCGGGCCAGCTCCTTGACCGCCCTGGGCATGTCCAGCGACATCATCAGCTTCTGGGCCTCGTTGGGCTCCCGGGTCACCTTCCCGCGGTAGAGGTCGGGGGCCAGGGCGACATAGCCCTCGCGGGCAAAGCGCCGACAGACGTCCTGGATGTGCTCGTCGATGCCCCACCACTCCTGGACGACGATGACGCCCGGGAAGGGGCCCCCTCCCTCCGGACGGGCCAAGTAGCCAGGCATCTCTTCGCCGTTGGCAGGGAAGCGGACCATCTCGGCAACCAATCCGGCCATGGCTCTACCTCCTCCGCCTAGAGATGCTACAGCGTCCCCTCGCCTAGAGCACCCCCTTGGTGCTGGGCACCTCCCCCTCCAGTCTCGGCTCGGCCCTGGTGGCCTGGCGCAGGGCCAGGGCCAGGGCCTTGAAGGCCGCCTCGGCCCGGTGGTGGTCGTTCTCACCCGAGAGCAGGCGCAGGTGCAGGTTCAGGCGCCCCGCCTGGGCCAGGGAGGCCAGGAAGTGGGGCACCATCTCGGTGGGCAGGGCGCCCAGGTAGTCCCGACGGAAGGGCAGCTCCACGGCCGCGTAGGGGCGCCCGCCCAGGTCCACCGCGGCCAAGGCCAGCGCCTCGTCCAGGGGCACCACGGCATGCCCGAAGCGGGCGATGCCCCGCCGCTCGCCCAGGGCATGGTCCAGGGCCTGCCCCAGGGCCAGGCCCACGTCCTCTACCAGGTGGTGGGCCTCCCGGTCCAGGTCACCCCTGGCCTCGATGCTGATGTCGAACAGGCCGTGGCGGGCCAGTTGCTCCAGCAGGTGGTCCAGCATGCCTATGCCCGTGGCGATGCTGCCCCGTCCGCGGCCGTCCAGGTCCAGGGCCACCTCGACCCTGGTCTCGCCCGTCTCGCGCAGCACCCGTGCCTGCCTGCTCATGCGCCCTCCCGTTCCAGGGAGGCCAAGGCCTCCAACAACCTGTCGGTGTCCTGGGGCCGGCCCACGCTGATGCGGATGCAGTCCCGCAGCAGCGGATGACTGTAGCGGCGCACCAGCACCCCCTGTCGGCGCAGGCCGGCCCACACCTCCTGCGCGTCCCTGCCCTGCACCTGGCAGAGGACGAAGTTGGCCTGCGAGGGGAAAGGCCTGAGCCAGCCCAGTCGGCCCAGGGCAGCCATCATCCGTTCCCGCTCGGACACGATGGCCCGCACCCGCTCCAACAACAGCGGCACGTCCTCCAGGGAGGCCAGGGCGGCGGCCTCGGCGGCGACGTTCAGGTTGTAAGGCATCTTCACCTTCATGGCCAGTTCGGCCATCCACGCGGGCAGGACCCCGTAGCCCACTCGCAGGCCGGCCAGCCCCGCCCACTTGCTGAAGGTGCGGAGGACGGCCAGGTTGGGCCGCTGCAGGGCCAGCGGGTAGGCGCTGGCCTCTGGGGCCGGCCAATCGACGGCGGCGAACTCGATGTAGGCCTCGTCCACCACCACCAGGGCACCCGTGGCCAGCAGCGTTTCCAGCTCCTCCCGCAACAGCACATCGCCGGTGGGGTTGTTGGGGGAGGCGAGGAAGCAGACTTCAGCGCCGGAGCGGAGGGCCGCGGCCACCGCTTCCACGTCCAGGCGGAAGCCGTCGCGGCGGGGGACCTCCACCACCTCGCCCCCGTAAAGGCGGGCGATGAAGTCATACATGCCGAAGGTGGGGGGCGACACGACCACCCGCCGGCCGGGGCCCACGAACAGGCGCGCCAGCACGTCCAGCAGGTCGTCGGAGCCGGCCCCGCAGACGATGTGGGCCTCGGCCACCCCTAGACGCTCGGCCAGGGCACTTCGCAGGTCCCGCTGCCATGGGTCAGGATACAGATGGGCCGAGGCGAGGCGGGCCAAGGCCTCCCGTGCACGTGGCGAAGGCCCGTAAGGGTTCTCGTTGCCGTCGAGCTTGACGATGCGCTCCGGCGGCAGCCCCAGGTCCCGCGCCACCTGCTCCGGCGGGTCGATGGGCTCGTAGCCCTCCATCTCCCACAGGTGGGGACGGGCCAGGGACGGCTGGCAGGGGTCGCTCATGACCTTAGGTAACGGGCCTCGATGGCCAGGGCGTGGCCGGTGAGCCCCTCGGCCCGGGCTACCCGGGCGGCGGCCGGCCCCAGCCGGGCAGCCTCCTCGGCCGAGAGCCCCACATAGGCCGTGACCTTGAGGAAGTCCCAGACGCCCAGGGGAGAAGAAAAACGGGCGCTGCCACCCGTGGGTAGGACGTGGCTGGGACCGGCCGCGTAATCGCCCAGGGACTCGGCTGTCATCGGCCCCAGGAAAACGCAGCCGGCATGGCGCACCCGCTCCAGCCACACGGGAGCATCGGGCAGGTGGAGGCACAGGTGCTCCGGCGCAAGTTCGTTGGCCAGCTCCAGCCCCTCTTCCAGGTCGTCCACCACGACCACAAGCCCTCTCCCCTCCAGGGCCGCCCGCGCCACGTCCCGGCGGGCCAGGGAGCCCAGCCGCCCCTCGACCTCATATAGGGCAGCCTGGGCCAGGGCCTCGTCGGTGGCGATGAGGACACAGGTGGCCAGCTCGTCGTGCTCGGCCCCGGCCAGCAGGTCGGCCGCCACGAGGGAAGGATCGGCTGAGGCATCGGCCACGATGACCGTCTCCGAAGGGCCGAAGAGGCCGTCGATGCCCACCTCCCCGAAGAGGCGCCGCTTGGCAGCGGCCACGAAGACGTTGCCCGGACCGCAGATCTTGTCCACCCTCGGGATCGACTCGGTCCCGTAGGCCAGCGCGGCGATGCCCTGGACCCCCCCGGCCCGATAGATGCGCCGCACCCCGGCCAGGTGGGCAGCCACCAGCTTCACCGGGGCCACTGAGCCGTCGGGGCGGGCAGGCGTGCACATCACCAGCTCCCTGACACCGGCCACCATCGCTGGCACGGCGATCATCAGCACCGTAGAGGGATAGACGACGGCGGTGCCGGGGGCGTAGATGCCGGCCCGTTCCAGCGGCCGCACCACCTGGCCGCAGCCGTCGGCCTGGAAGGGGCGCTGCGAGTGCTCCAGCTGTCGTCGGTGGTATGCCTCTACCCGCTCCCTGACCAGGCGGAGGGCCTCCACCAGCTCCGGCTCGACCTGGGCATAGGCCGCCTCCACCTCCTGGGGCGCCACGGCCAGGGGGACGCCCTCGGGCACGCCGTCCAACAGGGCGTTGTAGCGGGCCACCGCCGCGTCGCCGTCGCGGCGGACATCGGCCAGGACCCGCTCCACCACCTGCTCTACCGTCAGCTCCTGCCCGAACGCCTGGGCAATGCGACGGCGGACGGCTGGGGGGAGATCGGCCTCCGGAGAGGGGCGGGACCGCAGCCACTGACGGGCTGACTCCAGCCCGCGCACTACGCGCAAAGGTACCTCCTGACAGCCTCCAGGCCCTTGGCCACCGAGTCGTCCAGGAAGGCCTGGACACGCTCCCAAGACAGGTAGCGGACGGCCTCGTCGGCCACCTCCGGCAGCAGGCGTAGGAAGTCCTCCAGCGCCTCGGCTGTCTCGATGCCTGCCTCCTTGAGATAGCGGCTGGCGATGCGTCCGAAGCGGTCCCAGGTGGGCGGCTGCTCCAGCAGCTCCTTGACCAGCTGCCGCCAGCGCCGCATGGTCTCGTCGTCGATGAAGCCCAGCTGCAGGGGGACTTCGTCCTGGGCCAGCTCCGCCACGATGTGCCTCACCAGCTCCGCATCGCTGCGGCCCCGCAGGTCCAGGGACCACTGCAGGGCCCGGTCCATGATGTTGGCCCAAGGCCTCCCGCCCAGGGGCGACCTTTCGCCGAAGAAGGGGCGGTAGACCTGGGTGATCCAGGTCTCGTCCATCACCAGGTGGGTTATGTAGCCAGCCACGAAGGATGCCGTCCTGGGCTGGAGACGCGCCGCCTCGGCCAGGTGGGGATGGGCACGGAACAGCCCCTCCACCCCGCTCTGTTCGTCGAAGTTGTCCAGGTCGAAGAAGTGGGTCTGGCGCCTGTCCCAGCGGGTGATGACGCGGATGTCAGGGGCGGTGGCACCCAGGTAGAGGGCGCCCCGCTCCCTGTCCAGGAGACTGCTGCCGAGGCGGTCGGCGATGTCCTTGGCCACCACCGTATGCAGGCCCAGGGGCGGCATCCTGGTCACCCGACTACATTCTAGCAGAGGCGGCCACCGACCCTCGGGCCAGCCGCTCGAGCAGGGTCGACAGGATCCGTCCGCGGGGGCCTTCGAGGCTGCCCCTCCGCACGATGACGCAGGTGGTGGAGCGAAAGAGCACGTCGATGGCCTTGAGCTGGTTCTCCACCAGCGTCCGCCCCGTCTCGGTGCCCTCGATGAGCAACTCGGCGTCCTCGGGCACGAAGCCCTCCGAGGCCCCAGCGGTGGGAATGACGCGGTAGCGCCAGAAGTGGCGGCTGCGGGCGTAGTGGTCGGCTATGCTGACGAACTCGGAGGCTATGCGCAGCGTCGTCACCCCTTGGTCCCGCCAATAGCGCAGCGCCTCCCCCAGGCTCCTGGCTGGCAGGTCGGCCGCCACCACAGCGCTGACGTTGAAGGCCCCCCGTCCCAAGTCCAGGGCCATCTCCACCGGGCTGGAGGGAAAGCGGTAGAGGTGCTCCAACAGGCAGTCACGGCCGCTGATGGCCAGGTCGAAGGCGCCCAGCGCCACCATCTGGGGCATGTCCTGGGGCCGGACCACCTTGGCCTCCACCCCGTCCAGGGGTGAGCGGGGGCGCCGCTCGCCTTCGGCATAGCCCTCGAACTGTAGTCCTGCCTCGGCCAGGGCTTCCAGCACGTGCCGCTGTTGGTGGCCATCGGGCAGGGCGATGCGCACCGTCGACCGCTCGGTAGGGCATCGGCCAGGCGTGACCCGCGATAGCGCCAGGGGCGGCGGCAGCGAGAGGCCTCCGCCCGCCTCCAGCCCGCAGGCGGCCAAGAGAGAGAGGAGCCGGGCCAAGTCCTTCTCCCGCAGGCTATGACGGTTGGCGATGACCCAGGCCCTGCCTTCCAGCAGGCGATGCAGGGGGACCAGCCCCATGCGGGCCAGGGCCGATCCGTCCGACGCGGCCACCAGGGCCAGGTCAGCATCCTCGGGAGGATAGGCCTCGGCCGCCCCCCAGACGGGCACCACCCGGTATGCGGGCAGCCGCGCCGCCAGGGCGAAGGCCTCGGCCAGGTTGGGGAACTCGGACACTATGCGGACGCCCCAGCGACCGGCCAGGTCCCGCAGGCCGTCCCACTGTCCCGGGGCAGCCGCCACCCATAGGGATACCTCCCCCACCGGCAGTCCCCCCAGCCTCACGATGGCTTCCCCCGGATAGCGGCTCAGGAACTCCTCGACCCAGTGGAGGCCGCAGATGCCCACATCGTAATTGCCCAGGGCTATCTGGATGGGGATGTCGCGTTCGCGAAAGACCCGCACCCGCAGAGGCCCGATGCCCTCGGCCGACAGGCGATAGGAGCGGGAGCCCTCGCCATAGCCCCGGACCCGCAGTCCGGCCCGCTCCAACAGGGCAGCCAAGGGCCGACGCAGGTCGCCCGTGGGCAGCGCCAGCTTGATCAAGGCAGCCCCTCCCGTTGGGTCAGGAGGGCCAGCGCCTCTTCCAGGCTGGCGGCCTCGCGCTCCTGCCCACCTCCCAGGGCCACCCGGTAACGGCCGTCGCCCAATAAGAGACGGGGGACACCCGCTTGGGAAGGCGACAGGACGACCTGGGCCCCTCGTCCCCTCTCCCGCAGAAGACGCACGGCCAGGAAGGCCTCGGCCACGTCCTGGGGCCGCCGCCCCACCGTCTGCACCCAGACCACGTCGACCTCAGAGGGCCGGGGCGGCTCCACCAGGTCTAGGACCTCCCCCAGATAGAGGGCGAAGCCGGAGGCGGGGACGTCGCGCCCTCCCAACAGACCGATGAGGGAATCGTAGCGGCCTCCCGCCCCCACCAGCCGCCCGTCCACCTCGAAGCGGAAGACCGGCCCCGTGTAGTATTCGTAATGGCGCACCAGGGCCCCCGACAGGGTAGGAGTCAGGCCCAGCTCCTCCAGGGCCGCCACCACCTCCTCCAGCTCCCGCATGGGGGCCTCCAGCTCGGGCAGCACGGGCAGGAAGACGGAACGGAGGTTGCGCAGGAAGGCCAGGCCTTGCCCCTCCTCGGCCAGCAGCAGCTCCGGTGGCGCTCCCAGTTCGGGGATGCGCTGGCGCACGCGGGCCAGGGCCTCGGCGTCCCCCTCCAGAATGCCGTCGTACAGGCTGAGCTGGTCCTCCGGGGGGAGGCCCGTCCGGGCCAGGACCGCCCGCACCAGCCCGGGATGGGAGAGACGCAGCCCTATCCGGTCTAAGCCTAACGACGAAAGAGCCTGGTGGGCCACCAACACCAGCTCCACGTCCCCGAGGGGCTGAGTGTCGCCTATGAGTTCCACCCCCGCCTGCCATTCCTCGCGGCGTGCCTCGCCCTCGGCGAAATGGAAGACGTTCTGGACATAGAACAGCTTGGCCAGCGGCTCCCCCGACAGGTGCTCCACATACAGGCGCGCCGTGGGTATGGTGCCTTCGGGCCGCAGCACCACCCGCTCGCCGCTCCAGCCGTCCCAGTCCAGGAAGGAGTAGACGCGTCCCAGGGCCTGGGGTGTCAGGGTGCCCGTGGCGGTGAAGAGGAACAGGTGCTCCACCGTGGGAGTGCGGACCTCGCGGTAGCCCCAGGCCAGGCAGGTGCGACGAAAGACCTCCTCCACCCACCGGAACCGCTCCATGTGGGCGGGCAGCATGTCATACATGCCGCGACAGCGCAGGGGCTCGCTCATGGTCTCCAAGGTCCGGGCCCATGCCGCTGATAGGGGCCAGCGCCCATTCTACCGCGGCCCCCGCTATGGGGCAAAAAGGCCCCTGGCCCCAAGGGTATAATTGAAGAGACTCATGAACAGGCGGTGGCCCCTCCTCCTGCGCCCGGCAGCGCTGCTGTCCCTCCTGTTGCTAGCGCTGGCCCCGGCCTGCGCTGGCCCCGCGGCTGAGCCGGGGGCCGTCCACGTCCTCACCGCCCATGGGAACGTGGGCCCGGTGATGGCCCGCTACATCGACCGCGGCATCGACCATGCCGAGGACGAGGAGGCATCGGCGGTGGTCGTGCAGCTGGACACTCCGGGCGGCCTCCTCACCTCCATGGACGACATCGTCAAGCGCATCCTCGCAGCCCGCGTCCCTGTGATCGTCTACGTATGGCCCCCAGGGGGCCGCGCCGCCTCCGCGGGCACCTTCATCGTCATGGCGTCCCACGTGGCAGCCATGGCCCCGGGCACCAGCATCGGCGCCGCTACCCCCGTCTCCATCGGCGGCGAGCCCGACGAGACGCTGCGCGACAAGGCCACCAACGACGCTGCCGCCCGAATCCGGGACATCGCCCTCCTGCGGGGCCGCAACGCCGACTGGGCCGAGGCAGCGGTGCGGGAGGCAGCCTCGGCCAGCTCCGAGGAGGCCCTCCGCATCGGCGTGGTGGACCTGGTGGCCGCCAGCTTGGGCGAGCTGCTCCTGCAGGTGGACGGGCGTCAGGTCACCCTCCAGGACGGGAGGACAGTCACGCTACAGACGGCCTCGGCGCCAGTGGTCCACAACGGCATCAGCCTGGCCGAGCGGGCCCTGGATGTGCTGGCCGACCCCAACATCGCCCTGCTGCTGCTGTCGCTGGGCACCCTGGCCCTCGCCTACGAGATCTTCAACCCCGGCGCTATCTTCCCGGGCGTGTTCGGCATCATAGCCATCATCCTGGGCTTCTTCGCCCTGACGGTGATCCCCTTCAACTGGGCAGGGCTGGCGCTGGTCCTGGTGGGGCTGGCCCTGCTGGTGCTGGAGGGCTTCATCACCAGCCACGGCGTCCTGGGCATCGGCGGGGTCGTGAGCCTGGTGCTGGGGGCCCTCTTCCTCACCGGCGGCAACCCCCGCTTCGCCGGGCCGGACATCGAGGTGAACCGTTGGTTGGTCTACGGCCTGGCGGCTGCCCTGGGCCTGTTCTTCGCCTTCGTGGCCACCAACGTGGTCAGGGCACGACGCCAGCCGGCCCTCATGGGGCCCGAGACCATGGTGGGCCGCAGGGCGGTGGCCCGCTCCCCCCTCACCCCCAGCGGCTTCGTGCTGCTGGACGGAGAATACTGGCAGGCCGAGGCCGAGGACGGTGAGGTGCAGCCCGGTGAGGCGGTGGTGGTCACCGCCCGCGAGGGCCTCAGGCTCAAGGTGCGCAAGGCACCCACCACACAGGAAGGAGGTAGCGAGGCATGACGACGCGCATGGAGCCACAGGGGCAGCCGGTGGCCAACTGGCTGGCCAGGCTGCTGACATACATCGGCTACGTCCTGGCCATCCCCCTCTTCTGGATGGCCATCCGCATCGTGCAGGAATACGAGCGGGGCGTCATCTTCCGCCTGGGGAGGCTGGTGGGCGCCCGCGGCCCGGGCCTCTTCTTCATCATCCCCTTCGTGGAACGGATGATTAAGGTCGATCTACGCATCGTCACCATGGACGTGCCGCGACAGGAGGCCATTACCCGCGACAACGTGACGGTGCGGGTGGACGCCGTGGTCTACTTCCGGGTGGTGAACCCCGAGGACGCGGTGGTGAAGGTGGCCGACTACATTCGGGCCACTGCCCTCATCGCCCAGACCACCCTCCGCAACGTCATCGGCCAGTCGGACCTGGACGACCTCCTCTCCCGCCGCGAGCAGGTGAACCAGCGACTGCAGCAGATGATCGATGAGGCCACCGAGCCCTGGGGCGTCAAGGTCACGGCGGTGGAGGTCCGCGACGTGAACCTGGCACCCGAGATGATCCGGGCCATCGCCCGCCAGGCCGAGGCCGAGCGGGAGCGGCGGGCCAAGGTCATCAACGCCGAGGGAGAGTTCCAGGCCGCCCAACGTTTGTCGGAAGCGGCCGTGGTCATGGCCCAGAACCCCATCAGCGTGCAGCTGCGCTTCCTGCAGACCCTGTCGGAGATCTCCACCGAGCGCAACAGCACGGTGGTCTTCCCCATCCCCATCGACCTGCTGAGCATCTTTTACGACCGGGTGCGGGCGGCGGCCTCTCCTTCGGCCCCGGCCCCTTCGGCGAGCGCCTCACCGCCCGAGTCCTGACCGCCCGCCGGATGGGGCGGGCCGCCCGCGCTGCCCCACCTTGGCAAGGCGGGGCAGCCCCGCGCTTGGCGGGGGCACGGCCTCGGTCCTGCCCTTTAGCCCCTCGGCCTGGCCGTTGGGCACCTGGGCGGCCGCGGCGGGCCTGCACCCTTTCCCCCGCCAGTCCTGGCGCGAGGTCGCCATCCCTGGCGGCGCCCCGTCCAAGTTGACAGACAGGCAGGCCAGGGGCTACTATCGCGCCGTCGGCCGTGGGCTAACGACGTAAAAGATAGCGATAAGACGCTATGCATAGCGTCGCCAGCCAGCGGCTGGGGGCCGGAGCTGCGCCGGCCCCCAGGCCTCGGGGGAAGGAGGGCGAGAGTCTGGACCTAACAGGCGGCTGAAGCTGCAGAGGCCGCTGCGGCCAGGCCAGGGTGGCACCGCCGGCCTGAAAGGGAAGCCCCAAGGCACCGCTGAAGGGAGGTAGACATGGGTAGAGGAAAGAGGCCGGCAGCCCTAGCCCCAGCGGCCCTCTGGCTGCTGGCAGCGGCAGCGGCGCTTGTGGCGCTGGTGCTCATGAACGGCCCCGGGCGGACCGAGGCCCACACCACACCCGGCGTGGAGATCATCGACACCCAGGCCCTCTGCGACGCCCATTACCTTGACCTGGATGTATTCAACGACAATTGCGACCCCGGCCTTTGGGGGGTACTCGCGGATGCGCTGCCCAGCCACTTCCTGAACCTGGACACCGACAACGACGGCACCCCGGACGCCATCGTTGTGCGTGCGGGCACGGCGGTGTTGCTGGCGGTCCATGTGCGCGATGCCAGCGGGGACCCCAACTCTACCGCCGCAGCGCCGGTGCCCGTGTTCCTGCACGCCAGCGGCGGCAAGGCCCGTTTCGTCGCCTGGAGCAGGGCCGGTGCCCATGGCGGCCTGGACGGCGACGGCGACGGGACCGACGACACCACCGCCGACGGCGCCCTCTTCGATGGCCTGGACTCGGACAACGTCGCAGCCCAGGCCGTCAGCGACTATAACGTCGCCAACCCAAGAGCGTGCACTCAAGATCGCGACACCTGCATCGACAACGGTGCAGCCGCCAACCCCGACGGCATCGCCATCTTCCAGGTGTTGTCGCTGGAGCCCACCGATTCCACCATCACGGCCAGCACCATCGACCCCTCCGTCTATCCATCCGACTCGGTCCGCATCATCTGGGTCGGCAGCCCGGCCAGCGTGACGGTCGCCTCCAACGAGGCGCGGCTGCAGCAGGACACCAACCCATCGTCAGGCGTCCACTCCCAGGGGCCGGGCGACGTGGACGCCACCCTCACGGTCACGGTCCGCGACTCCGCCGGCCACCCGGTGGGTGGCGAGGACGTGGAGTGCTCCATCGACCCCGCCCATCGCGGCCGGGCCAACATCGGCCCTCTCACCCTCAAGCCCGATAACGGCGTCGCCGAGATCACCGACCCTGACGGCAGCAGCCCCATAGGCGACACCGAGTCGGGCGTCACCCTGGACAACGGAACGTTCAGCCTGGTGCTGGAGACCGAGGACAACGGCAGCCGCGGCGACGTGACGGTGACCTGCTGGGCCGATCTCAACGGCGACCACTCGCAGCAGGTGGAGGAGCCTAGCGGCAGCACCACCGTGAGGGTGGTGGGCCCGCCGGCCTCCGTCTTCTTCCCGCTGCCCTTCTCGGGGGCGCAGATCGTCCTGAACGTGGGCCAGAGCACTAACATAACCGCCCAGGTCAGGGACTCGGACGGTAACCCGGTGGCCGACGACGTCTCCTGCATGTGGTGGTCCTTCGGCGACGTCGGGGGCCTGATCTCCTCCAGCGGTCCTTTCCCCACCCAGGACGGGCAGACGGTGGCGCAGGCGGTGGGCGGCTCCGCCGGCTCCTTCGTGGTCACCGCCAGTTGCCCCAGCGGCATCCCTGCCCAGCCGGACCCCAAGGCCCAGGTCACCGTGATCGTCAACGATGTGCGGGAGCCCGTCGCACCGCCGGCACCCCTCATGTCCGCACGCATCGGTCCAGTCGGCCCCCAGGGACTCCAGTCGTCCATCTTGATCACCATCAGCAGCCCGCTCTCCCCGATCACGTCGCCCCTCTCGAGCACCTTCAACATCACCGACATCCTGCTGGAGAGTTCCCTGACCAGCTCCTTCAATTTCGGCAACTCGCTCTACTCCTTCAGCATCTCGGAGCTGCTCAGCAGGCCAATATCTGGGGGCGGGGGTACAGCCCAGCCCCTCGGCTCGATGGAGCTGACGATCCCGGTGGGCCCGCCGACGCGGGACGGCGAGATATTCTACTACCGCATCTCGGCCTGCAATCCGGCGGGGTGCTCGCCCAGTGTGTTCGTGGGGGCGTTGGCGCGGCGCACCCCCTTCGGCCCCAACGACTGGAGTTTCATCGTGGGCATCTACCGCGCCCCGGGTGGCTACGAGGTGTGGGCGACGAACCTGGTGACGGAGCCCAACAAGGTCTCGGACTTTCTCCTCTACAACGGTCTCCAGGGCTTCGGCGGGATGCAGGTCACCAGCTGTGGCTCGGTGGCGCCTGGGGAGTCTTGCCTGCGCACCTTCTTGACCAGCGCCGACCTGGTAAGCATATCGCAGCGGTTCGCGGGGGTGCCGGAGGTGGGCATCGGGATCCCGCTGGGCCCTTGAGGCCCTCCATCGGGTAGAGCAGGGGCCTGGGCAGATGCCGCCCAGCCCCCTGCTCGTCTGGGGGTGATGGCCCCTCGCTGCGGTTGCGACTTTGGACCTGATGGGGCAGGCCTGCAGACATGTTGACAGGCCAGCCTACGCTTGATATATTGCAGGCGCCATCGACCGCCACGAGGCGGCGGTGAGCGAAAGAGCGCAGGATGTCCTACGCAGCACCGCTTGGACCCGCCCTGCGCGGGCCGAGACGGCCGGATAGGGCCGGGGCGCCCCCGCCCCGCCTCCTCCCCTTCGGCCCGCCTGGCGGGCCACTGACCATCACCGACAGGAGGTAGCCCGTGCGCGTCCTCCTCAAGAGCAAGATCCACCGCGCCCGCGTCACCGATGCCAACCTGGACTACGAGGGCTCCATCACCCTCGACCCTGAGCTCATGGAGGCGGCCGACATCCTCCCCTACGAGCAGGTGCACGTGCTGGACGTCACCAACGGTGCCCGATTGGTCACCTACGCCATCCCGGGCCGGCGCGGTTCAGGCGAGGTCTGTATCAATGGTGCCGCTGCCCACCTGGTGCAGGCGGGCGACATCGTCATCGTCCTCACATACGCCAACGTGTCGGAGGAGGCGGCCCGCACCCATCGCCCCCGCCTGGTCTACGTGGACGAGGAGAACCGCATCGTCAGGGTGGCCGAGGAGGTAGCTGTCCACTGAGGGGAGGGGAGGACGTGTCCCGCATCACCATCCACGACCTGAGGGCCATGAAGAGGCGGGGCGAGAAGATCGTCATGCTCACCGCCTACGACTACTCCACCGCCCGCATCTTGGACGAGGCAGGCGTACACGTGCTCTTGGTGGGCGACAGCCTGGGGATGGTGATGCTGGGCTACGACACCACCCTGCCTGTCACCATGGACGAGATGCTGCACCATGTGAAGGCGGTGGTCCGGGGCAGCCGTCGCGCCCACGTGGTGGCCGACATGCCCTTCCTGAGCTACCAGACCGGTCCCGAGGACGCCCTGCGGAACGCCGGTCGGTTCCTCAAGGAGGGGGGTGCCCAGTCGGTGAAGCTGGAGGGGGGCGCTGAGGTGGCCCCCATCGTGCGCCGGCTGGTGGAGGCCGGCATACCGGTGATGGGCCATCTGGGCCTGACCCCCCAGTCCATCCACCAGTTCGGCGGCTACCGGGTCCAGGGCAAGACGCGAGAGGCCGCTGCCAAGCTGTTGCGGGACGCCCAGGCACTCGAGGAGGCAGGCGCCTATGCCATCGTCCTGGAGACGGTGCCGGCCCCCCTGGCCCGCGCCATCAGCGAGCGCCTCAAGATCCCCACCATCGGCATCGGCGCCGGCCCCTGGTGCGATGGCCAGGTCCAGGTGGTGCACGACATCCTGGGCCTCTACCCCGACATGGTCCCCAAGCACGCCAAGCAGTATGCCCAGCTAGGGGAGGCGGTCCGCCAGGCAGCGGAGTCCTACGCCCGTGAGGTCCGGGAGGGCACCTTCCCCGGCCCCGAGCACAGCCACAGCATGGACGAGTCGGTCCTGGCAGAAGTCCTAGGGCTGGCCGCCGCCCCCTGAGCCCCAGCATGCGCGTCGTCCGCAGCCTGGGCGAGATGCGGGAGGCCCGCGCTGCCCTGGAGGGCGTGGTGGGCTTCGTCCCCACCATGGGCTACCTACACGAAGGGCACCTGTCGCTGGTGCGCCGCGCCCGGGCCGAGTGCGACCGCGTGGTGGCCAGCATCTTCGTGAACCCGACCCAGTTCGGCCCCCAGGAGGACTACGAGCGCTACCCCCGCGACGAGGCCCGCGACCTCGCCCTGCTGGAGGCCGAAGGGGTGGACGTGGCCTTCCTCCCCTCGGCCGAGGAGATGTACCCGCCCGGCTTCTGCACCTGGGTGGAGGTGAAGGGGCCCCTGACGGAGCGTTTGGAGGGGGCCAGCCGCCCGGGCCACTTCCGCGGCGTGACCACGGTGGTGCTGAAGCTGTTCAACCTGGTCCAGCCCCACCGCGCCTACTTCGGCGAGAAGGATGCCCAGCAGCTGCGGGTCATCAGGCGGATGGTGGCCGACCTGAACCTGCCAGTGGAGATAGTCCCCTGCCCCACCGTGCGGGAGCCCGATGGCCTGGCCATGTCCAGCCGCAACGTCTACCTGTCGCCGGAGCAGCGAGAGCAGGCCCTGGCCCTGAGCCGCTGCCTGGAGCTGGCCCGACGCCTCATCGTGGCGGACGGGATACGCGACGCCGCCGCCCTCCGTCGGCACCTGGAAGAGTTCCTGCGCTGCTCGCCGGGGGTGGAGCCGGACTACGTGAGCGTGGCCCACCCCGAGACGCTGGCGGAGCTGGAGCGCATCGAGGGGCCAGCGCTGGTGCTGGTGGCAGCCCGCGTGGGTCCAGCCCGCCTCATCGACAACGCCCTCATCGAGCCGTAACGGCCCGCCCTGGACTTCTTTGACGCCCTAGGCGGGCCGACGCTACAATGGCCTGGGACTGGGAGGCGGGAAGGACCCGGTCGATATCAGTCTCGGGCTGGAAGGTGTGGACCCATGGGCGGACACTCTCACTGGTCCCAGATCAAGCGCCAGAAGTGGGCCAACGATGCCAAGCGAGGCCAGCTCTTCTCCAAGCTGGTGCGAGAGATCACCGTGGCTGCCCGCGAAGGCGGCCCAGACCCTGACCTGAACCCCCGCCTGCGCCTGGCCATCGAGCGTGCCCGCGAACAGAACATGCCCCTGGACACCATCGAGCGGGCCATCAAGCGCGCCACCGGTGCTGACGAGGAGGCCTCCCAGTACCAGGAGGTGCGCTTCGAGGGCTATGGGCCGGGGGGCGTCGCCATCATGATCGACGCCCTCACCGACAACCGCAACCGCACCGTGTCGGAAGTCCGACAGGTTCTCACGCGCAACGGCGGCAGCCTCGGCGAGGCCGGCTGCGTGTCCTGGCAGTTCGAGAGCCGTGGCGTAATCGTCATCGAGGCCGACGGGGGGCAGGACAGCGACGAGCTGGCCCTGCTGGCCATCGATGCCGGCGCCGAGGACGTCAAGGTCGAGGACGGCCGCATCGAGGTCTACACCGCGCCCTCCGACTTCGCCCAGGTCCGGGACGCGCTGCAGGAGCGGGGCCTGAGGGTGGTCTCGGCTGAGCTGACCATGCTCC
Organism: Dehalococcoidia bacterium; assembly: GCA_035574155.1. Classification (GTDB taxonomy): domain Bacteria; phylum Chloroflexota; class Dehalococcoidia; order SM23-28-2; family HRBIN24; genus HRBIN24. Next base: position 4,776 of record DATLZD010000050.1, on the reverse strand, counting down.
CCAAGACCAGCGTCCCCCTCGACGAAAAGACAGCGGTCCAGGTGCTGAAGCTGTTGGACGCCCTGGAAGAGCTGGAGGACGTGCAGCGGGTCTACTCCAACGCCGAGTTCCCCGACTCGGTGCTCATGGAGTATGCCAGCCGCTGAACGGGTGCTCCCGTGGCCCCGGAAGGGCAGCCCCTGCGGGTCTTGGGCATCGACCCAGGCAGCCTTGTGACGGGCTACGGCCTGGTAATCGCCTCGGAGGACGGCCTCCATGCCGGCCCCTACGGCACCTGGCGCCTGCCGGGGCGACTCCCCTTGCCCCTGCGCCTCCGTCAGCTCTACGAGGCCATCGTCGGGGCCATCGACGAACTGCAGCCCCACGAGGTGGCGGTGGAGGACTTCTATGTGGGGCAGGTCCGGGCAGCCGTCACCATAGGCCAGGTGCGGGCGATGGCCCTTCTGGCCGCCGCTCAGGCGGACCTGCCGGTGGCCCTCTATCGCCCCCTGGAGGTGAAACGGGCCGTAGCGGCCTATGGTCTGGGCGAAAAGGCCCAAGTGGCAGCCATGGTGCGAGCCCTCCTCGACCTGCCACAGCTGCCCCAGCCCGACGACGCGGCCGATGCGCTGGCGGTGGCCATCTGCCATTGCCTGCGGCGCTCGGCCCAGGTCGCCCTGGGCCTGGCAACGGAGGGACGGCCTTGAGCCCCGTCGCCCGCCTGGAGGGGGAGGTGGTGGAACGGGGGCCCGGCTGGCTGGTGGTCCAGGTAGGAGGCATCGGCCTGCAGGTGATGGTGCCCCTGCCCCTGGCCGCCTCCTGTCAGCCAGGGGACAGGGTGTCCCTGCGGACCCACCTCCTGCTGCGCGACGATGGCCTCGCCCTGTACGGCTTCGCCAGCGCCCAGGAGCAGGAGCTTTTCGAAGCGTTGCTCGGCGTCAGCGGCGTGGGGCCGCGTTCGGCCCTGGCCCTCCTCTCGGCCCTGGGCGCCGAAGGCCTGGCGCAGGCCATCGAGCAGGGCGATGCCGAGGCCCTGGCCCGCGCGCCCGGCGTGGGTCCCAAGCTGGCGGGGCGCATCGTCCTGGAGCTGCGGGGCAAGCTGGTGACCGCCTCCGGCCCTGACGACCAGGAGTTGGTGGCGGCCCTCCAGGCGCTGGGCTACAGCCGCGAGGAGGCCCGGCAGGCGCTGCGCCAGGTCCACCTGCCGCCCGATGCCCCGCTGGAGGAGAGGTTGCGGGCCGTCCTCTCCCACCTGGCCCGCTGAGGTCGCGCATCATGGCGCGCCCCGCCCGCCGCACCCTGACCCGTCGACTGCTAGCCCTGCCACTCTCCCAGAAGGGACGGCTGGTCTGGCTGCTGGTGCGGGACCGACGCACCGGTCTGCTGCCCAAGTTGGCCCTGCTGGGCCTGGCCGCCTATCTGGCCAGCCCCATCGACCTGCTGCCCGACTTCGTCCCTCTCGCCGGGCAGCTGGACGATGCGCTGGTGGCCCTCCTGGTCCTGGTGGCCTTACGGTTGCTGGTGCCGAGGCAGGTGCTGGAGGAGCACCTGGACCGCCTGGAGAGGGAGGTCTCGCACATCAGGCCATGACCAGGCAGCGCACCGGCGGCAGCCCCTCCGCCACCTTCTCCCAGCGCAGGCCCTTGTCCTGCGACAGGTAGACCTCTCCCTGGCTGGTCCCGAAGGCGACCGCCTTGCCCAGGGCCGTCAGGCAATGGGAATCGATGTTGTCGGCGAACCACTCGGGGAGGCCGTGGCGGCAACGCTCCAGACGGTCGCTGGCCTCCAGGGGCAGGCGGTAGAGGGCGGCCCGCTGGTCGCCGCCCCGATAGGGGCCCAGCGAAGCGCTGGCCACCGCCACATCCTCGGCCACCGCCGCTGCCCGCATGTAGCGCCCATGCAGCCCCTCCGCCAGGACCTGCCAGGAGTCGCCGCCGTCGGTGCTGACGGCCAGGCCCAGGGCGCAGGGGGCCACCACTAGCCCCCGCCAGCCCTCGTGGACCACCACCTGGTGCACGTCGGTCTCGATGTCGATGGTCGGGTGCCAGGAGCGCCCCTCGTCGCGGGAGCGGACGATGCCCCCCACGTGCACGTTGACGTAGATGGTGCCCTGGGCGTCCTGGGCCAAGGAGCGGGTGTCGGGCGGCCCTCCCCAGGGGGTGAACCAGGACCCCCGTCCCTCCACCTTTTCGAAGGGCTGCACCAGGACCAGGCCTCCGTCCTCTAGCCGCAGCAGGTGGGCCTCGGCGGTGCCCACCAGCAGCCCTGCCGACGACGGCAGCAGGCAGTGCAGGCGCCAGCCCGGGCTGCGGGCCACCTCCTGCCAGGGGGCCTTGCCCTGCTTACGCCAGAGGGACTGCCCGTCCACGATGGCCCAAAGGTCGTCGCCGGCGCGGGCCAGGGCCGTGACGGCGTGTCCCTCCATGTCCACCTGCCGCCCGGCCCCCAGGCGGTGGACGCCGTTGTCGGTGCCTACCAGCAGCTCCATGCCACCATTCCTCCCTTCCTCGCTCGCCACCCTACCCCGTCATTGTAGCTGGTAGAATGGGAATCGGTATGGGCACCTTCCAGCTGGTAGCGCCCTTCCAGATGACGGGCGACCAGCCCCAGGCGGTGGAGAAGCTGCTGGAGGGGCTGGCCAAGGGCTACAAGCACCAGACCCTCCTCGGCGTCACCGGCTCCGGCAAGACCTTCACCATGGCCAACGTCATCGCCCGCTGGGGCCGGCCCACCCTGGTCATCTCCCCCAACAAGACCCTGGCCGCCCAGCTCTACGCCGAGTTCCGCGAGTTCTTCCCCCACAACGCCGTCGAATACTTCGTCTCCTACTACGACTACTACCAGCCGGAGGCCTACATCCCCCGCACCGACACCTACATCGCCAAGGACGCCGACATCAACGAGGAGATCGACAAGCTCCGCCACGCGGCTACCCGCGCCCTGTTCACCCGCCGCGACGTCATCATCGTGGCTTCCGTATCCTGCATCTACGGCCTGGGGGAGCCCAGCGAGTATTACGAGTTCGTCCTCCGCCTTAGGAAGGGGGAGCACTCCAACCGCCAGCGGGTCCTGCGGCGGCTGGTGGACATGCAATACGAGCGCAACGACTACAACCTGGTGCGGGGCAAGTTCCGCCTGCGGGGCGACTCCCTGACCATCATGCCGGCCTACGAGGAGCTGGCCGTGCGCATCGATTTCTGGGGCGACGAGGTGGAGCGCATCCTCCAGATAGACCCCCTCACGGGCGAGGTCCTGGGCGAGCTGGAGGAGGTGGAGATCTACCCGGCCAAGCACTTCGTCACCTCCCAGGACAAGCTGGAGGCGGCCATCCGCGATATCGAGCGCGAGCTGGAGGAGAGGGTGGAGTGGTTCCGCCAGCAGGGCAAGCTGCTGGAGGCCCAGCGGCTCTGGGAGCGCACCCGCTACGACATCGAGTGCCTGCGGGAGCAGGGCTACTGCGCCGGCATCGAGAACTACGCCTGCCACCTGGCCCGCCGCCACCGGCCCAAGAACACGTGGGCCGAGGCCTGCGGCTCCACCCCCTGGACCCTGCTGGACTACTTCCCCGACGACTACCTGATGATCATCGACGAGTCGCACCTGGCCATCCCCCAGATACGGGGGATGTATAACGGGGACGTGGCCCGCAAGCAGACCCTGGCCGATTACGGGTTCCGCCTGCCCTCGGCGGTGGACAACCGGCCCCTCAGCTTCCAGGAGTTCTTGGGCCATATCAACCAGGTGATCTACGTCTCGGCCACGCCCGGGCCGTGGGAGTACGAGGTCTCGGAGCAGGTGGTGGAGCAACTGGTGCGGCCCACCGGCATCCCCGACCCGGAGGTGGAGGTGCGCCCCACCCGCGGCCAGATCGACGACCTGCTGCACGAGATCCGCCTGCGGGTGGAGCGGGGGGAGCGTGCCCTGGTGACCACCCTCACCAAGAAGATGGCCGAGAACCTGGCCGACTACCTGCAGGAGATGGGCATCAAGACCCATTACCTGCACTCGGAGATCGAGACCCTGGAGCGGGTGGAGATCCTGCGCGACCTGCGCCTGGGCGTCTACGACGTGGTGGTGGGCATCAACCTGCTGCGGGAGGGCCTGGACCTGCCCGAGGTGAGCCTGGTGGCCATCCTCGACGCCGACAAGGAGGGCTACCTGCGCTCCGAATGGGCCCTGATCCAGATGATGGGCCGCGCCGCCCGCCACGTCAACGGCAAGGTCATCATGTATGCCGACACCATCACCGAGTCCATGCGCAAGGCCATCGAGGAGACGGAGCGCCGGCGGCGGGCCCAGTTGGAATACAACGCCCGCCACGGCATCCGGCCCGAGTCCATCCGCAAGGCGGTGCGCGACCTCACCGACCGAGTGCGACAGGTGGCCGAGGAGAGGCCCACCTGGCATGCGGGGCCCCTGCCCAAGGACGAGCTGGCCCGCCTCATCAAGGACCTGGAGAGACAGATGAAGGAGGCGGCCCGCAACCTGGAGTTCGAGAAGGCAGCCCTGTTGCGCGACCAGATCTTCGAACTGCGGCGGGAGCTGCTAGGCGACGAGGAGGGCCTAAAGATCATCTCCTCCCTGCGCAAGGGCCGCGGCTAGCCCACCCTCTCGGCCACCAACCAGGCCAGCCTCTGGACGAAGACGAAGGTGTCGTCCACTTGTCTTATGTCGAGTCCACTCAGGTCGGCCTCCTGGCCCCCTGTCATGAGGCGTCTCATCAGCTCCACCTTCTGGGGGCGGGGGCGCGCGCCCTGGAGCCACTCGTTGAACTCCCGCTGCAGGTCCGACACCTGG
>DATLZD010000049.1:0-19412 GCA_035574155.1 Dehalococcoidia bacterium | reverse complement strand
CCAGGAGACGGCCCGCCGCTACCAGGACGTAAAGGCCGCTGAGGCCGAGGGCTACCGCATGACCACCCGCAACTTCCTCTATCATTATGTCAACCCCCGCTACTACCTGGACGACCGCGTCCTGGACACGGACCGCATCGAGTCCCTGGTCTATGCACGGGGCCCTGACAGCAACCTCAAGCTGGTGGGGGTGATGTTCATGGCCCGGCCCGACCAGTCCGCCCCCGACTTCGGTGGCCCTCTCACCGGCTGGCACATCCACGACAACCTCTGCATCAACCCCAGCACCTGGATGGTGATGGGCCTCACGGACCAGCAGGGCCGCTGCCCGAGCGGTTCGGTGCACGTGGTGACCGGGGAGATGCTGCACGTGTGGCTGGTGGACACCCCGGCCGGGGTCTTCGCCGACTCGGAAGAGGTGATGCCCTACCTGGTGCAGATGGGCTACCGCCTGCGCTAGGCCATCGCCGCGTCCATTAAAGAAGTCTAGCGCCCGCTTAATGGCGCTTTAATGGCGTCACCTTACCCTGGGCCTCAGAGACCGACCGGAAAGGAGGTGACGTCATGAAGCGGTGGTTGCTCGGGGTTGCCCTGGCCGCGGCTGTGCTCTTCGGCTCCCTGGGCGCGATGGCGGTGGCCTCGGCCCAGGACGGCAGCGGCAGCGGCGGCTTCAGCTTCGCCGGCACCTTCCTGGACCGGCTGGCCCAGAAGCTGGGCATCGGCCGCGACCAGCTGGTGCAGGCCATGCGCGATGCCGCCAACGAGACCATAGACCAGGCGGTGCAGGAGGGGAGGCTCACCCAGGACCAGGCCCAGCGGCTGCGGGACCGCATCGCCCAGACGGAGCCCGGCTTCCCCTGGGGACGCCACGGGGGACGGTGGGCGGTGAAGGCCGGCCACGGCGTGGTGCTCCAGTCGGCCGCCCAGGTGCTGGGCATGAGCACCGATGACCTGACAGCGCAGCTGCGTCAGGGGAAGAGCCTGGCCCAGGTGGCCCAGGAGCACGGCATCAGCACCGACGACTTCAAGTCCCGGCTCCTCTCCCAGGTCGACCAGCAACTGTCCCAGCTGGTCCAGCAGGGGCGGTTGACCCAGCAGCAGGCCGACCAGCTCAAGCAGAGGATCCACGACAACATCGACGCCATCGTCAATGCCCAGGGGCGTCCTTGCCCCACGCCCTCGGGCACTCCCCAGACCCAGGGCACGGGCACGACGGCCTGATGGGTAGGTCCCCCTTCCCGTGCGGGGGCGGGCCTTTTGGCTGGCCCGCCCCCGCACCATAATGGGCCGAGAGGGACGAAAGGGGTAGCCGCGGTGAAACGACTTCTACTGGCTGCTGGGGCAGCCGCCGTGCTGGCCGTGGCCGCGGCCGTGGCGGGCATCGCCTTCTTCCTGTCCCGCAGCGACCCGGTGGAGCTGGTGAGGGAGGCGCCGCCCCTGCCCACAGGCACCGCTGCCGTCGCGCCGGCCGGTGAGGTGCTCCACTTCTCGGTGGTCCCGGAGCAGTCGGAGGCCAGCTACATCGCCCGCGAGAAGCTGGCCGCCCTGCCCGTCAGCTCCGAGGCGGTGGGCCGCACCAACGCCATCAGCGGCGACATCTATCTGACGCGTCAGGGCCTGGCCCCCTCACCGCCTTCGCTGCTGAGGGTGGACCTGCGCACCCTCCGCAGCGACGAGGGCCGACGCGACAACTACGTCCGCAACAATACCCTTCAGGCCGACCGCTTCCCCTATGCCGAGTTCGTCCTGGAGCGGGTGGACGGTTTCCCCACCGACTACCGGGAGGGGGAGGAGGTAGCCCTCCAACTCTCGGGCACCATGACCATCCGCGGCGTCTCGCGGCCCATGAGCTTTGACGTCCGCGCCCGTTACGGCGGCGGCACCCTGACGGGGGTGGCCCATGCCACTTTCCGGCTCTCCGACTTCGGCCTCTCGCCGCCCAACATCGCCGGCTTCGTGACGGTGGAGGACGAGATGAGGCTCCAGATAGTGCTGGTGGCCAGGCTGGAGGGCTGAGGCGGGCCACAGGCGGGCTGCCCCACCCGCCGGAGCGGCTACAATGGGGGCGGAGGCCCACGCCCGTGCCCAGGACAGGCATTGCCCAACTACCCCTGCACGGGGGGACAGCACCGGCCTGGCTGTTCCAGCGCATGGCCCATCTGTCCCGCTACCTGCTGCTGACGCTGGCCGAGGAGTTCGGGCCCCACGAGGTGCTCCGTCGCCTCTCGGACCCCTTCTGGTTCCAGGCCCTGGGCTGCCTGCTGGGCTTCGACTGGCACTCCTCGGGCCTGACCACCGTCGTCTGCGCCGCCCTGAAGGAGGGGCTGCGGGGAGCCGAGGCCGATGCCGGGCTCTTCATCGCCGGGGGTAAGGGGCGGGCCTCCCGTCGGACCCCGTCCGAGATCGAGGCCCTGGCCGAGCGGTTCTCCTTCGCCCCCGAGCGTCTGGTCTACGCCTCGCGCATGAGCGCCAAGGTGGACTCGGCCGCCCTACAGGACGGCTACCAGGTCTACCACCACACCATCTTCTTCACCGCTGACGGCCACTGGGCGGTGGTCCAGCAAGGGATGAACGAGTCCACCGGCTACGCCCGCCGCTATCACTGGCTGGGGGACCAGGTGGAGGACTTTGTCTGCGAGCCCCACAAGGGGGTGGTCTCGGAGGCCGTGGGAACGGCCCTGAACATGGTGGCCCGAGAGGCCGCCCCGGCCCGCGACCTGAGCGCGCGGCTGGCCCGCGAGGGTCCCCAGCGCATCGCCCGCGACCTGGAGCGCCTGCGGGCCCTGGAGCTGCCCCGCCGCCATCACCTGGAGCCGGCCGACTTCGACCCCCGAAGGCTGGAGGCGGGCCTGCTGCGGGCCTATCAGCGCCAGCCCCGCGACTTCGAGGAGCTGTTGGGAACGGAAGGGGTAGGGGCCAAGACGGTGCGGGCCCTGGCCCTGGTGAGCGAGGTGGTCTACGGGGCGCCGGCCTCTTACCGCGACCCGGCCCGCTACTCCTACGCCCACGGGGGCAAGGACGGCCACCCCTACCCGGTGGACCGGGAGACCTATGACCGCACGGTGGAGGCCCTGAAGCGGGCGGTGGAGAGGGCGCGGCTGGGCCAGCGAGAGAAGCTGGACGCCCTGCGTCGCCTCTCCCTCGCCCTACCCCAGGAGTGCTGAGGGACACAGGCGTGCGCGTGCAGGAGCTGCACCCCTGGGACCTGGCCCCCGAGGAGGCCATGCGCCTCCAGCGTGAGCTGGCCCGCCGGGTCATCGTCTCGGGCAGGCCGTCGCAGGTCCGACACGTGGCCGGCGCCGACCTGGCCTTCGTGGGCAGCAGCCGTGTGGGAGGCACCGCCCGCGCCGCCGTGGTCCTCCTGTCCTACCCCGAGCTGGAGCCTGTGGCCCAGGTGGTGGAGGAGGCCCCCGTCACCTTCCCCTACATCCCGGGGCTCCTGGCCTTCCGCGAGGCTCCGGCCCTGGCCCGTGCCTTCGCCCGCCTGGAGCCCGCCGCTGACCTGGTGCTGGTGGACGGACACGGCCTTTCGCACCCCCGCCGCTTCGGCATCGCCTGCCACCTGGGGCTGCTGCTGGAGGTGCCCACCATCGGTTGTGCCAAGTCCCGCCTGGTGGGGGACCACGGCCCGGTGCCGGACCAGGCTGGGGCCTGGACGGAGCTGTGGCACGAGGGGGAGGTGGTGGGCCTGGTGGTACGGACCAGGGCCGGCACCCAGCCCATATACGTATCGCCCGGCCACCTCATCGGCCTGGAGGAGGCGGCGCGGTGGACGCTGTCCCTTTGCCGTGGCCAGCGCCTGCCCGAGCCCACTCGCTTGGCCGACCTGCTCTCCAAGGGCCGTCTCCCCCCTCCCGCTTCCCCACAGCCCCGCCTGCTCTGACGTCTGGCCCCTGCTAAAATGGACTGGGAGGTAATGGGACATGGCCGAGGCAGGGCAGTTGGCCCGCGAGCTGCGCGAGAAGCTGGACGAAGCCCTGGACCGTCTTTGACATCGCCCGACTGGAGCGTGAGGCCCGAGAGCTGGAGGCACGGGCCGCGGACCCCCACTTCTGGGACGACCCCCAAGAGGCCCAGCGCCTCATGCGCCGTTTGGCCGACCTGCGCGGCCAGGTGGAGACGTGGCGCGGCCTGGAATCCCAGCTCCGCGACCTGACGGAGCTGCTGGCCCTGGCCCAGGCCGACGGCGACTCCCGCCTGCTGGAGGAGGTGGAAGGGGAGCTGGAGGCCCTGGCCCGCCGCCTGGACGAGCTGGAGCTGTCGCTGGCCCTAGCGGGCCCCTACGACCGTCGCGACGCCATCCTTGCCATCCATGCCGGCGCCGGCGGCACCGATTCCCAGGACTGGGCCCAGATGCTCCTGCGCATGTACCTGCGCTGGGCCGAGCGCCGCGGATATGAGGCCCACGTGTTGGACATCTCCCCCGGCGAGGAGGCCGGCATCAAGAGCGCCACGGTGGAGGTCTCTGGGCCCTACGCCTACGGCTGGCTCAAGGCCGAGAAGGGCGTCCACCGCCTGGTGCGGCTGTCGCCCTTCGACGCCGCCCATGCGCGCCACACGTCCTTCGCCCTGGTGGAGGTCCTGCCCGAAGTGGAGGCCCCCAGCGAGGTGGAGATCCGTCCCGAAGACCTGCGCATCGACACCTTTCGCGCCAGCGGCCATGGCGGCCAACACGTGCAGAAGAACGCCACCGCCGTGCGCATCGTCCATCTGCCCACGGGCATCACCGTCTCCTGTCAGAACGAACGCTCCCTGGCCCGCAACAAGGAGTTCGCCCTGAAGGTCCTCAAGGCGCGGCTGCTGGAGCTGGAGCTGGAGAAGAGGCAGGAAGAGCAGGCGCGGCTGAAGGGGGAACACGTGCCCGCCGAATGGGGCCACCAGGTCCGCTCCTATGTCCTCCACCCCTACAAGCTGGTCAAGGACCACCGGACCGGCTACGAGACGTCCGATGCCGAGGGGGTTCTGGACGGCGACCTGGACGGCTTCTTGAGGGCCTTTCTGAAACAGCAGCTGGGCAGGGGGACGGGGTGAAGGGGGCCCTCCTGGCCCTGGCAGCATCGCTCCTGGCCCTGGCGTCGGCGGCATCCGTCGCCGTGGGCCAGCCTGCCGTTCAGGTGGGAAGCCAGACAGTGGAGAACGCCTTCCCCCGCGGCCTGCGCTTCCGCCTCACGGCCAGCAGCGACATCCCCATAGAGCGCGTCCTGCTGCACTACCGCCTCCTGCCTAGGGGGGTGCAGGCAGCAGCGGGGGTGGACGTAGAGCCGGGGACGCAGGTGGACGCGACCTTCGAGCTGGGCTGGCCCAGGACCTACCTGGCCCCTGGCACGGTGGTCGAGTACCGGTGGGAGCTGCGGGACGCCTCCGGAGGCTCCTTCTCCACGGCCACCCAGACGGCCACCTACACAGACCCCCGCTTTCCCTTCCGCGCCCTCCAGGAGGGGGGTGTGACCCTCTATTGGTATTCGGGCAGCGAGGACCAGGCACGACGGCTGCTGCGGGCCGCCGCCGATGCCCTGGCCCGCATGGAGGCCCTTCTGCGGGTCGAGGTGGACTTCCCCGTCAAGGTCTACGTCTACGCCGACCCAGAGGACATGGCCCCGGCCCTGGTGCCCCGCAGCGAGGCCTTCGACCGGGCAGTCATCACCGCCGGCGAGAAGGTCTCTGACGACACGGTGCTCATGGCCGGCAACGGTGCCCTGGACACCCTGCGCCACGAGCTGGCCCACATCGTCACAGCGGTGGCCGGCGAGGGCCCCTTCAGCGGCCTGCCCGCCTGGCTGGACGAGGGGACGGCCGTCTACGCCCAGGAGAGCCCAGGCGGCTTCCGCCTCGCATTCCAGGAGGCGGTCCGCCGCGATGCCCTCCTGCCCCTGTCGTCCATTGGGTCCTACCCCGGTGACCCCGCCAAGGTCAACCTGTTCTACGGCCAGTCGTGGGCGCTAGTCTCCTACCTCATCGAGACCTATGGCGAGGAGCGGTTCGCCCAGCTCTTCGCCACCTTCAAGAAGGGGGCTACGGTCGATGGCGCCCTCCGGTCCGTCTATGGACTGGGCCTCTACGACCTGGAGGACAGGTGGCGCGAGAGCCTGGGTCTGCAACCGGTGCCGCGTCCGGACCGAGAGAGCCAGGGCATCCCAACGCCCTTGCCGCCCTCGGCCATCCCCCTGCCCCGCGGCCACGGAGGAGCTGGCCCTCTGCCGTGGGCGGTGGTCGGCGGGGCCGCCGCCCTGGGGGTGGGGGGCGTCCTCCTACTATGGCGGCGACTGGTCAGGGGATGATGAGGCCGCCGCTGCTGCGTCGCTCCGGCGGCGGCTCGTCCCCGGACGGCAGCTCGGCGGGGGTCGTCTCGCCGGCGGGGGCCGTCTCCACCAGGGCGGTGCCGGTGGCCCTGGCCAACTGCTCCAGCAGGGCCTCGGGCGGTATGGCCCCTGGTATAGCCACCCGGTCGTTGATGACGGTGTAGGGCACGGCGCGGATGTTGTAACGCCGGGCCAGGTCAGGGAACTCGGACACCTCTATGGCCTCGGCCGTCACCGCCTTGGGGTTGGCCATGGCCAGGGCGTAGGCCGCCCGCACCATCTGGGGACAGTAGGGGCAGGTGGGGGTCACGAACACCTGGACCGTGACCCGCTCCTGCAGTCGCCTCGCCTTGCGGGCCAGGGCTTCGGGCAGGGGCACCTCCCTCCGCGAGAGATGGACGATGGTCTCCACGAACTCGGGGAACTCGTGTCCGCTGGGGAGGCCGTAGAACTTGAGCTGGGGGCCGTCGCGGCCCCGCAGGACGATGGCCGGCACCCGCTCGATGCCGAAAGCCCGCACCGCCTCGGGCTCGTCGTCGAAGACGTGAATCCGCAGGCTGATGAGGTCGCTGAGGCCGGCCAGCTCCTGCAGCATCTCCTGGGTGGGCCGGCAGTAGCGGCAGGGCTCCTTGCCGGGCAGATAGATGGGCAAGTCCTTTTGGGTGAAGAAGTCGATCCTCACCTGGTCCACCAGCTCGGCCTCGAAGCGCTGGCGCAGCAGCTCCTGGTCTCGCAGCGGGATCAAGCCTCTTCCTCCTCCTGGCGGCTGCGTCGATGGGCCAAAAAGAGCCTGTGGGCAGCCGTCAGCGAAGCGGCCACGGCCAATACCCACAGGACCGCCTTCACTTCATTGATTATAAGGCCCAGGCCGATGATGAACACCCGCTCCGGTCGGGCCAGCAGCCCCTCCCGCAGGGGGATGCCAACCACCTCGGCCCGCGCCCGGACGTAGCTGACCATGAACGAGGCCACTGTGGCCACCAGGGCCAGGAGGGCACCTTCCTGGTCGCCGCGGCGGAGGTAGAGGTATGCCAGTCCGCCCAGCACCGCCGCCTCCGACACACGGTCCAGCACCGCGTCCAGCACCGAGCCGAAGCGGCTCTGGCGCCCCGTGGCCCGGGCCAGGGGTCCGTCCACGGCGTCCAGGACGCTGAAGCCCCAGGCGGCGAGCCCCGCCCCCAGCAGCTCGCCGCGCCCTGCCAGCACCCCGGCCAACACGTTGCCCGCCGCCCCCAGCAGGCTCACATGGTTGGGCCGGACCCCCACCCGGTCCAGGAACAGAAGGGCTGGCGAGAGGAGGCGCTCCAGGGCAGCGCGGGGCAGAAGATAGGACATCAGCCGGCCGGGGAGTAGTGCTGGGCGATGACCTGGCGGTAGTAGTCCAAGACCTCCGTCGCCACCCGCTCCCAGGCGTAGCGGCGCACCGTGGCCAACCCCCGCTGGCCCATGGCCTCCCGCAGGGCGGCATCCGAGAGGAGGCGCAGGAGGGCCTGGGCCAGGGCCTCGCCGTCGCCCGGCCGCACCAGCAGTCCCTCCTGTCCATCGCGGATGACCTCGCGGAAGCCCTCGATGGCCGAAGCCACCACCGGCACGCCGCTGGCCATGGCCTCCAGGAGGATGAGGCCCTGGCTCTCGGCCCCGGTATTGGGGGCGCAGAAGACATGGGCGGACCGGTAGTAGCGGGGCAGGTCGGCCTCAGGCACATAGCCCACGAAGACCACGTCCGACAGCCCTGCCCGCTCAACGAAGCGCTGGCAGGGGGCCAGCATGCCACCGTCCCGACCCGCCACGATGAGGCGCACCTGGGGCATCTCGCCCTTCACGAGGGCGAAGGCCTGCAACAGGTAGGGCAGCCCCTTGCGCCGCTCCAAACGCCCCAGGAAGAGCACGTTCAGCTTGCCATCGTCGAACTGGGGCAGCGGCTCCACCTCGGGCGAGAAGCGTCCCACGTCCACGCCGTTGGGGATGATGCGGTAGCGGCCGGCGAAATACTTGCTTATGAGGCGCAGGGCCGTCCGCGAGACGGCGATGCGCCCATCGATGCGCCCCCAATAGGGCCGTATCAGGTAACGAGCATAGGCATAAAGGCGGCTGCCCCCCTCGCGGGCGGCGTGGAAGGTAGCCACCACCGGCCCTCGGTAGAAGCGCAGGAACTGGAAGGGCAACAGCGGCATGAATGGCTCATGCAGGTGCACCAGGTCGAAGCGCTCCCGCTGCAGCAGCCGCCTCACCCGGCCCGCCAGGGCGAAGGAGAGGCTGATATGGGCCACCGACCCGCTGGCCGGCAGGCCCACCGTGTACTTGCCGATGACCTCCAGGTGGTCCAGGGGATGGGCCCAGAAGCGGGAGCTGGGCGCCACGATGCGCACTTCGTGCCCCTGCCGCCGGAACTCCCGGGCCAGGTGGGCCACGTGGCTGTTGACCCCGCCCGGAATGGACCAATCGTAGGGGCTGACCAGCGCTATCCTCATGACGGCCGCAGGAAGGGGAAGATGCGCTGCACGAAGCTCATGGCCGTCGCCCCCAGCCCCAACGTTCGCGGCGTCACCGTCAGCCCGCGCCACTGCTGGACCAGCAGCGGCCACAGCCCCAGCTCCCACGGCCGCGGGTGGCGGCCGCTGGCACCGACGGTCGTCCGCTCCACGATGGCCCGCCGCAGGTCCTCGGCGCTGCGGCCAGGGAACAGGGTGTAGGCGCTGCCGATGGCCTGGCGGAAATGGGCGTCCGAGCCGCCCACCAGGGCCAGCTGGAACCGCTCGGCCAGCTCCAGGACCGTGCGGTGCCGGCCGGCCATGAAGGGGAGGCTGCGGGCGAAGCCGTTGGCCACCTCCACCCCGTCGGCGTGGGCCAGCGCCTGCGGCAGCGACATCAGGCGGACGATGTCGCGGCGGTTCAGGCTGCGGGTCACCACGCTGAGGGGGTGAGCGATGATGGCCAGGCCTCCCTGCCGGTGGATGGCCTCCACCACCTCGGCAGCGGGTCGCAGGCTGGGCAGAGGGCCTTCCACGAACAGGGCGATGATGTGGCCCTCGATGGCCGTCACCTCCATGCCCAGCACCACCTCAAAGCGGTAGCGGCCCTTGGCCCACGCCTCCCGCACCGCCCAGGCCCCGGCCAGGCTGTCGTGGTCGGTGATGGCGACCACGTCCAGGTCGGTATGCTCCTGGACGTATTCCAGCACCTCCTGGGGGCTGGCCATGCCGTCGCTCAGGGAGGTGTGGACGTGCAGGTCCGCCTTGCCCAGCCGCTGCTCGTTCATGCCGCCCTCTCCTGTGCAGGCTGCTGGTCCCAGACCGCCTCCAGGACGATCCACTGCCCCGGGTCGCGGCGCAGGTGACGCTCGAACCGCTGCAGGAAGCGGATGGTGTTCAGGCGCACGTCTTCTTCCAGGCTGCCGCTGCGCTCCAGCTCCAGGGGCGGCTCCACGATGACCTCGATACGCCCGTCCCGACGATAGCTGAAGACCGGCACCAGAAGGGCGCCCGTGCGAAAGGCCAGCTCCACCGGCCCGGTAGGGACGTAGGTCTCCTGGCCCAGGAAGGGCAACAGCGCCCGCGGACCGGCCACGTCACGGTCGCCCATGAGGGCCACCAGGCCACCCCGCTTCAGGTGGCGGATGGCCGCCTTGACACTGCCCACGCTCACCGGCAGGAAGGTGTGGCCCTGACTGGAGCGCAGCCGGTCCACCAACCGGGACAGGCGGGGCGGCTCCAGCGGCTCCGTCAGGCACAGGGCCTTCACCCCCCGCGGGATGAGGCCCTGGATGGCCAGCTCGGGGCTGCCGAAGTGGCAACTGACGACGATAACCCCCTGGCCCCGCTCCAGGGCCGGCAGCACATACTCGTCGAAGCCCCAGTAGCGGAGACGGCGGTCATGGAACTCCTGCGGGTCCAGGCGGGGGATGGTGATGAGGTCGGCGTAGTAACGGGCCACATTGCGGAAGACCCTGCGCGCCGCCCATCGCACCTCACGAGGCGGGGCCTGGGCGCCCAGCACGTGGCGCATGTTGTCGCTGACGCGGCGGCGCAGGGCGGGGGCACAGAGGAATAGCGCTTCCCCCACCAGGTCACAGATGCGGTAGAGCACTGCCAGGGGCAGGCGGCCCAGGGTATGGTAGGCCAGCAGGAAGAGGAGGTACTTCCACATGGGCGCCGCCTGCCCTTCGCCGGCAGGGGCCGCGCCTAGGCGGGGCGCTGGCCGTCGCTGCCAGCGATGAACTCCTCCGTCAGGCGCCTGGCCTCCTCGTCGGTGAACTGCTGGGGCGGGGACTTCATGAAGTAGGCGCTGGGGCCTATCAGGGCGCCGGCCAGGCCCCGGTCCAGGGCCAGCTTGGCGCACCTGATGGCGTCGATGACCACCCCTGCCGAGTTGGGGCTGTCCCACACCTCCAGCTTGCACTCCAGGTTGAGGGGCACCCCCCCAAAGCCCGTTCCCTCGATGCGGATGTAGCACCATTTGCGGTCCAGCAGCCAGGGCACGTAATCGGAGGGGCCGATGTGGACGTTGCCCTCGGGCAGCTCGTAGCCCAGCTGGGAGGTGACGGCGGTGGTCTTGGAGATCTTCTTGCTCATGAGGCGCTCGCGCTCCAGCATGTTGAGGAAGTCGGTGTTGCCCCCGAAGTTGAGCTGGTAGGTCCGCTCCACCCTCACCCCCCGCTCCACGAACAGGCGGGTCAGCACCCGGTGCAGTATGGTGGCACCCACCTGGGACTTGATGTCGTCGCCGATGATGGGCAGGCCCGCCTCCTCGAAACGCTGCTGCCAGTAGCGCTCGCGGGCGATGAAGACAGGGATGCAGTTGATGAAGGCGCAGCCGGCCTGCAGCACCTGCTCCACATACCACTTGGTGGCCTCCTCGCTGCCCACCGGCAGGTAGTTGACCACCACGTGGGTCTGGGTCTCCCGCAGAATGCGGACGATGTTGGACGTAGGGCCGCTGGCCTTGCTGATGACGCCGCTCAGGTACTTGCCGATGCTGTCATGGGTCATGCCCCGCTCCACCTTGACGCCCAGGTGGGGGACATCGCAGAACTTGTAGGTGTTGTTGGGGGGCGTGAAGATGGCCTCCGACAGGTCCTTCCCTACCTTGTTGGCATCGATGTCGAAGGCGGCCACGAACTCGATGTCGCCCACATGGTAGCCGCCCAGGTTGACATGCATCAGCCCCGGCACCTCTTGGTGCTCGTCGGCGTTGCGATAGTAGTAGACGCCTTGGACCAGGGACGAGGCGCAGTTGCCGACGCCGATGATGGCCACGTTGATCTTGCCCATGGTCGCCACACCTCCTCTGGCGGCCTCTCGGGCCGGCCGCCTGAATTTTAGCCCCCTAGCAGCCCTGGGAACAAGCGCGAGGGCGTCACGGGGGCGTAGGACGCTCCTTCCTGGCTAAAGGATGGAGCGGGCGGCGGGAATCGAACCCGCGTAGCCGGCTTGGAAGGCCGGTGCTCTGCCACTGAGCTACGCCCGCAGGCCCACCTTCTAGTATAGCGTCCGAGAGGGAACGGCTAGTCCAGCAGGTAGCCGTGACGGTGCACGGTGCGGATGCGCACCTCGCCGCCGCTGGCCATTCTCAGCTTGGTGCGGAGGTTGCGGATGTGGGCCCGCACGGTGCCGGCCGGCCCCTCGCCCTGGGGGAAGCCCCATACCTTCGCCAACAGCTCGTCCACGGGCACCACCTGCCCCCGGCGGCGGGCCAGGTATTCCAGCAGGGCCGCCTCGGTGGCCGTGAGCATCACGGAACCGCTGCTCCCCCGCAGCTCCCGCGAGGGCCGGTGGAGGTAGGCCGTGCCAATGGGCAAGAGGTCGCCCTCACTCCTCTGCAGGAGACGGGAGAGCTCCTGCACCACCTGGTGGCCTGTGCAGGGGCGCACCATCACCCCGTCCACCCCCTGACGCCGCGGCACCGCCCCGGGCGACCATCGCTCCTCGAGGGTGGCCAGGAAGAGGACGGGCACCGATGGCTGTTCCTCCTCCACCAGCTCCATCAGCTCCTGCAGATAGGGCAGGCCCAGGTCGGTGGAGAGGACCAGGGCATCGGCCCGAACCGAGAGGAGGGCGCGCCTGGCAGCGGCGCCGTCCCGGACGGCCACCGCCTCATGGCCGCGGGGGGACAGGGCCGCTGAGACCGCCTCCCGCAGCGACTCGTCCTGGGCCGCCACCAGCACCGTGACCATCAGCGTATCGACTCCAGCTCGAATATGTGCGTGCCATTATCATAGCGCACTATGGGCCGTTGTGGCGAATTGCCTATCCAGACAATCTGTCTATGGCCGCCGCTGCGGGCCTCCAGCCGCCAGGCCTGGAAGGTGCCGGCGGGCACCACCACCGGCTCCATGGTTATGACCTCCAGGGCCATGAGGGCGTGGCCGGGCTTGCGCAGCAGGCAGGTGCCCACATCGTTGTAGGCGCCACGGTAGGTGCGGTCCAGGGGCAGCGCCCGCCAGAGGAAGATATCGGCCCAGGAGTCGTAGGCGTGGGGTGGCAGGGGCAGCTCATCGCTGCGGGACTCCCCTTCCGACTCCTGACGCACCACTACCCGGTCGGGGCCGTACTGGGCCTGACAACGTCGCTCCCCTTCCCCCTCACGGGCGATGACGCGCTCCACCGTCCGCGGCTTGAGGGTGGCAGCGTCCACCGTCACCGTCACCGTGTCGCGCAGGGGCTGATCGGCGGAGCGGAAGTCCTGGGTCAGGACGTAGGCATCGCCGCGGCGCTCCACCCGGAGGACGGCGCTGCCGCTGAGCCTGTCGCCCCGCAGGATCCGGTAGTGGGCCTCCTCCCGCTCGCCCCAGGGCACCAGCACCGGCATGTCGGCGGCGGGGAGCTGGGGCTGGGCCTCTCCTCGGCCAGCGCAGGCCAGGAGGGCCACCAGCAGGGCGGGCACGGCCCACCCCAGCAGCCACTTCGACAGCAACGGCACCCTCACGTCAGCCGTGGGCGGCCAGGACCCGCCGCAGCCGCTCCACCGCCTCCTCCACCTCCGGCCGACCGATGTGGCGGTGGGTGACCATGCGGACCCGCCGCCCCTCCGTGAGGCAGAGGAGGCCCACCTGGGAGCAGCGTCGCACCAGCTCGGCCGGATCCCAGCCCTCCACGGTGAAATAGACGATGTTGGTCTGGGGCGGGGGCGACAGGCGCACGCCGGGCAGCGTAGCCAGCCCCTGGGCCAGAAGGCGGGCGTTCTCGTGGTCCTCGGCCAGGCGCTCCACCATGCTGTCCAGCGCCACCAGACCGCAGGCGGCGATGATGCCCGCCTGCCTCATGCCGCCGCCCACCATCTTGCGGTAACGGCGTGCCCGGGCGATGAACTCGCCGCTGCCGCACAGGACGGAGCCGATGGGGCAGGAGAGGCCCTTGCAGAGGCTGAAGCAGACGGAGTCGACGGCGCGGGCTAGACGCTCCACGGCCACCCCCAGCGCCACCGCGGCGTTGAAGATGCGGGCGCCGTCCAGGTGCACCGGGATGCCGTGGCGATGGGCCACCTCGGCCGCGGCCGAGGTGTCCTGCTCCGTCAGCACCGTGCCCCCGCAACGGTTGTGGGTGTTCTCCAAGCACACCAGCCCGGTGCGGGGATGATAGCCGTCAGTGGGTCGGATGGCCGCCTCGAGGGCGGCGACGTCCAGTCGGCCCTGCTGGTCGTTGGGCACGGTCCGCAGGCCCAGGCCCCCCAGGGCGAAGGCGCCTCCCAGCTCGTGGTGAAGGATGTGGGCCTCGGAGCCCACGATGACCTCGTCCCCCCGCTGACAGTGGGCCAGGAGGGCCACCAGGTTGCTCATGGTGCCCGAGGCGGTGAGGAGGGCAGCCTCCTTGCCCAATAGCCGCGCCGCCCGCTCTTCCAGGCGGCGGACGGTGGGGTCGTCGCCCAAGACGTCATCGCCCAGCTCGGCACGCGCCATGGCCTCATACATGGCCGGCGTGGGCTGGGTGACGGTGTCGCTGCGCAGGTCTATGGTCTTCACGAGAGGGTCAACGGGGGCGCTCCCACAGGGAGTGATAGGTCTCGCCACCGCGAATGGCGGCCAGGAGCTCCTGTCGCTCCTCCTCCAGCAGGCGGCGGTAGGCCTCCTCCATCCTGTCGGCCATCTCGGGGCCACCGATGGCCACCAGCCGCTCCGTCATCCGTTCCCAGAGGGCCGAGCGGCGGAGGGTCTCCACGTTGGTGCGGGGCCACATGAAGGCCACGATGCGGTCGGGCAGCGGGAAGCGGGGGCGCATGCGCTTGAGGCTCTTGTAGCGCTCCTCCAGGGACTCGGCCTTGGGGACCACCGCTACCATAGGGCCCTCGCTCTCGCTGGCGCGGAAATCTATG
Organism: Dehalococcoidia bacterium; assembly: GCA_035574155.1. Lineage (GTDB taxonomy): Bacteria > Chloroflexota > Dehalococcoidia > SM23-28-2 > HRBIN24 > HRBIN24. The sequence goes on along the minus strand of DATLZD010000049.1, from coordinate 4,806 downwards.
AGGAGGCGCTTGGGCAGTATGGCAAAGCGCACCACCAGCACCTCCGCCATGTCAATGGCCTTCAGGGCCTCATCCAGGTCGATGCCGTAGTCGTCCACGTTCTCACGCCCCCACCCATCTAGGGCCATTCTCCCACGGGCGAAGGCGGGCGTAAAGGAGGCCCTCAGCCGTAGCGCTCTTCCTTCCAGGGGTCGCCCCGCATGTGGTAGCCATACATCTCCCAGAAGCCGGGGCGGTCTTCGGGCAGGAACTCGAAGGCGTGCACCCATTTGGCGCTCTTCCAGAAGTAGAGGTGGGGCACGACCAGGCGCAGGGGCCAGCCGTGCTCCGGCGTCAGGTCCTGGCCGTTGTGCCGGTAGGCCAGGAGCACGTCGTCCCGCAGCAGGTCCTCCAGCAATAGGTTGGTGGTGTAGCCGCCATAGCAATGAACCATGACGGCCCGCGCGCTGGGCCGCAGGCGCACGTGCTGCAGCAGGTCCCGGACCAGCACCCCCTCCCACTCGTTGTCCATCTTGCTCCAGCCGGTGACGCAGTGGACATCGGAGCGGACGATGCTGCGGGGCAGGGACAGGAACTCCTGCCAGGTGAACTCGCGCTCCTCCTCCACCTCGCCCGTCAGGCGCAGGCGCCACCGGTCCAGGTCGATGCGGGGGGTGGCACCGTAGGTCAGGACGGGCCAGTCGTCCACCACCTTCTGGTTGGGTGGGAGACGCTCGCCGTATAGCTCGCGGTCCCTTTGACGCCTGCGGTAGATATCGAACAGGGACATGGTCCTCCCACCCCAGCATAGCAGGGGGTGGCGCGGGCGGTCAAAAGAGGGCTATCATCGGCATCAGAGGTGAGGGGACTGAAGCGTCGGGACGTGCCCTTCCTCGCCGCTGCCGCCACCGTGCTGGCCCTGGACCAGCTCACCAAGGCGCTGGTCTCCCGCCTGATGGAGGTCGGCCAGTATTTCCCGGGCGACGACTGGCCCCTGAGGCTGCACTACGTCACCAACACCGGTGCCGCCTTCGGCATCCTGCGCGACCAAACGGCCTTCCTCATAGTCACCTCTTTTATCGGCATCGCCGCCATCGTCTACTACTGGCGGAGCGCGCATCAGCCCTGGCCGGTGGCCCTTGCCCTGGGCATGATGCTGGGCGGGGCCGCCGGCAACCTCCTGGACCGGCTGCGGCTGGGCCACGTGGTGGACTTCCTCTCCTTCCCCCACTACCCGTCCTTCAACGTGGCCGACTCCTCCATCGTCGTCGCCTTCGTCCTGCTCATCGGCTACCAGCTCCTGTGGGGGGAACGGGAGGGGGAGAAGGTGGCCCAGGGGGTGGGGCGTGACGACCCTCGAGCTGACGGCTGACCAGGGCGGCGAGCGGCTGGACGTGTTCCTCGCCCGCCGCATCGACCGGCTGTCCCGGAGCCAGGCCCAGCGCCTCATCCAACGGGGGCTGGTGACGGTGGAGGGGGAGGAGGCCCGCGCCGCCCGCATCGTGCGCCGAGGCGAGAGGGTGACGGTGCACTTCCCCCCGCCCGAGCCCACCTCCCTGGAGCCCGAGCCGACGCCCCTGGTGGTCCTCTACGAGGACGAGGAGGTGGCGGTGGTGGACAAGCCCCCTGGCATGCCCGTCCACCCGGGGCCCGGCCACTCCCGCGGCACCCTGGCCAACGCCCTCCTGGCCCGCTTCCCCGAGCTGGCGCAGGTGGGGGAGGCCTTCCGTCCGGGCATAGTCCATCGGCTGGACAAGGACACTTCCGGGCTGATGGTGGTGGCCAAGACGCCCCGTGCCCACCGCCAGCTGGTGGAGCAGATGAAGGCCCGCCAGGTCCACAAGGTCTACCTGGCCCTGGTCCACGGCCTGCCCCAGCCGGAGCAGGGCATCATCGAGGCGCCCATCGGCCGCCACCCCCGCCACCGCCAGCGGATGGCGGTGGTGGCGGGCGGCCATGAGGCCCTCACGCGCTACCGGGTCGTGGAGGCCCTGGGCCGCTGCTCCCTGCTGGAAGTGGAGCCCGTCACCGGCCGCACCCACCAGATAAGGGTCCACATGGCCGCCATCGGCCACCCGGTGGTGGGAGACCGGGTCTACGGGCGGCCCTCGCCGCTGCTGGGACGCCAGTTCCTACATGCCCACCGCCTGGCCTTCGCCCTGCCAGGCAGCGGACGGACGGTGGAGTTCCTCTCGCCCCTTCCCGATGACTTGCGGCAGTGTCTCGAGGCGGTGCGGAGGGGCGAGGAGCCCTAGAGGCCTGGTGCCTTGCCCATGCCGATGGGCCTGATGCCCGTGGCGTAGAGGTAAAGCCTGTCCCAGTGGTGGGAGGTGGGGAAGTTGCGCCCCGGCGGGAAGTAGGCAACTAGGACCTTCTTGCCCTCGGCCTCCAGCTGCTGCACGGCCTTCAGCAGGGCAGGGGCGTAGCCGCGCAGGGGAAAGGTCCTGTAGAAGAAGTACTCCTCCCCATCCAGGACGAGCTTAACGGCCGGCTCCCGACGGTGGAACTCCACGTAGGGGAGTTCCCGCCCGTCCACCTCCAACAACTCGACGCGGTCGTCGGGGACGGTGATCTCGCTGACCATGGGGCTCTCCATGAAGGAAGATACAGGCACTGCCGGCAGTAGCACAAGGCCGGCCCGCGGCGACATGGCGCCACTTCTCGAGCAGCCTCCCGCGGGGCCTTGACATCCTGGAACGCCTGTTCTAGTATTTTGGTGAACGGATGTTCTGGTCAGGGAGGGGTGTCATGGCGGCCAGCTACGTCGGCGTGCAGATGAAGCTGCCCATCTACCAGCACCCGCGGTGCCCATGCTGCGGCGGGCCCATTGCCCACGGCGAGCGGTGCTGGGCCTGCCCTGTCTGCGGTTACCAGCAGCCCCAGCGCTGAGGGCGGCCTTGGAGGCGGCCCCGCTCCTGGCTATCATGGCCTGAGGGGATAACTCACCCGCAGGCCCACGATGGAAGAGAGGCCGTCCCTAAAGGCTGTCCTGGAGGCCGTCCTGTTCGTGGCCGACGGCCCCGTGCCCATCGCGGTCCTGGCCGACATCGCCGAGGCGGAGCCAGCCCAGGTAGAGGCCGCCCTCCAGGAGCTGGCCGAGCAGTGCCGTGGCCGCGGCGTGAGGCTGCTGCGCCACGGCCAGGCTGCCCAGATGGCCACCGCCCCTGAGACGGCCCCCTACGTGGAGCGCTTCATGGGCCTCACCCATCCCGACCGCCTATCGAGGGCCGCCCTGGAGACGCTGGCCATCATCGCCTACAAGCAGCCCATCACCCGCGCCGAGATCGAGGCCATCCGCGGCGTCGGTTGCGAGCGGGCCCTGGCCTCCCTCAAGGAGCGGGGCCTGGTGGCCGAGGTGGGCCGTGCACCGCGACCCGGCCGCCCCTACCTCTACGGCACCACCTTCCGCTTCCTGGAGCACTTCGGCCTGGAGCGGCCCGAGGACCTGCCGCCCTTGACGGCGGTGCCCGCCCAGGGTGAAGATAGGTCGGCCACCGGTGGGGAGGACGGCAGCGGATGATGACCGTCGGCCTCTGTCGCATCTGGCTCCGCCTGCCCGAGAACCACTCCCTCAAGGGCAAGCGGCAGGCCGTTCGTTCGCTGACGGCCCGCCTGCAGAACCGCTTCAACGTGTCGGTGGCGGAGGTGGACGACCACGACCTGTGGCAGATGGTCTCCCTGGGCGTCTCCTGCGTCACCAACTCCGAGCGCCATGCCCACGAGGTGCTGACGGCAGTGGTGGAATACATCCGCAGCCAGCGCCTGGACATGGAGCTGGTGGACTACCGAACCGAGGTCATCAGGGCCCTCAACGAGGGCCGCTACTAGCCGCCCGTAACGGTGCCGCCCCGGTGCGGCCCCAGCGTCTGGGCAGGACCCGCCGCGGCCTGCTTCCCGTCCCCCGATATGGCCCCACAGAGGTCATGATACTGTCCGCAACTTACCAAACCCTCACGAAGTAGTGCTTGTTTTTTGCTCCCGTTTAGGGTAACGTTTAGCCAACGGTCCCAGCCCCACCGGCCCGGATACAGGCAGGCCGGGCCGACTGTCTGCAGACCGAACGGTAATAGCCGGCGGGGCTTGTGCGTTGTAGCTATGGGGGAGGGGAGGCCCCGCACGGCATGGCACTTGCTTCGGCCGGACACGCCCCGGCAGACGACCAGAGCGACCTAAGGGGCCACTACGCCCTGTTGCAGCTCTCGCCCGATGCCGAGCTGGAGCTGGTAGAGCAGGTCTACTGGCACCTGGCCTTCAAGTACCACCGGGAAGGGCTACGGCACGAGCTCCAGCGGCTGAACCGGGCCATGGCCGCGGTCCTGTCCGCCCTGGGCCAGGGCGATGCCCCCCGACCCACGACATCCGTCGCCGTCGGCGGCCGCTGGGGCAGCGTCTCCCGGCTGGCGTGGGACATCTGGTGGCTGGGGGCCAGCCTGGCCGCCCCGGCCCTGGCGATGGGGCTGACGCTGGCCGTCGTGTCACCCGGGGGCGACCTGCAGGCGCTGGGCCGCTGGCAGGGGGTCCTGCTGGGCAGCGGGGCCGCCGGCCTGGGCACCCTCGCTGCCGTGGCCGTCCTGGCGGCGGTGGTCCCCCCAACTGTCCGCTCCCTCGGCCGACGGTCCACCGCCCCGCCCGGGCAGACCGATCACTACGCCGTCCTCCACCTGGACCCTGCGGCTTCCCGCGACGTGGTGGAGGTGGCCTACGCCCACCTGGCCAAGGCCGCCGGGACGAGGGGCGACAGCGCCCGTCTGTCGGCGCTGCAGGAGGCCTACCGCGTGCTGGGGGACGCCGACAGGCGAGCCGCCTACGATGGGCAGCGGGCCGCCC
>DATLZD010000048.1:0-16823 GCA_035574155.1 Dehalococcoidia bacterium | reverse complement strand
ATACGACGGCTCCACCAGCGGTCTGGAGCCGACTACGCAGCTGAAGAACACCTTCCCTGGCATCGTGGCCGACATGCTGGAGGGCATCGTGATGGCCACGGCCATCATGAGGGAGCACCCGCGGGGGAGGGTGGCCGTCATTTACTCCAACGATCCGCTGGGGCAGGAGTTCATCCAGGGCTTCCGCTCTACCATCCGTGCTCAGGGGGGCACCATTGCCGGCGAGATAACCTATGACGTCACGGCTACCGACATGTCTCCCTTCGTGCAGCAGGCCCTGAACCTGAACCCCAACGCCATCGCCTTCTACGGCACCTTCGCCCAGTCCTTGAGCATGATGGGGGCGGTTAAGGCCCGGAACCCGAGCATGCCCATATACCAGCGTGGCGCCCTGCCGGCGCCGGGCGACATCGGCCGGCTGATGGACGGGGTGGCCTTCAGCTCCCAGGCCAAGACCGCCTACACCCACCCCAACGACACGGCCTTTCAGAACGTGGTCCAGAAGATGAGGGCGCTGGCCCAGGAGGAGGGCATCCAGTACAACGATGCGCTGACGCTCCTGGTGCTGCGGGCGGTGGAGATGCTGGTGCGGGCGCTGGAGATGGCCGGCCCCGACCTGACCCGCCAGGGGGTGGTGGAGGCCATCGAGAACGGGTTCGACGGCAGCTGGACCTGCTCCATCTGCATCGGCCCCGTCATACTTGGGCCGCAGGACCACTGGCCCTTCGAGAACTCGGCCTTTATTCGCTGGCGTAATGACACGGGCCTGGCGGACTTTATCCTGCCTTACACCAGCTTCGAGACCAGCGAGGGCAAGGGCATTAGGGGCAACGTGGAGGGCTACGAGTGCCGGCCCGGCACCTGCCCCTGGAAGGAATAGGGGGTCGCCCGCCAAAGAGCCCGGTCTACGTGCGGGACGCACGCTGCCCCCGCCGCCTGCCGCGGCAGGCGGCGGGGGCCTTTCAGGCGCTTTCCAGCAAGCGCAGAATCTCGGCCTCGGCCTCTGCCAGGCGACGCCCCAGCACCAGCGTCGGCAGGTCAGCCCTTTGGCCGGAGAGGGCGCGTTGCGTCTGAAGGAGGCAGAAGACGGCCCACTTGAGGTTGCCCATCACCTCCCAATAGTGCCAGCGCCCCCAGTCGATCTCGCCTCCGGCCCGCTCGTATTCGCGAGCGAACTCCTCTCTGGTGCCCAGGCCGGCCACCGGCCACTCCTCGCGCCCCGGTCGCCAAGAGCGTAGACAGAGCCAGCCCAGGTCTTCCATGGGGTCCCCAAGGTGGGAGCCTTCGAAGTCAATGATGGCCTCCAGCCCGTTCTGGGACACGATGAAGTTGCCCAGACGGAAGTCACCGTGGACCAGGCGAGGCTCCTGCCGCGGTGGACGGTGGAGGTGGAGCCACCGGAGGGCCAGCTCCAGCACCGGGTGCTGGCCCAAGGTCTGCTGCCGGTAGAGCTGCTCCCAGGTCTGCAGCTGATGGGTGGCGCCGTCCCCGTCCTCGGCCGGTCCTGGGAGCGTCTGCAGCTGGAACATGTTGGGCGGCAGCGAGTGGATGCGGGCGGCGGCCCGGGCTAGGTCTGCCACCAGCCTTGAGCGCCACTCCTCGTCGCTGGCCCGGGCCAGGAGTCTACGAGGGAGCGACTCCCCATCCACGAACTCCATGATTATCCCAGGCGGCGCATCGGGGTCACAGTCGGGCGCCAAGGGGACCACGGACGGGACGGGAACGCCCCAGCTCCTGGCGGCCCACATGGCCCGTCGCTCGAGGTGGACGGGTATGGAGAGGGTGCCCGGCGACGGCGGCTCCCGGTACACCAGGACCGCCCTGTCCCTCTGTCCTGGGGCCTCACATAGGGCGTCGAAGCGCCATGCCCTGCGATAGGCCCCTCCCACCAGCGGGGCTACGTTTTCTATGTGCACGGGCGCGCCGAACAGGCGGCCCAGGAAGGACCTTATGGAGTCCAGGGGGAAGCCCTCAGTCTCCCCGTTCGGCATATTCATACAGGCCGTAGGCCTCGGTCTGCCGGTAGCGGTAGCGGCACATGGCCACCACAATGATGGTGACGCCCTGGCTGGTCTTGAACCGCGTCGGCACCTGGTGAACGATCGTCCCCTCCACGATTTGGGGACCGTCCTCCGTCTGCAGGTGGAAGCTCACCGAGCGGTGAAAGGGTGGCGTGGAGGTGGGCTGCCAGGCGCAGCCCGCTGCCGTGGCAGTGCGGATACGGGCATAGCCCTCGACTATGGCGCCGAAGGTCTGTGGCGGCTCCTTCAAGGTGACCTGGGACATGAACGCCAGTTGCGGCCCCATGGTGCAGGTCAGGGCCCGGTAAAGGGGCACGTGGTCCCATACCCTCGGCCCCCAGGAACGGTCGCGCATGCCGAAGCCCTCGATGGCGCAGGCGCCGCTCTCCCATTCCAGGTGGCCCCTGACCTGCATGGGCTGCTGGTAGTGGTATAGGGCCACACTGGGGTCCAGGCCCGTCACCAGGAAGGGCGGCCCCACCGCTTCATAGGACAAGTCCAGGGAGACCCGCACGCGTGGCGACCGGGACAGGGCCTCCCGGGGGGCCAGCAGGGACTGCGGCTCCCTGACATGGTGGACGTATCCCCCGAAGGTGGCGCGGAAGCGGCGAAGCGGAACGACAGGCTCCAAGGTGAGGCCTGCCGCCGAGAAGGCCCTGGGCGCCGTCTCGCTCTCGGTGCGGTAGGCGAAGAGCAGGGAACCGTCTTCCAGGAAGAGACAGAAGGTCATGTCGGCAGCCCCGGCCAGCGGACGGAACCCTACCCGCAGCATGCCGCCGGTGCGGCCACGGCTGTCGCAGAAGTTGATGTAGCTGGAGTCGTTCAGAAAAGGGGACGCCCCCTCCGGCACGGGCAGCGGACGTTCGAACTCGGGGGGCATCCCCACATCGGCCATAGCAGCCCCTCGTGGCGCGATCGCCTATGCCTGCTGGCGCGGCCGGAACTTGACCAGCGCGATGTCTTCGCTCACCGGCTCGAAGACGGCCTCCACCGGCATGCCGATGTGGACCTGCTCAGGCTCGACGCCGACCATGTTGGTGGTGAGCCTGGGCCCCTCTTCCAGTTCCACCACGGCCAGGACGTAGGGCACATCCTCCCGGAAGGCGGGGTGGGCGGCCCGGCGGATGACGGTGTAGGTGTAGACGTGGCCGCGACCGCTGGCAGGCACCCAGTCCAGGTCGGTCGAGAGGCAGTGGGGACAGAGGCTGCGGGGATAGTAGACATACTGGTGGCAGGACCGACAGCGCTGCAGCCGCAACTCGCCCTGACGGGCACCTTGCCAGAAGGGACGGGTGGTGTCGGTGGGCTGGGGCAGGGGCTTGCGGATCTCCTGGGCCATGGTCATTCCACTCCTAGCACGAGGGATACCTCTTCGCTCAGGATGCCACCGTTGCCGTTGACGAAGGCCAGCTGGCAGTCCTTCACCTGACGCTTGTCGGCGCGGCCCTGGAGCTGACGGGCCGCCTCGGTAACGTGGGACATGCCCCCTGCCAGCCCCGCCTGGCCAAAGGACAGCTGCCCGCCGTGGGTGTTGGTGGGGAGGTCTCCCTTGTAGGTCAGGTCGTGCTCCTCCACGAAGGGGCCCCCCTTGCCCTTGGGGCAGAAGCCTGCATCCTCCAGGGTGATGACGACGGTGATGGTGTAGCAGTCGTAGACCGATACCAGGTCGATGTCCTTGGGGGTTACCCCCGCCATCTCGAAGGCCCTGGGGGCCGTGTAAGCGATGGGCGAGGTGGTGAGGGAGGGTGCCTGGGCCAGGCTCATATGGGTCACCTTCTCGGCCGCCCCCAGCAGCCAGACGGGCCGGTGGGGGGAGCGCCGGGCGATGTCCGGCGCCGCCACCAGCACCGCCGCCGCCCCCGTGCAGGGCATGACGATCTCGTAGAGGTGCAGGGGGTCGCATACCAGGGGAGAGTTCAGGACGTCGTCGATGGTCAGGGGCCGGTCGAAGAAAAGGGCGTCGGGGTTGGCGTTGGCATTTGTGCGCTGGTCCACGGCCACCTTGGCCAACTGTCGGCTGGTGGTGCCGAACTCGTGCATGTGGCGCATGGCGATCATGGCGTAGCCGGAGTTGGCCCCCATCGGTCCGTAGGGGTTCTCGAACTCCCGCAAGGGGAGCTTGGGCGGCCTGCCGCCCATGGAGTAAAAGGCCTCCGTGTCCAGCACATCGCCGGTGACGCAGACGGCCGCCCGACACAGGCCCGCGGCGATGGCCGCCGCCGCCCGCCAGACCATGCCGCAGGCGGAGGCCCCGCCTAGGTCCACCGTCTCGGCGAAGGCGGGCCTTATGCCCATGTATTCGCCCACCATGGTGGGCCAGAGCAGGGACTGCTCGGCCAGCGGCGGTCCCACCAAGAGGCCATCTATGTCCTTCTTGTCCAGGCCGGCGTCCTGGATCGCGAGCTTGGCCGCCTCAGCCATCACCTCGATGGCTGCCTGGCCGCGGGTCTCCCGTCGGGGCCTGAGCTCGCCGATGCCAATGATGGCTGCTGCCCTCTTCAGGTCCATGGGTCCCTCCGTCCACAGGCTTTACAGGTCATGCCTGACGGTCGGCCTTGAATGACATGTCTTGCATTTTTGCATCGCACATAAAAGCTGTCGCTGGCCGGTAGCCGGCGACAGCGTGGCCCAGGTCGGCTGTCATGGTGCCAACTATTGCCCGGGGTTGAAATGGGCTACGGTCGCTACGATATTACAACACGTCTTCGGAGCGGTCAACCGGCTGTCCTCGCCGGTCCTGTTGGGGACGGGTGTCCGTCCAGGTCGCTGCTGGGGGTCCCTAGGCCTGCCCAACGGGACTGCAGCCGCGGACAGGTCTATAGGCCCGTGTCCAGCCAGTGGGCGCCGCGAGCGGATGAAGGTGGCGGTTGACGTGCCACCTGGCGGTACCTACTATGAATGCATCGCCGAGGGAGGAGGGGGGATCGTGGCCGTCTTCCGCGAGTCCAGGGTGCCCGTCAACCTCTACCGCAGCGACCGTCGCCTGATCCTCGCCGCACCGCTGCCAGGGGTGGAGCCAGAGGACATCGAGGTCGAGGTGACGCCTCATTCGGTGACTTTCCGCACCCGGGTGCGGGGCGTGCGCCAGAACAACAAGGAATACATCACCCGCGAATGGGAGATCGGCAGTCACGAGCGCACCGTCCCGCTGCCCGAGACCATCGACCCGCAGCGGGCCAACGTGAGCTACGGCAACGGGGTCCTGGCGGTGGTAATGCCCCAGGTCCAGACCGCGCCGGGCGAGGGGCGCCGCCTGTTCCGCCTGCACAAGGTGCGCTGGGCGCGGGGCCAGTTCGTGGGGCACCAGGGGCAGGAGCTGCGCCCCGCCCCCGCCGAGACGGCGCACCGGCTGCCCTAGACCCCAGTTAGGGCTCGCGGCCACCGGCACACCGTGGTGCCCGGAAGGCAACGGACAGGGATTAGGGCCTGCCGCATGTCCCCGTTCCCTGGCGGAGGTGGAGCCGCAACTACAGGCCTTTGGGCCTGCCTTGCGGCCCTGGGAGCACCGCGGGCATGCTGGGGGACGGAGGGCAGGTCTGAAGACCTGCAGCTACAAGCATGGGGCAGGTCATGCATGGGGCGGGGCTAAAAGACCCGCAGCTACATGCGTGCATGCCGCGGGTTCCAGGCCTCAGGAAGGGCCCGCCATTGCGGGACGGGTCGCGAGGTCGGCGGTTGACAGGGCAACGCTTGCGCAATAGAGTGAAGACGCCGAAAAAATAGCGACGGCCTGCCGGAGGACAGGCCCGCACGGGAGCTCGGGTCCCCAGGCACGCGGCCTGGGGCGGCCGGGCTGAGAGGCCCCGACCGCAGCGGGGCGACCGTCGGAACCTGACCTGGGTAATGCCAGCGGAGGGAAGGGCACGGCAGGCGCACCCGGCCCGAAGAGGGCCTTCGGTCCACCGCCTATCCCTTCCCCCTCGGCCCCTATCCCCCGACAGGCACAGGAGGTGATGGCCATGGCCCAACTGCAGGAAGTGGTCAGGGTTCCCCTGATGCCACCGTTCCCCAACAGCCGCAAGGTCTACGTCCAGGGCTCCCGTCCCGATATCCGCGTCCCCTTTCGGGAGGTGGTCCTCTCCCCCACCCAGGGGCGCAGCGGCCCCGAGGAGAACCCGCCCTTCCGCCTCTACGACACCAGCGGCCCCTACACCGACCCGGAGGCGTCCATTGACCTGATGCGGGGACTGCCGCCCATCCGCCGCCCCTGGATCTTGGAGCGGGGCGATGTGGAGGAGTACGAGGGCCGGCCACCTGACCCCCGCGACGACGGCCTGCGGCCGGGCGAAGAGCGCCGCTTCCCCCTCCCGCAGCGACGGCGGCCGCTGCGGGCCAGGCCGGGCCGCGCCGTCACCCAGATGCACTACGCCCGCCGCGGCATCGTCACCCCCGAGATGGAGTTCGTGGCCATCCGGGAGGGGGTCGACCCCGAGTTCGTGCGCCAGGAGGTGGCCCGCGGCCGTGCCATAATCCCGGCCAACATAAACCACCCCGAGCTGGAGCCCATGATCATCGGCCGCAACTTCCTGGTGAAGGTGAACGCCAACATCGGCAACTCGGCCGTCTCCTCGTCGGTAGCTGAAGAGGTGGAGAAGATGGTGTGGGCTATCCGCTGGGGTGCCGACACGGTGATGGACCTCTCCACCGGTAAATACATCCACACCACCCGCGAGTGGATCCTGCGCAACTCGCCGGTGCCGGTGGGCACGGTGCCCATCTACCAGGCCCTGGAGAGGGTGGGCGGCCGGGTGGAGGACCTCTCATGGGAGGTCTACCGCGATGTCCTCATCGAGCAGGCCGAGCAGGGGGTGGACTACTGGACGGTCCATGCCGGCGTGCTCCTGCGCTACATCCCCCTCACTGCCCGGCGGGTAACGGGCATCGTCTCCCGCGGTGGCTCCATCATGGCTGCCTGGTGCCTGGCCCATCATCAGGAGAACTTCCTCTACACCCACTTCCGCGAGATATGCGAGATAGCCCGCGCCTACGATGTCTCCCTGTCCCTAGGCGATGGCCTGCGCCCGGGGTCCATCGCCGATGCTAACGACGAGGCCCAGCTGGCGGAGCTGCGCACCCTGGGGGAACTGACCCGCATCGCCTGGGAACACGACGTGCAGGTGATGATCGAGGGCCCGGGCCACGTCCCAATGCACAAGATCAAGGAGAACGTGGACCTGCAGATGGAGCTGTGCCATGAGGCGCCCTTCTACACCCTGGGGCCCCTGGTGACGGACATCGCCCCCGGCTATGACCACATCGCGTCGGCTATCGGCGCGGCCATGATCGCCATGTATGGCACGGCCATGCTCTGCTACGTGACGCCCAAGGAGCACCTGGGCCTGCCCAACCGTGAGGACGTGAAGCAGGGGGTCATCGCCTACCGCATCGCCGCCCACGCCGCCGACGTGGCCAAGGGCCATCCGGCTGCCCAGCGCTGGGACGATGCCCTGTCCAAGGCCCGCTTCGAGTTCCGCTGGGAGGACCAGTTCAACCTGTCCCTGGACCCCGAGACCGCCCGCGCCTACCACGACGAGACCCTGCCCGCACCCGGTGCCAAGCTGGCCCATTTCTGCTCCATGTGCGGCCCCAAGTTCTGCGCCATGAAGATCACTCAGGACGTCCGCGACTATGCCGAGAAGAGGGGCATCCGCCTGGAGGAGGCCATCGAGGTGGGGCTGCGGGAGAAGGCCCAGGAGTTCCGCCAGGCCGGGGGCCGCATCTATCTGGAGACCTGAGGAGGATGGTGCCGAAGATGGAGGACTTCCTGGAGATCGCCGGCAAGCGCTTCCGCTCCCGCCTCATCGTGGGCACGGGGCGCTTCCGCAGCATGGAGGAGATGGTGGCGGCCATAGAGGCCTCGGGTGCCGAGATGGTAACGGTGGCCATCCGCCGCCTGCCCCTGGACCGCCCCGATGAGCCCAACCTGATGGACTACATAGACTGGACCCGTTACCACATCTTGCCCAACACGGCGGGCTGCCGCACGGTGGAGGAGGCCGTCTTCACCGCCCATTTGGCCCGGGAGCTAACGGGCAGCAACTGGGTCAAGCTGGAGGTGGTCCCCGACCCCCGCTACCTGCTGCCCGACCCCATCGGCACGCTACGGGCCGCCGAGAAGCTGGTGGCCGAGGGGTTCGTGGTGTTGCCCTACATCCATGCCGACCCGGTGCTGGCCCGACAGCTAGAGGAGGTGGGCTGCGCCACCGTGATGCCCCTGGGGTCGCCCATTGGCTCCGGGCGGGGCATTTTCACCCTGGAAGAGATCCAGATCATCGTCGAGAACGCGAAGGTGCCGGTGGTGGTGGACGCGGGCCTGGGTGCCCCCTCCGACGCCTCTCTGGCCCTGGAGATAGGCGCCGATGCCGTGCTGGTGAACACGGCCATCGCCCAGGCCAGGGACCCGGCCCTCATGGCGCAGGCCTTTCGCCTGGGGGTGGAGGCGGGGCGGAAGGCCTACCTGGCCGGCCGCATCCCCAAGAAGCCCCTGGCGGAGGCCTCCAGCCCTCTGGAAGGCGTGCCGCGCCCCGCCTCCAGCATGTAGTCGCGAGGGCGAGCGGGGTGGACAGGGTGGCCCGCCCTTTCTTCCCCCTCCCCTGCCTGATGCTGGTGACGGATCGGGGCCTGTGTGCCGACCTGCAGCGGGCGGTGGCCCAGGCTGTGGCGGGGGGCGTGAACCTGGTCCAGCTCCGGGAGAAGGGCCTGCCACCCCGAGAGCTGTGGGCCCTGGCCCAGGAACTGCGGCGGGTCACGGCCGGGCGTGCCCTGCTGCTGGTCAACGACCGTGCCGACGTGGCCCTAGCCGTCGGCGCCGACGGCGTCCATTTGCCCGAGGAGGGCCTGCCCGTGGCCGCGGCCCGCCGGGTGCTGGGGCCGACCCGGCTGGTGGGCCGCTCCGTCCACTCGGCGGAGGCCGCAGCCAGGGCCGAGGGCGAGGGCGCAGACTACTTGGTGGTGGGGCCAGTCTACCCCACCCGGTCCCACCCTGGTGCCGTCCCGGGCGGGCCCGGCCTGGTGGCCCGCGTGCGGCAGGCGGTGCGGCTCCCCGTCCTGGCCATCGGCGGTATCACTCCTGAGACGGTGCCCGAGGTCGTGGCCGCGGGGGCCTCAGGGGTGGCTGTCATCTCGGCTATATTGGGCAGTGGGGACCCGCAGGCGTCGGCCGCTGCCCTGCGCTCGGCCCTGGACGTAGCCTGGGCGGAGGTGACCAGAAGGGCATGATACGGGTGACCATCAACGGTCGCGAGCAGTCCCTGGAGGGGCCCCTGACGGTGGCCGACTACGTTCGCTCCCTGCCCGTCAACCAGCGCTGGCTGGCCGTGGCCAGGAACGGAGAGGTGGTGCCCCGCCACCTCTGGCCGGAGGTCCTCATCCAGGACGGGGACGTCATCGAGGTGGTGCGCATGGTAGGTGGCGGGGCCCCGGGGGTGGTAGAATGGTGTCGGCCCAGACACGACCAGCTCATCTCGTCAGGGGGTGATGGGGTATGATGAAGTGGCTTTTGGTGGGCTTCCTCTTGGGCATCGCCACAGGGTTGGCCGTGGGCATGCTGACCGCCCCGACGCGGGGCTACGAGGTCCGCCAGCGGCTGCGGGAGCGGGCCCAGCCGGCCATGGAGCGGGTGCGGGAGCGCATCCGCACGATGCGGCAGCGGGCTGCCTAGCGCAGCCGCTCCAGCAGCGCGTAGGTCTGCAGGAACAGCCGCACGAAGTCCGCCAGGAAGGACGCTGGGTCCGTCTCCAGGCGTGGGTTCACATGCCTGAAGATGGCTATCTCGGCGTAACGGACCCGCTTCCCGTGGGACAGCAGGTCATCACGCAAGCGGACCGACTCGGTGTAGGGCACCAGCGGGTCGTGGCGGTCGGCCACGATGAAGACCTCCGCCCGGATCTGCTCTGTGTAGTTGCGGGGCGATAGCAGGTCAAGGGTGCGGGACAGCTCCGGCGGTGCCTGCGACAGGAGCTGGTGGGCGCGGGCTGGGTCCCTCTCCAACAGGACCGCCTGGATCAGGGAGGCAGTGGGCGACAAGGTGCCGCTGGGGACCCTGCCGCCGCTGTCCAGGGCCGCCGCCAGTAGGTCGCGCTCGCGGCGGTCGGGCACGAAGTAGAGGAGGCTGGTCTCGAGCACCTCCCGGGCCCAGGGGTCCGGTTGCCACGGCTGCCGCTCTCTGCCCACTAGGACCGTGCCGGTGGCGACCGATACTATCAGCTCCCGCACGTCATGGTAACCGCCGAAGGAGCCCAGGGCGGCCACGTCGTCGCGAATGCGCGGGTCGGCGGCGGCCGCCGTGGCGATGCCCTCGCCGACCGAGAACCCCAGGATGGCAACCCGCCCGGGATCCACGTAGGGCAGGGAGCGCAGATAGAGGAAGGACTGGACCACGACATCGACGTCCTCGGGCGACAGCACCTTGCGGCTGAGACGGGGCAGCACCGGCACCATGACCACGATGCCGCTGCGGGCCACGCCCTCCGCCAGGCGGACGGCGCGCGGGTCGTGGCGAGCCGCGGGTGCTGCGCCGATGACTACCAGCAGGGCTCCCCGTCGCCCGTCGCCGGGTGGCCGGTACAGGTCTGCCTCGAAGGTCTGGGGTGGTTGGCCGGCCTGGAGGGTCACCGTCTCGGTCTCTGGCTGGGGGCCGGCCAGGGCTGCCAGCGGCCCAGGCAGGGGCGTCAGCACCTGTGGGTAGAGGAGGGCCGTGCGCAGGGCCAGCCGTGAGGGCGGCGCCAGCCACAGGCCGGCGACCAGGGACGCGGCGAGGCAGGGGATGATCAGCGCCAGCCAGTAGCGGCCCAGGAAGCCCTTCACCACACGGACACCTTCTGCTATTTTACTTGCCGCCAATGGACCTGCGAGGTCTATACGTCATAGTCGACCCGGCGGCCGGTGCCCTCGGTAGGGAGCTAGAGGTGGCCCGCGCTGCCCTGGAAGGGGGTGCCCGGCTGCTGCAGCTGCGGGACAAAGGCCGCGAGAAGGGCCTTCAGCTCCCTATCGCTCGGGAGATGGCCCGCCTATGCCGGGAACACGGCGCCCTCTTCATCGTCAACGACCACGTGGACCTGGCCCTGGTCTGCGGGGCTGACGGCGTCCATCTCGGCCAGAAGGACCTACCGGTGGCCGAGGTGAGGCGCATCGTCCCTCCCCATTTCGTCATCGGCTGCTCCACCAACAACGTCCAGGAGGCGTTGGCGGCCCAGGCCGCCGGTGCCAGCTACGTGGCCGTCGGACGGCTCTTCCCCACCAGCTCCAAGCAGGACACCCGCCCGGCCACCTTGGAGACGCTGCGGGCCGTCCGGGAGGCCGTACGACTGCCCGTCTGCGCCATCGGCGGCATCAACGAGGGGAACATAGATGCCGTGCTGGCGGCAGGAGCGGACATGGTGGCCGTCATCGCCGCCGTCGTGGCCGCCCCCGACCCGCGGGAGGCGGCCAGGCGGCTTGCCTCCCGCTTCGTGTCCTAGGCGAGGAAACGGCCTGGGCTGAAGGGGGCCAGCGGCAGGTCCGTCGGCCGGCCCGTCAGGGCCTGGGCCAGTAGCCGACCGGTGACGGGGGCCAGGAGGACCCCGTTGCGGAAGTGCCCGCTGGCGACGCTCAGCCCTTCCCATCCAGGGACGGGGCCGATGATGGGTAGGCCGTCGGGCGAGCCGGGCCGCAGCCCGGCCCAAGCCGCCGCCACCTCGGACCGCGCCAGAGAGGGCACCAGCGAGCGGGCCATGCGCCGGAGTCGCTGCAGGCCGCGCTGGGTGGTGCGGCGGCGAAACCCTACCGCCTCGACGGTGGCGCCGGCGTAGGTGACGCCCGTCGCCTTGGGGACCAGGTAGCCCTCGGCCCCCCAAACGATGCGCCTTATGGGGCGCCCGCGGTAGGCCAGCATCTGTCCCCGCCGGGGCGGCGTAGGAACGCGCAGCCCCATGCCCGCCAGCAGCCGCCCCGTCCATGGGCCGGCTGCCACCACCACCTGCTGCGCCCGCACGATGCCCCTGGGGGTGCGGACACCCAGGACCCGGCGTCCGCGCCGGACGATGCCCAGCACAGGCGTGGACAGGAGGATGCGGGCGCCGTGGGCCTGGGCTGCCCGGGCAAGGGCGTGGACGAGGAGCTGGGGGTCCACCTGCCCCTCGGCCTCCGAGAGGACAGCCCCCCTCGTCCGTAGCGACAGGGCCGGTTCCAGGCCCCGCGCCTCGGCGCCGTCAAGCCAGGCCAGGGGCAGGCCTGTGTCCCGCTGCCACGCGTAGCGGCGGCGCAGGGAGTCCTCCTCCTCGGCGGTGAGGGCTACCCTTAGCAGCCCGCAGAGAGAGAGGCCGACGTCCAGCCCGGTGGCCTCGGCCAGCTCGCGGGCCAGGGCCGGGAAGAGGGCCAGGCTGGCCAGACACAGCTCCAGGAAGGGGCCAGGGCCATGGGCCTCAGCCAGGGGGGCCAACATACCGGCTGCCGCCCCTGAGGCCTCCTCGGCCAGGCCACCCCGCTCCAGCAGGGAGACCCTCAGGCCGTAGGCGGCGAGGCTGTGGGCCACCGCGCAGCCGATGACGCCGCCGCCGATGACGACGACGTCGCTCTCGTCCTCCACAGCTCTACTATGCCCCTGCTGTGCTGGGGCGTCCAGGCGCGGGGAAGCAGCCCGTTTACCCCCTGCTGGGCGGCTGCTAGAATGGGGCCAAGCTGCCCGCTCGCAGCCCACACCTTCGTGGAGGGCCCGACACATGCGCTGGGGCATCACCCTGCCGCTGGATGGCGTCCCCCTCTCTGCCCACCGGGAGGCAGTCCCGGAACTGGAGTCCCTGGGTTACACCGACGCCTGGACGGCCGAGGTGGACGGTGCCGATGCCTTTGTGCCCGCCGCCGCTGCCCTCTGCTGGGGCAAGGAGATGCGGGTGGGGACGGCCATCGCCAACGTCTACACCCGTGGGCCTGCCGTCCTGGCCCAGACGGCCATGGCCATGTCCGAGTTGGCCCCCGGGCGCTTCTGCCTGGGCCTCGGCGTCAGCACCCAGGTCATAGTGGAGCGGTGGAACGGGCGCAGGATGGAACGCCCCCTGGCCTACATGCGGGAGACGGTGTCCTTCCTGCGCCGGGTGATGGCCGGGGAGCGCGGCCACAGCGAGCTGCTGGGGGTGCAGGGGTTCCGGCTGTCGCGGCGACTGGCCCCCCCTCCCCCCATCTTTGTGGCCGCCCTGAGGCAGGGCATGCTGCGGCTGGCCGGCCAGGTGGCCGACGGGGTCATCATTAATTGGCTGGCCCCTCAGGACGTGCCCAGGGTGGTGGCGGTCGCCAAGGAGGGCGCCCGGCAGGCCGGACGCGACCCCGAGGCGCTGGAGGTAGTCTGTCGTATCTTCGTTTTGCCACCGCTGCCCGACCAGGTGCTGAGGCTGGTGGGGAGGCGAATGGCGGTGGTCTACCTCACCTCGCCGGTCTACGCCGCCTTCCACCGGTGGCTCGGCAGGGGGGACCTCATCAGGCCCATGCTGGAGGCCTGGCAGGCAGGGGACAGGCAGGCGGCGGCGGAGCTGGTGCCCGACAGCCTGCTGGAGGAGTTGCTGGTGTTCGGTTCCCGCCAGGAATGCATGGACAAGCTAGAGTCCTACTGTCGCAACGGGGTGACGGTGCCGGTGCTCCAGCCCATCGTCCCGGCCGAGAGCCCCGACCAGCGGGCGGAGATGACCTTCCGCCTGCTGAGGGAGCTGGTCAGACCCTAGCAGGGAGGTAGCCATGGACCCCAAGGGCAAGGTAGCCGTAATCACCGGTGGGGGCTCGGGCATCGGTCGGGCCACCGCGCTGGCCCTGGCCGGTGCCGGTGCTGCCGTGGTAGTGGCCGACCTGGACGAGGAAGGCGGCCGCGAGACGGTGCGCCTCATAGAGGCCCAGGGTGGCCGTGCTGCCTTTGTGCGGGTGGACGTGACCCGCTGGGAGGACCTGGAGCGGATGGTGGCCTTCGCCGAGGGGACCTTCGGCGGGCTGGACATCCTGCACAACAATGCCGGCGTCACCACCGGCCGTCCCCGTTTCCCCGAGACGCCCCGGCAGCAATGGGAAAGGACCCTCAACGTCGACCTGTGGTCGGTCATCGCCGGGGTGCAGGTGGCGGTGCCGGCCATGCGCCGCCGTGGCGGCGGCGTCATCGTCAACACCGCGTCCCTGGCCGGGGTCATCGGCTACCAGCCTGACCCCGTCTACTGCGCTGCCAAGCACGGGGTGGTGGGCCTCACCCGTTCGCTCGTCTTCCTGAAGGACGAGGCCAACATCAGGGTGAACTGCGTCTGCCCCGGCGTGGTGGACACGCCTCTGGTCTACCGTGGCCTGCGGGACCTGGAAGGCCCCGAGGCCGAGCAGTGGCGCGCCTACCTGCAGAGCATGCCCAAGCTGAGGCCCGAGGAGGTGGCCGAGGCCGTCATGACCTTCGTCCGGGACGACTCCCTGGTCGGGGAGGCGATGGGGCTTCTGCCGGGAAGCGCACCCCGGCTCATCCCGCCGCCCATCCGCCTGGAGCGGGACCCCTCGCAGCGGCTGCGGTGACCTCAGGCGCCCCTCAGCTGGGGCATGTTGGAGCGGTTGGCTATCTCCAGGCCGCGACGGGCCAGGTTGATGGCCTGTTCTCCTACCAGCTCGAAGCCCTCGCCCACGGTCCCGCCGGCCAGGTAGCGGGCATACATGTTCTCCAGGATGACCGCCAGCTTGAAGTGGGCCAGCACGATGTAGTAGTCCAGGTTCACCAGGTCGCGACCGCTCCTCTCGGCGTAACGCTGGGCTACCTCCTCCCAGGAGGGGAACCCGGGCAGGGCTGTCAGCCCACCGGCCGCCACCCGCAGGGCCTCGTCCTCGCCCCGTGCCCAATACATGCGCAGCATCCCCACATCGGCCAATGGGTCGCCCAGGGTGGCCATCTCCCAGTCCAGGATGGCGATGATATGCCCCTCCTGATCCAGGATGGCGTTGTCCAGCCGGTAGTCGCCGTGGACGATGGAGTGGTCGCTCTCGGGCAGGGTGAAGCTGTTGAGGCGACGGCAGAGCTCGTCCAGCTCCGGCACCTCCCGATACTTGATGCGTTGCCACTGCTCACTGAAGCGGCGCACCTGTCGGGCCAGGTAGCCCTGGGGACGTCCGAAGTCCGAGAGGCCCACCTCGTCGGGGCGGATGGCGTGCAACCTCACTAGGTTGTCCACCAGCTCCTCGGCCATGCGGCGGCGCTGGGACTCGTCGTAGCGCCGGGCCACCTCCTGGGGGTTGGAGGGGACGAAACCGTCCACGAACTGCATCACATAGAACTGGGCGCCGATGACCTCCGGGTCGCCGCAGAAGGCCAGGGGCCTGGGCACCGGCACGTCGGTGTCCTTGAGGGCCGAGAGGACGCGGAACTCACGGGCCATGTCGTGGGCGGTGGGCTGCACGTGGGAGAGGGGAGGGCGGCGGAGGACCCAGGCACGGCCGTCGGGCGCCTCCAGCTTGTAGGTCAGGTTGGAGCGGCCGTGGCCGATGAGGCGGGCCTCCAGGTCGTCCACCTGGGCCACGTTGGCCCGGAACCAGGCCAGCAGGCTGTCCATCTTGATCCCGGGGACGTCCTTGCTCATGGATGCACCTGCCTGCGCTGATGTGCCTCTGTCGCGACGAGGCCATGACCATTATAATAGCGCCGATGATAGGCCTGGATGTGACTTCGGAGCGGCTCCCATAAACGATGCAGGAGGTGCAGCCATGGCCATCGACTTCACCCTGCCGCCGGACATCGAGGAGGTGCGCAGGCGCGTCCGAGCCTTCATCGATGGCGAGGTGGCGCCGGTGGAGCGGGAGTTGGAAGGCGCCCCGCGCGAGGAGTGGGTGAGGGCCATAGGCCGCCTGCGTCAGCGGGCACGGGAGCAGGGCCTTTGGAACCCTCACCTGCCGCCCGAGTGGGGCGGCATGGGGCTACGGCCGGTGGCCATGGCCTTCGTCCAGGCCGAGGCGGCCCGGGCCGGCATCGGTCCCTTCGTCCTCAACTGTCAGGCGCCCGACGAGCCCAACATGCAGACGTTGCTCCACTGGGGCACCGATGAGCAGAAGGAGAAGTATTTGCGTCCCCTGGCCGAGGGCCGAGTCCGGTCCTGCTTCGCCATGACCGAGCCCGAGGTCGCCGGCTCCGACCCCACCCTAATCCAGACGCGGGCAGTCCAGGAGGGCGACTACTGGGTGCTCAACGGCCACAAGTGGTTCGCCTCGGGGGCCAGGGGGGCCTCCTTCGCCATCGTCATCGCCTGCACCGACCCCGATGCCGACCCGCCCCAGGCCCGCAACTCGGCCTTCATCGTGGACATCCCCACCGAAGGGTGGGAGCTGGTGCGCACCATAGGGACCATGGCTGGCGAGGGCAACCACGGCGAGATCTACCTGCGCAACGTGCGGGTGCCCTCCTCCAACCTGCTGGGCCCCCGCGGCCACGGCCACCTCCTGGGGCAGTTCCGCCTCGGCCATGGCCGACTGGCCCACTGCATGCGCTGGATAGGCCAGGCGGAGATGGCCCTGGAGATGATGGTGGACCGCGCCCTGAAGCGCTACGCCCACGGGTCCTATCTCTACGAAAAGCAGGCCATCCGCTGGATGATCGCCGAGTCGGCCATGGAGATATACACCGGGAAGCTGATGGTGCTGCACGCCGCCTACAAGATCGAACAGGGCCTCCCCTTCCGCCAGGAGGTGGCCATGGCCAAGGTGCATGTGGCCAACACCCTGTGGCGTGTCATCGACCGCGCCATACAGGTGCACGGCGCCCTGGGCTACTCCACCGACACGCCCCTCGAGCGGATGATGCGGGGGGCCCGCGCTGCCCGCCTGGTGGAC
>DATLZD010000047.1:0-7293 GCA_035574155.1 Dehalococcoidia bacterium | reverse complement strand
CCTGTCAGGGTCACCGGACGGTAGCGGCCCATGCGGGCGATGACCTGCCCGCCGATGGTGCTGGCAGCGGCCATGGCCAGGGTCATGGGCATGGTGATAAGGCCCGAATTGGTGGCCGTGGCCCCCTTCACCCCCTGAATGTAGAGGGGGATGAAGGCGATGGCCCCAAACATGGCCACCCCGATGATGACCGTCACCAACGAGCAGACCAGGAACACCGAGTTCCTGAAAAGGTGCAGGGGGAAGGCCGGCTCCTCCGCCCGCAGCTCCACCAGCGCGAACACCACCAGCGTCCCCAGGGCCGCCCCTAGCAGGCCCAGCACCGGCCCAGAGGTCCACCCGAACCTGTCCCCGCCCCACGAGAAGGCCAGCAGGAAGGGGACGATGACGGCCGGCATCAGCATGAACCCCAGCAGGTCCAGGGGGCGCCGGGCCGCCGCGGGACGCAGATGGGGCATGCCCAGGGCCAGCACCGCCAGCACCACCGCCCCGATGGGCAGGTTCACGTAGAAGACCCAACGCCAGTGCACGTAGTCGGTGAGGGCCCCCCCGATGAGGGGACCCAGGATGCTGGAGGCGGCAAAGGTGCCCGTGAACAGCCCCATGTACTTGGACCGCTCCGCCGGCGGAAAGAGGTCACCGATGACGGCGAAGGCGATGCTCATCACCGCCCCGGCCCCCAGGCCCTGCACGGCCCGGAAGGCGATGAGCTGCTCCATGGTGCGGGAGGCCCCGCACAGGGCCGACCCCAGCACCAGGATGGCCAGCCCCGCCATGTAGAAGGGCTTGCGGCCATACAGGTCCGTCAGCTTCCCAACTAGGGGCACAAAGGTGGTGGACGTCACCATGAAGGCGGTGAAGACCCAGGGGAAGAGGCCCAGTCCGCCCAGGCTGGCCACCACCTTGGGCAGGGCCGTGCCCACCAGCGTCTGGTCCATGCCCACCGTGAAGAGGGCCAGCATGGTGCCCAGCACCACCACCCAGCGCTTGCGCTGGTCCAGCTCAGACAGGCTGGCCCCCGCCCTATCCATGCCTCAGCTCCTCCCTAGGGCGACGAATTTTGCTCTCTGGTCAACCGTGATGCCCTCATGATACCCGTGGCCTGGCGCAGGCACAACGCCCCGCGGTCCACAGCTGTCGGTCCCGAACCAAAAGCCAGAGGTTATAATGCCGAGGGGAGGCCCCTCCCAAGGGGGCGGCCCACGGGAGAACTGCGGGCCACTGCGAGGTGGTCAGGGCCTCCCGCAGCAGCCGGGGTGGCGAAACGGGCAGACGCGGCGGACTTAAAATCCGCTGCCGCGCAAGCGGCGTGTGGGTTCGAGCCCCACCCCCGGCACCAGGCCCCCGTCTGCCCTTCCCCTTTCGACACAGCCCCGGCCCCACAGCCCGCGGAGACCGAAGGCGCCGGCTGGGGCCGCCCGTATGAGCGCGCAGGTATGCCCGATTCTAGGCCGAAGGGCCACGCGGGACGCCGCCAATAGGGCCAGCCGCCCCTGGGCCGGGGGGCCGGCCCTGCAGGCCGCCATCGGCACCGTAGGTGGTCCCCAGTCGCTGCGCTGGCACTCCCGCCACGGCCGCCGCCCCTGGCAAATTGTCACCATATAATCAGCTAGCGTTGACAATAGGCCGCCCGCCGTGCTAGAGTCCCAGCCGTGCCCAAGGGCGCCATCGCCGACGACAGCGTGCTGGCCAGGGTGGCTGCCCACCTCAAGGCCCGCAGGGGCGTCCACGTCTCGGGCGAGGAGCTCGCCCGCGCCTTGGGCCTCTCCCGCAATGCCGTGTGGAGGCATGTGGCCTCCCTGCGGCGCCTGGGATACGACGTCCGCTCCAGCCCCCGCCTCGGGCACCGGCTGCTGGCCGCCCCGGACCGGCCCCTGCCCTGGGAAGTGGCCGAGGGCCTAGCCACCTGCCGTCTGGGGCGCCCCCTGCGCTACCTCGAGGTGGCAGGCTCCACCCAGGACACGGCCCGCCGCTGGGCGGAAGCCGGTGCACCCGAGGGCGCCACAGTGGTGGCCGAGGAGCAGCGTCTGGGCAGGGGGAGACGTGGCCAGGCCTTCCTGGCCCCCAGGGGCGGCCTCTGGTTCTCCCTCGTGTTGAGGCCCCAGCGACCGCCCTCGCAGGCGCTACTGCTGTCGCTGATGGCGACCGTGGCCGTGTCCCGCGCCATCGCCGCCACCACCGGCCTCGCCTGCGTCCTGTCCTGGCCCAAGGACGTCTTGCTGGGAGGCAGGAAGGTGGCCGGAGTGTTGGTGGAGGTGGAGGCGGAGCCGGACTGGGTCCGGCATGCCGTCCTCGGCATCGGCGTAAACGTCAACCTGGCGCAGGCATCGCTCCCGCCGGCCCTGGCGCCGTCCGTGACGTCCCTGCGTCAGGAGCTGGGTCGGCCTGTCCCCCTGGTCCCCCTCCTGCGGCGGCTGCTGCAGGAGCTGGACGGCCTATACGACCTCTACCTGCGAGAGGGGCCGGCACCACTGGTGGACGCCTGGCGGCAGGCGCCCAGCATCCTGGGACGTCGGGTGGAGGTGGACGACGGCGACACCGGGGCCGCGGGCGAGGCCGTCGACCTGGGGCCCGACGGCTCCCTGCTGGTGCAGGCCAGCGACGGCCGCCTGCTACGCTTCATATCTGGACACGTCCGGCCGGCCCCCTTGCCGGCTGACACGTCGACCAACGGAGGCTGAGCGTTGGTGGACTGGGCATACCTAGAGCAGCAGCTGCTGGAGAGAGGGGAGCCCCTCGGTCGGGAGCAAGCGCAGGCCCTGGCCCGCCTGCCCAGCAGCCAGGTGCCGAGGCTTGTGGCCCTGGCCCACGCGGTCAGGCTGAGGCGGTGCGGGCCGACCGTCGAGCTGGAGTCCCTCATCAGCGCCAAGACGGGTGGCTGCCCCGAGGACTGCGCCTTCTGCTCTCAGTCGGGCCGCTTCCGCACCCCTGTCCGTCCCCACCCCTTCCTGCCTCTTGACCGGGTGCTGGCGGCCGCCCGCGACGCCGCCGCTCGAGGGGCGCGCCAGTTCTGCATCGTGGCGGCGGTGCGGGGGCCGGACGAGCGGCTCATGGCCCGGGTGCTGCAGGCGGTGGAGGCGGTCAGGGCGGAGACGGGCCTGGAGGTCCACTGCTCCCTGGGGATACTGGAGCGTTGGCAGGCCGAGGCCCTGGCCGCGGCGGGGGTCAGGAGATACAACCACAACCTGGAGACGGCCCGCAGCTTCTTCCCCAGCGTAGTGAGCACCCATAGCTGGGAAGAGCGCTACCGCACCTGCCTCCTGGTGAAGGAGGTGGGCATGGAGCTCTGCTCCGGGGGGATCCTGGGCATGGGGGAGAGCTGGGACCAGCGGCTGGAGTTCGCCTTCCAACTGCGGGACCTGGACCCGGCCGAGATCCCCCTCAACTTCCTGGATCCGCGCCCCGGCACCCCCTTGGGGGAGCGCGCCCTCATGGCTCCCCTGGACGCCATCAAGGCCGTCGCCATCTTCCGCCTCATCTTCCCCGACAAGGTCCTGCGCCTGGCCGGAGGGCGCGAGCGGGTATTGCGGGACCTGCAAGCCCTGGGGCTACTGGCCGGGGCCAACGGCCTGGTGCTGGGCAATTACCTCACCACCCTGGGCCGTCCGCCCGAGGAAGACCTGCAGATGCTCCTGGACCTGGAGATGACGCCGCCGGAGGCGCCGTGAGGGGCAGGCTGCGGGCCCAGAGGGACGGTGCTGCCCCGTCGGGCAGGGGCGCCACCCTCCCCCGGAGATGGGTGGCCGCCCAGGGGACAGGTGATCACCCCATGTCCACGGTGGCTGCAGATGCAGCTACATAGCTGGGAGTCAGGCCCCGCCCATGGCCCACCGGTCGTCTTCCTCCCGGGGCTGGGAGGGGACGGCCGCTGGTGGCGGCCCGTGGCCTCTCGGCTGGACGACCGCTACCGCTGCTTCTGCCTCGACCTCCGGGACAGCGGCCGCAGCGCCCGCTCCCCTGCCCCGTATACGGTGGCGGACATGGCCGAGGACGTGGCCGCCTTCTGCCAGGCCCAGGGCCTCTCCTCGGTGTACCTGGTGGGCTACTCCCTGGGAGGGGCCGTCGCCCAGGAGCTGGCCATCGGCCGACCGGAGCTCGTGCGGCGCTTGGTCCTGGTGGCCACATACACCTCGGGTGACCCACGGGGCGCGGCCATCTTCAAGGGGTTCGCCGCCCTACGCCGCAGCCTACCCAGGGAGGAGTATCTCCGCCTACTGTTCCCGTGGGTCTACTCTCACCAAGAATACCGACAGCCGGGCCTGGTGGAAGAGGCGGTGGCCAGGGCAGCCGCCGACCCCCTCTGGCCGGAAGACGACGCCTATCAGCGTCAGGTGGAGGCGGCCCTGTCCTTTTGCTCCGAGGGCAGGCTGGCGGGCGTCACCTGTCCGGTCCTCCTCGTCTTCGGGGACCAGGACATCATGACGCCGCTACGCTTCGCCCACCGCCTTCAACAGGAGCTACCCTTGGCGCGGCTGGTGGTCCTGGCCGGGACGGGCCACGGGCTGCTGTTCACCCGCTGGCGGGAAGTCGCGTCCCTTGTCCGGGGCTTCCTGGACGAAGACCTCTAGGGGGCTGCTGCAGGGGCAGACGTGGCCGGCCCGCCCCTGCAGCAGCCCCTCCCCTAAGGCGTCGGGGCCAGCGGGACGCTCCCGTCCCCTCGTCCGCGGGCGGCCCAGGCGCGACGGCGGGCGACCCTCACAGGGAGAAGAGGTTCTTGCCCGAGGGGTCGCGACGGACGCGGCCCCTTACGCCCACCATCTCCTGGCGGCACATGGACCACAGCAGCTCGCGGTCACCACCGGTGTTGGCCAGGAAGCGGGGCCCCTTTCCGTCGCCCAGCCTGCCTATAACGATGCCCTCCTCTGGCTCCCCGTCGCGGCCGAAGATGACGGTGTAGGTCTCCACGGTGGCGGGGCCTTCCGCCTCCTCCACCAACGGCGGTGCCTCCTGCGCCTCGATCCGCGCCGCGTCCGGGGCCGGGTCGTAGGGGCGGTAGGGGCGTTGCGGGGGCCGGCCCGAGTAGACGCCCGCCGAATGCTTGGTGAAGTACCAGCCCATGCCGCTGATGAGCGCCTTCCTGTCAGGCTCGCGGCGCAGCCGCTCCACCGCCGCGGCGATGGAGTGGGAGCAGTAGTTGTTGCCCGGGCCGCCGGCATAGGGCAGCCCGCCCGTGAGGGTGATGGGCCGCGGGTCGTCCAGGCCTATCCCCAGCACCTCCATGGCCGTCTGCACCGCCGAGGGGAAGCAGGAGTAGAGGTCGAACATGTCCACGTCGTCGGGCCGCAGCCCGGCCAGCTCCAGCGCCCTCTGCAACGCCAGCTCCTGGGCCAGCGAGCGGTGGTAGCACGGTCGCTCGCTGATGTGCCAGCGGTCGGCCAAGTGGGCCCCCGACCAGATATAGACCCAGCGCTCCTCGGGCACGCCCAACTCCCGGGCCGCCTCCACGCTCGTCACCAGCAGGGCCGCCGCCTGGTCCACCTCCATGATGGCGTTCATGAGCTTGGGATAGGGAAAGCAGATCATGCGGTTCTGGGGCGAAACGGAGGTTATCTCCTCGGGGCTGCGGGCCACAGGGAACCAGGCGTAGGGGTTCCCCACCGCCACCTGCGTCATGCGGGCGCAGAGGACGCCCAGGCGCTGGCGATGCTCCTCCAGCGAGAGGCCCAGGTGCGCTCGTAGGGCGTTCTCGAACAGGGGGTAGACGCGGATAGGGAGATTGCAGCCGTAGCGCCCCTCCAGCTCGCTATTGCCGGGACGCACGTCCTCGTCGATGCGGCGGGGCACGGCCCGGGGCGTCCAGGGCAGGTGGACCCCCTGCCTGCGGGCGGCCATGAAAGAGTGCATGGCCTCGGCACCCACGATGAGGGCCAGGCGCGTCCTCCCCTCCAGGATGCGGGCGCAGACCTGGTTGACCAGCCGCTGGGGGGTCTCGCCGCCGATGCCCGAGTAGTAGGTGAAGGGCGGCTCGATGCCCAGGCGCCGGGCCAGGAGTCCAGGGGCGTCCTCATAGGGCCAGGAGATGATGTTCACCACCAGCAGGGAGTCCAGCCGGCCCAGCAGGTCGGGGCGCCCCGCGTCCTCGGCCGCTTGCCGCGCCACCAGCTCCATCATGGCGAGGGGCTCCAGGGCCCGCTCCAGGTCGCGGGCCCGGTTGGTGTGCTGGGCGACGCCGACTATGACGGGCTGGCGGGGGTCCATGGGCGCTGTCCCCTCACCTTCACGCGCAGGTAAGCATACCTGGCCGGCCGGGGGAAGGTCAAGGTGATGGCCCGACGTAGCGGGCAGAGGTGCCCCAGGCGTGCCTTGCCCTACGAAGGCCAGCTCATGAGGTAAAGGATGGGGTAGAAGAAGACCCAGACCACGTCCACGAAGTGCCAATATTTGACGGTGGCCTCCACCGGCCAGAGCTGTTCCCGGTGGGGCCTGGGCCGCGGGTGGGGACACCAGCGCCAGGGCCATAGCCGAGAGCAGATGCACCCCTCCGGCAGGAACCTGCCAGCGCGGGCGTGGCCCAGCACCAGGGCCAGGAGCACGATGCCTGAGGCCACGTGGGACGAGTGGAGGCCAGTCATGGCGAAGAAGGCCGTGCCGAAGTGGTCGGAGGGCTTAAAGTGGGCCCGGGACCACTCCAGCCCCACCCCGGCCATGAACAGCAGCCCCAGCACTATGGTGGCTGCCAGGTAGCGCACCAGCCCCTGCCGGTCGCCCTCCTCCGCCGCCGCCTCGGCCAGGTAGGCCGTCAGCGAGCTGGTCAGGAGGACCGACGTAACGGCCAGCCCTAGGGCCTGGTCCACGTGGCCCGGCTCAAGCCCCGCCAGGAAGAAGCGGCTGGAGGCGACGGCGCCGAACAGGAACGCCTCCGAGACGAAGAAGAGCCACAGCCCCCATTGGCGCAGGCGTAGCTTGTCCGCGGCGGGACCCAAATGGGCGGCTGCCGTCATCTCCATCGCCATGGCTAGTCCTCCCGCCAGAGCCTGTAGACGTGCTGGAAGTAGTAAACGATGGCTGCCGCCTCCAGCACGTTGATGAGCAGCAGCAGGGGCACGTTGGCAGCCATCGCCTGGGCTATGGCATATTCGGCCACCGTCTGCGCGAGAAGGAAGGCCAGCATGAACCTGGCCACCTGCCGTGGGCCCTGCAGGCCCAGGAAGAGGCGTCGTCGGTGGCGCTCGCCCTCGCTGCTCATGGCACCTCCTCCTCGGGGGCGGCGCCCACGGGCCCGAGGACGGCGTGGGCGGGCGCTCCCCTCACCCCGTAGTCGTAGGGCCAGCCCAGCACCACCGGCGGGGCCGG
>DATLZD010000046.1:0-38037 GCA_035574155.1 Dehalococcoidia bacterium | reverse complement strand
CCGGGGGCGTGATGAGGGACTCGTCCTGAGTGGCATCCTCCCCGGCGCTGTCCGAGTCCACCATGGCGAAGGGGGCGCTCAGGGGCGACCCGATATCTTCATCGCACGGGTTGGCCGTGGTCCAGGTGGCGGCGCTACTGCCTCCTCGCCACCTGCAGGTGGTCTAGGAACCAGCGAGAGCACCACGCCAGGCAACGCTGCCCTCAGGGCCACCACCGGCCGGCCACCTGTGGTGCGGTCCGGACGAGAGCCCCCTTGACAGAGGGCCTGCCGCGGGTTTTTTCGAGTTAATTAGATGCAATAGTCAACTATTCCACCGGCGAGAGGTTGGGGTTGGCTGGCGCGACCGCTTTAGGCGCTGGCGTAGCCAGGGACGGCTGGAGGGGCACGGCGCCGCGGGCGTGGCTTGAAGGGAAGGGGACGGCCCCTGCCGGATGGCACGGCTGGGCTGCCTGCGTGCAGCCGCCGGCGCCCACGAGGAGCCAGCAGTCGCAAGGTCTTCATGGGACCTTCGCCAGAGGAAGGACCTCCGCCCGGGCATGTCCTCGCCTGGCGGCGAGGACATAAGCACACTCTGTCGGCCTGGGAACACTCGCTTCGAGCGTTCAGGTGCAAAGGAGGTCCAGACATGAGGATGCGCCTGGTCTTCTTCGCGGTGATGGCTGTGCTTGCTTTGGCCCTGGCTTGCGGCTCATCGGCCGGGGCTCCCCGACAGGGGGAGCGCCTGACCCTGAGGCTGGGCTACTTCCCCAACCTCACCCATGCCCAGGCCCTGGTGGGCCTAGCCAGGGGGGCCTTCGCCCGGAAGCTGGGGCCTGACGTGGGGCTGGAGGCCAACGCCTTCAATGCCGGGCCGGCGGTGATGAGGCGCTGTTCGCCGGCGAGCTCGACGCCAGCTACATCGGCCCCAACCCTGCCATCAACGGCTACGTGCGCTCCCAGGGTCAGGCGCTGCGCATCGTTGCGGGCGCGACCAGCGGCGGGGCCCTGTTCATCGTCAGGCCCGACAGCGGGATCGAGAGGCCGGCGGATCTGGCTGGCAAGCGCATCGCCACCCCTCAGCTGGGAAACACGCAGGACGTGGCGCTGCGGGCCTATCTCCTGGCCAACGGCCTTGCACCCAAGGAGAACGGCGGCAACGTGGAGGTGGTGCCGGCGGCGAACCCGGACATACTGACCCTCTTCCAGAAGAGGGAGAGCGACGGCGCCTGGGTGCCCGAGCCCTGGGCCAGCCGCCTGGTGCTGGAGGCGGGAGGCCACGTCTTCCTGGACGAGCGCTCCCTGTGGCCCGGGGGCGACTTCGTGACGACCCACCTGATAGTCAGGACCGAGTTCCTGAGGAAGCATCCGGAGGTGGTCAGGCAGCTGCTGGAGGCGCACGTGGAGACGACCCTGTGGCTGGCGGCGAACTCGGAGGAAGCCCAGAGGCTGGTGCGGGAGGCCATCAGGCAGTCCACGGGGGCGACCCTCAGCGCCGAGGTGGTGGCGGCCGCCTGGGCGAACTCCGGTTCACCTACGACCCCATCGCCTACAGCCTGCGCAAGGCCGCCGACGACGCCTACCGGCTGGGGTTCCTGCCGCAGCGGCCGAACCTGAGCGGCATCTACGACCTCAGCCTGCTGAACGAGGTGCTGCGGGAAAGGGGTCTGCCGCCGGTCAGCGACCAGGAGGTGCGGCCATGACGGAGACAGGCCAGCACTGGAGCCGCTCCCGGTCTGTCGATCCCATCCTGGCGGTGGAGCGGGTCAGGAAGGAGTTCAGGTCGCCACGCGGGGCCGTCGCCGCGCTGCGCGACGTGACCTTCACCCTGGCCGAGGGGGAGTTCGCCTGCATCGTCGGCCCATCGGGCTGCGGCAAGTCGACCCTGCTCAGCATCGTGGCCGGCCTGGAACGCCCCAACGGCGGTCGCGTCCTCTTCGCCGGCAGGCAGGTGACGGGACCGGGCGCCGAGAGGGCGATGGTCTTCCAGGAGCCGGCCCTCTTCCCCTGGCTGAGCGTGCGGGGCAACGTGGAGTTCGCCCTGAAGCTGAGGGGGATGGGCCGCGGCGAGCGAAGGGAGCAGGCCGAGCGCCTGCTGGAGCTGGTGGGGCTGCTGAGGTTCCAGGGGCTCCATCCCCACGAGCTGTCGGGCGGCATGAAGCAGCGGGCCCAACTGGCCCGCGCCCTGGCGGTGGGGTCCCGGCTGCTCCTGATGGACGAGCCCTTCGGCGCCCTGGACGCCCAGACCAGGGAGGACCTCTATGAGGAGGTACAGAGGATATGGGCGGCGGGCACCTCGGTGCTGCTGGTCACCCACGACGTGCGCGAGGCGGTGGTCCTGGCCGACAGGGTGCTGGTGATGACGCCGGCGCCCGGCAGCATCAAGCGGGAGGTCCCGGTGCCGCTCCCGCGGCCGCGGCGGCCGGACGGCCACGAGGTGGTGGACGTGGCGGCGGAGGTCAGGGAGGCCCTGAGGAGCGAGCCGGTGACGGCTTCCGTCAGCGGGGGCAGGCATGGTCGCTAGGGTGGCCCGGGCCCTCGTCTTCTATGCCGCCCTCGTCGGCGTATGGCAGGCCCTGGCCGTCTTCGGGCCGTGGCCGTCCTACCTGTTCCCTTCGCCCCGTTCCGTCCTGCGCTCGCTGTGGGTGGACCTCCAGGCCGGGGTTCTCCTGGAGGCCACGGCCATGAGCCTGCGCCGTCTGGCTGTGGGCTACCTGATGGCCTCCGGGCTGGGCTCAGTCATCGGGGCGGCGACGGCGACGTGGCGCTGGGCCAGGGACACCGTGGGCAGCCTCGTCTTGGGGCTGCAATCGCTGCCGAGCATAACCTGGCTGCCCCTGGCGGTGCTGTGGTTCGGTCTCAGCGAGAGGGCCATCATGTTCGTGACCGTCATGGGCTCGCTGTTCGCCATCTCCATCTCCATCCGGTCGGGCGTCGAGACGGTGCCGCCGGTCCTCAAGCGGGCCGCCCTCACCCTGGGCGCTCGGCCCTGGCAGTTGCTGTTGCACGTGGTGTTGCCGGCCATCATCCCCTCCGTTATGCAGGGGCTGAAGCTGGGGTGGTCCTTCGCCTGGAGGTCCCTCATGGCCGGCGAGCTGCTGGTCGTCAGCATGAGCCTCGGCCACCTGCTCAACGTGGGCCGGGACCTGAACGATGTCAGCAGGGTGGCCGCTGTGATGCTGGTCATCGTGGCTGTGGGGATCACTGTGGACAGGCTGCTCTTCGGCCAGGCTGAACGCGTGGTGAGGGAACGCTGGGGCCTGGAGGAGGCAGCCGGATGAACGGCTACACCGGTGTCTAGCTTGGTGATCGGGGGCACAGGCCTTTCGCCTCCGCCGAGCGCGTCGAAGGTAGATCCCCTGCGTGGCCCGCAGCTCCTTTGGGCGAGGACTTGGCCCAGGGACGGGAAGCGCCAACCACGGGCGAGCGGTCGCCCGGGGGCTGTAACGAAAGGGAGCTGTCCCGAGGGCGTGGGTGTAGCGTCGGGCGTGGCCCCCGGTGCTGCGTCTGTAGCGCCGAAGGGGTGCCCGCCCCTGAAGGACCTTGGTCATCTGCCGCTGTCTCCTGGCCTGCCAGGCCGTCTCGCCCACTACCTGGAGGGTGCGCGTAGGTGGTCCACGGCCAGCGCACGGCGGCCCTCTTCGGCCTCCTCTGGGGCTGCCGTGGGTGGACGAGGGGGAGCCCCACAAACCTCGGAATGGTCGTGGGGATCCCTCCTCGGAAAGCCAGGGGCGGCGGTGCTGGTGGGCGACGACCTGGGGACCTGTCCCCCCGGCCCGAGGACAGGGTCTTGAGCCTGCAGGTGCGCCCCTTCGCCCCGGTGCGCCGGGCGGGCAGGGAGCCCGGGTGCCTGGGTAGGGTAGTGCGCTCCCTCGCTCGGTCAGGTGATGGCAGTGCTCGAGGATAGGTCGCCAGGTGCGGAGGGTGCGGGCCGTTACGCCAGGGCTTTGCCATGTCCCGCCCTGGGCCCCGAAGCCCGGAGGGGCTTCGGGGCCTGGCGCTGCGCCCCTCGGAGGATTGAGAGGGCTGCTGCCTGAGTCGTCCTGATCCCCGGTTGCCCACCACCCTGTCCCACCGAACAGGCGACAAGCTGCTTCCGCCTCTCGGTGTGGGCCACGGACGCACCCTGTCCTGGGCTGGCCGCGAATGGCGCCTTCGTCCTCACCCGCCTGTAGGCGGCCTAAACACCAGCGTCAGCGCGGCACTAGCCAACGCCGCCTTGACATCCCCAACTCGCCAACCGCTGTGTTACGGCGACTGTCGAGTGCGGGTGTAGAGGTGGAGAGCATTCGGATGCCATAACGCACAAGCGATCTAGACTGTAGTGGAGGTCAAGGAGAAGCACAGGGCCTTCCTGGATGCGATAGCGGCCGAGGGGCATCAGGCACCTTCTGTCCACCTACCTGGAGGGCTGGCTGCAGTCCCTGAAGGGCAGGCGATCTCCGCCGGTAGGGGGACGTGGACCTGGAGGGGGCGTGGTCATGGTGAGGCGGTCGCTGCACGTGGTGGAGGGGGCCGCTGGAGGGGACTCTCAGGGGTGGCAGGACGAGAGCGATGATCTTGGTGACCCCTCTTATGGAGCTGCTGCGACAGATCGGCCATGGGGAAGGAGGAGCTGGTGTTCACGGCGTCCCTGGAAGGGCCCCTGAACATTCATCTTGCCAACCGGATGATGGGCGAGCTATCCTCGAGGGCGGGCCTGCGGCCGCTCGGATTCCACGACCTGCGCCACCTGGCGGCAACCCCTGCCGCTGGCGGCTGGGGTGCACCCGAGTTGGTGGCTGAACGGCTGGGCCACAGTCAGGTGAGCACGTCATAAAGGTGTATTCGCACGTGATGCCCCCGGTGCAGTGGAAGGCGGCCCTGGCGCTGGACCGGATGAACGGTGGGGTAGGCAGCGATACGGCACCGGGTGATGGTGGGCAGGGCTGATGGCCGGGGCGATTGCGCATGGGGGCAGACAGTGGCGGGGTGTTTTCTCAGGCATTTTCTGAAGCTAGGCTTCAGGCGGAATTGATGACCAGATTGATGACCAGAATGATCCATGTGGGCCGTGGCTGCCGGCCGCGCAGATACAAAGACGATGGCCTGATGGGTGTTTTCGCTAGAATGCTGCCTTCGGAGGCGAGAGATGAGTGGGCCTGGCAAGCTCGTTGGTCTGTTCCTGGCGGCTGTGGCCCTCTCGCTGGCCACCGCCGCGCCTGCCCTAGCCCAGCCGCGTCTTACCGAGAGCACCCCCAAGCAGGACGCCCGCCTGGGCCGTCCGCCCCAGGTGGTGCGCCTGTGCTTCAGCGAGCCCATCGCGCGCTCCGGAAGCGCTGACTACACCCTGAGCCTGGCCCGGGCCGGGGGTGGCACCGTGCCGCTGACGGCCTCGCCCAGCGAGGACGGCACCTGTCTCGAGGCCCGGCCCTCCTGGCCCCAGCAGGCCGCCGGCGCCTACACCCTCTTTTGGATGGTCCGACAGGAGCAGGGCGGCCAGTCCCTGAGCGGGTCCCTCACCTTCACGGTGGCCCCTCCCGAGCCGCCTGACGTGTTGCGCCTGGCCATCCTGACCACCGTCTCGGTGGCAGGGGCGGCGGCTGCGGGGCTGGTGCTGACCCTCATACGGCGCAGCATCGGCTACGAGCCCCACCGTCCCCAGGCCGAAGCCGAATCGGAGTCGCTGGTAGGCCACCACTAGGCCAGAAAGGAGCGCCATGCCCCTCCAGGTGGGAGACCGGGCCCCTGAGTTCGTCCTCACCGACCCCCAGCGTCAGCAGGTGCGCCTGTCGGACTTCCTGGGCAAGAAGCATGTGGTGCTGGCCTTTTACCTGCTGGCCTTCACCCCTGGCTGAACGCGGGAGCTCTGCTGCTTCCGCGACCTCTCCCAGGAGTTCGCGGAGGCCGACGCCCAGGTCCTGGGCGTGAGCGTGGACCCCTTCCCCAGCCAGGGCGTCTTCGCCCGCGAGCTGGGACTGCCCTATCCCCTCCTCAGCGACTGGCCCCGCTACCAGACCTGTCGCGATTATGGGGTCTGGCGCGACGACCGGCCGGTGCCCCCACGGGTCACCTACGTCATCGACAAGCAGGGCATCATCCGCGGCGTCATCGCCAGCGAGATGGACATGGAGGTGCACGCCCGCGAGGCGTTGCGCATAGTGAGGGAGCTGGCCGCCCAGGAGCGGGGACAGGGCTGAGGGGCGGGCGTGGACGGAGACAGGCCCCCCGGTTATAATGGCCCTAGCACAGATATTCGAGGCGAGGTGGGCCCGTGCGCCCGCCTTGCCCTAGGCCAGCGGTGGAAGAGCGCGCCGTCTCCCCCAGCGCCCAGGCCGACGATACGGCCCTGGACGCCACCCTGCGCCCCAGGCGTCTGGCCGACTTCGTAGGCCAGGACCACGTCCGCGAGACGCTGGCCATCGCCATCGCGGCTGCCCGCAGCAGGGGCGAGCCCCTGGACCATGTCCTCCTCTTCGGGCCGCCGGGACTGGGCAAGACCACCCTAGCCCACATCATCGCCCACGAGATGGGCGTGTCCATCCGTGTCACTTCCGGCCCTGCCATAGAGCGCCCTGGTGACCTGGCGGCCATCCTCACCAGCCTGCAGCCCGGCGACGTCCTCTTCATCGACGAGGTCCACCGCCTGCCGCGGGCCGCCGAGGAGCTGCTCTACCCGGCCCTGGAGGACTTCCAGCTGGACATCGTGCTCGGGAAGGGTCCGGCCGCCCGCTCCATCCGCCTGCGCCTGCCCCCCTTCACCCTGGTGGCGGCCACCACCAGATACGCCCTCCTGAGCGCCCCGCTGCGGGACCGCTTCGGGGCCGTCTACCGTCTGGACTTCTACTCGGAGGAGGAGCTGGCGGCCATCGTCCGACGCAACGCCGGTGTCCTGGGAGTGGAGATCGACCACGAGGGGACGATGGAGATAGCGCGTCGTGCCCGCGGCACGCCCCGCATCGCCAACCGTCTGCTGCGCCGCGCCCGTGACTTTGCCCAGGTGCGGGCGGCGGGGGCCATCACCGGAGAGGTGGCGCGGCAGGCCCTCGAGCAGCTACGGGTCGACCCGCTGGGCCTGGACGAGGTGGACCACAAGCTGCTGAGGACCATCGTCGAGAAGTTCGCTGGCGGGCCGGTGGGCATCGAGACCATCGCCGCTGCCATATCCGAGGACCCTGACACCATCATGGAGGTCTATGAGCCCTACCTGATGCAGGCAGGCCTGCTCAAGCGGACGCCCCGGGGGCGAGTGGCCACGGCCCTGGCCTACCGCCACCTGGGACTGGCGCCTCCCCAGTCCCTCCAGAGGCCCCTGTTCGAGGTGGAGGGGACGGGGTAATGCTGGCCGTCGCCGGGCGGTCGGGCCCGCCACGGCCCCAAGGGGGCACCGGCAGCGCCGCTGCTCGCTAGCCCTCCCTATCTGACCCGAAGGGCGGCACCCACCTCGCCGAAGGGTGGGAAGGACTGGGAAGCGCTAGCGAAGGCACTGCCCCCCGCCCAGCTGCGCGTGCAGGCGCTGCCCGGAGGCACCGGCAGGGGACACTGGCCTCTGGGCGCGGCGCCGAACCCCTGAATGCCGTCATAGAAGGCCATGACGGACTCCTTGCCCGGGACGGGGCTGGCGTTGAAGGCCCAGGCGGTGGTGGTGCCCACGAAGTCGTAGGCCGCCAGATAGAAGTTCCAGTCGGCCGCCCCTGGCCACATGCGGCGGGCCAGACCCCCAGCCCGCACGAAGGGCGAGCACCCGGCCTGGTTGCAGGCTGCCAGCTGGTAGTAGAAGGTGAGGCCGTCGCCCTCCGGCACCCCCACCGTCAGGGCGTTGCCTAGGGGCAGCGACTCCACCGGCAGGGTCGTGTCCCTGACGCCCATGGTCATCTCGTAGTTCAGGGCGCTGCGCAGCAGGTAGTGGGTGGTCCCCGAGGGGGGCAGCCAGCTTATCAGGGCCTGGGTCGCCGACAGGGGCCGTATGGCCACCAGCAGGGGCGGCGGGGGCGGAGTCGTGGTCGACTGGACTACCACGGCGCCGTCGGCGCGCAGGCAGTTGGCCCCCTGCCCCTGGGCGGTGAAGCACTCGTCCACCGTCAGGGTAAGGGGGACAACGCCGGGCGCCGCCTGGGACAGGACCTGGAAGGTGAGGGACATGACCTGCCCTGACATGCCCGTGGCGTGCAGCAGCCCACAGCGGACCTGTCCCTGTGTCGAGAGGTCGCACTCGACCAGCACGCCCTCCGCCAGCGGCGAAAAGGCGGAGGCCCGCAGACGGGAGGGATCGTAGCCGATGCGCAGGACCACCGCCCCTAGCGGTGCCTGGGGGTCCGGCGAGACGCCAACGGCCACGATCGCCGTGCTGCCTGGCGGGGCGGTGGCCACCCCCACTGACACCTGGGGCGACTGGGCCTCGCCCCGGCCCGTGGGCAGCAGACCGGTCACCGCCAGGGCCACGGCCGCCAGCAGCAGTTTTCGCCACACGTGCTCGGTCCCCGGAAGGGGCGTCGCCCCTATGGTAGCCGCTGTTCTGGGCAGGCGCCAGGAGGCGCTGGCGGCTCCCCCACCGCCTCCGCTGTCCGCTATCATACCCGTAAGGGCCTGGCGGTGGACGGACGGCGCGCAGCCATGGTCTGGGGCCGTCCGGTAAGCGGCGGGGAAGGCCCCCATCCGGGACGCCGAGCATGCGGTCGGGCCGTTACCGCTTCGGCTATTTGCCCCCGCGCCGCAGGGCCGGGCGCGGCCGCCTGCTCCTCCTCTCGCTGGCCCTGGCCTGCGCCCTCGGCCTGCTGGGCCTGTTTCTGCTGGGCAGGGGGGATGCTCCCAGCCCCTCGCCCACGCCGGAAGCGGCAGCGGCCGAAGCCCGCCAGGGAGAGGAGCCAGCCGGCGCCCTGACGGGGCAGGGGGGAGGCGTCCCGACCCCCGTGCGACCCATGCCCACCCCCCTGTCAGCCCCGCCGCCGGTGTCTGGCCAGGCGGTGGCGGTGGTGGAGGAGCCGTGCGGCGCCCTTCTCTACGCCGTCAACGAGCACGAGCACCTGCCGCCCGCCAGCCTGACCAAGATCGTCACCGCCCTGGTGGCCGAGGAGCGGGCTCCCCTCTCGGCCATGGTGACGGTGAACGTGGACGGCGGCGAACTGAACTTCACCACCGGTTCCAGCGTGATGGGCCTCAAGCCCGGGATGTCCCTCACCCTCCGCGACCTGCTCTACGGCCTGCTCCTGCCCTCGGGCAACGATGCCGCCCTGGCCATCGCCGCCTATGTGGGTGGTAGCGTCCCCGCCTTCGTCCAGATGATGAACCAGGAGGTCCAGCGGCTGGGGCTGCGGGACAGCCAGTTCCGCAATCCTCATGGGCTGGACGAGCCTGGCCACTACAGCTCGGCCTACGACATGGCCATGCTGGGACGGGCGCTCCTGAAACGTCCCGAGCTGGCCCGAATAGTGTCCACCCGCACCTATCAGCCGGCCTGGCCCGGCCCGGTGCTGTGGAACAACAACCTTTTCCTCTACAGCTATGAGGGCGCTGTGGGGATAAAGACCGGTTACACCGACGAGGCGCGGCAGACCATCGTGGCGGCAGCCGAGCGTGGCGGCAGGCTCCTGATAGTCAGCGTACTTAGGAGCGAGGACGTGGTGGGGGATGCCTCGCGCTTGCTGGACTGGGCCTTCGCCAGCATCGCGCCCCGCTGCAGCCCTGGAGATGAGAGCTAACGACGGGCGGCCTGGGCCATCTGGAAGGACTTGCCCTCCGTCTTGATGGCCGGCGCCACGATCATCTCCGCCTGGTGGAACTCAGCTATGGTGCGGGCGCCGCACATGCCCATGGCGGTGCGGATGGCGCCCACCAGGTTCTCGGCCCCGTCAGTGCGAGAGGTGGGGCCGAACAGCAACCTCTCCAGGGTGGTGTCCACACCGGTGTAAATGCGGGTGCCCCGCGGCAGCTGGGCGTGACCGGTGGACATGCCCCAGGAGTAGCCGCGGGCCGGGGCCTCCTGGGTGCGGGCGAAGATGCTGCCCAGCATGACGGCGTCGGCCCCGGCTGCCAGCGCCTTGCAGATGTCGCCGCCGTTGCGCATGCCGCCATCGGTAATGATGGGCACGTAGCGCCCCGTCTCCCGGTAGTGCTGGTCGCGGGCGGCAGCGCACTCGATGGTGGCCGTCACCTGGGGCACCCCGATGCCCAGCACCTCGCGAGAGGTGCAGCTGGCGCCGGGACCCACCCCCACCAGCACGGCGGCGATCCCCGTCTCCATCAGCTCCTTGGTGGCGTTGTAGGTAACGGTGTTGCCCACCACCACCGGCACCCGTAGCATCTCCACCAGCTCCTCGAAGATGAGCCCCCGCAGGGAGCGAGAGATGTGACGGGCGGTGGTCACGGTGGACTGGACGACGAAGATATCGGCCCCCGCTTCCACAGCGATGGGCGCCAGCCGCTTGGTGTTGGCCGGCGTGGCCGCCACCGCGCAGACCGCTCCTCCGGCCTTGATCTGGCGCACCCGCTCCCCCACCAGCTCCTCACGGATGGGCGCCGAGTAAAGCCGTTGGATGACGGCTGCCGAGTCCTCGTGGGAGGCCGACACGATCTCGGCGATGGCGGCATAGGGGTCATGGTAGCGGGTGTAGAGGCCCTCCAGGTTGAGGACGGCCAGCCCTCCCATGCGGCCGAAGGTCACGGCGAAGTGGGGATCGACGATGGCGTCCAGGGCGGCGGCCAGAATGGGCAGCTCGAAGGTGAAGCCCCCCAGGCTGAAGCGTATGTCCGTCAGCTCAGGGTTGACGGTGACCGAACCGGGCACGATGGCCACATCGTCGAAGCCGTAGGCGGGCCTCAACTCCTTCATGGGGACAATACTCATAAACTCCCGACCCTCCTGCCGCTGGGCGCTGGACTGTGTTTAGCTGAGAATATACCAGGAAAAGGGCCTCCGGTCAACGAGGGCCGGCCCTTTTCGAGGAAGGGATCTTAGCGCTTTGGTCGAAGGCGGCCCATGCCGGTGCTCTACCTGGTGGCCACGCCCATCGGCAACCTAGAAGATGTGACCCTAAGGGCCCTGCGGGTGCTGCGGGAGGTGTCGTTGGTGGCCGCCGAGGACACCCGCACCGCCCGCAAGCTCCTTTCCCACTACGGCATCCGGGCTAGGCTCGTTTCCTACAACGAGCACAACAAGTCCGAGCGCATACCGCAGCTGCTGGCACACCTGCGGGACGGGGACGTGGCCCTCGTGTCGGAGGCGGGCATGCCGGGCATCAGCGATCCGGGCACAGACCTGGTGGCGGCGGCCGCTGGGGCTGGCTTCCGGGTAGTGCCGGTGCCGGGGCCATCGGCGGTGGTGACGGCCCTGGCGGTCTCGGGCCTGCCCACTCGACGGTTCCACTTCCTAGGCTTCCTTCCCCGCCGTCGGGGGGAGCGGCGGCGCCTGCTGGAGGGGGTAAAGGGGCTGGAGTGCACCCTGGTGGCACTGGAGGCGCCCCACCGGCTGCGGGACTCCCTGGCCGACGTGCTGGCGGTCCTGGGCGACCGCCCCATAGCCGTTTGCAGGGAGCTGACCAAGGCCTTCGAAGAGGTCTTCCGGGGGACGGTCTCGGCCGCTCTGGACCACTTCCAGGAGCCGCGGGGCGAGTTTACCCTGGTCATCGGCGGCGCTACGGCCCCCCCGCCGCAGGCCGACGAGGAGGCGCTGCGCCAGGAGCTGCGGGCGTTGCGGCGGCGGGGTATGAGGGCGCGGGAGGCGGTGTCCCAGGTAGCGGCCCAGCATGGCTTGCCGAGGCGCCTGGTCTATCGTCTCTGGCTGGAGGCGGCGGAACGCCCTCGGGAGGGGGGCCTGTGTTAAAATCCACAACTGAGCGGAGATGGCGGAGCGCATCTTCATCGGCGTGGCCTGGCCCTACGCCAACGGGCCCCTGCACACCGGGCAGATCGTTGGGGCCTACCTGCCGGCTGACATCTTCGCCCGCTACCATCGCACCGTCGGCAACCAGGTGCTGATGGTCTCGGGCAGCGACCAGCACGGAACGCCCATCACCGTGCGGGCGGAACAGGAGGGCAAGAGCCCGGCCGAGATCGCGGCCCACTACCACCAGGAGTTCCTGGAGACCTGGCGTCGGCTGGGCATCAGCTTTGACCTCTACACCTCCACCGGCACCGAGAACCATGCCCGCACCGTGCATGACATCTTCCTGAAGCTCTACCAGAGGGGGGACATCTACAAGGGCAGCATGCGCCTGCCCTTCTGCACGGTGGAGGAGCGCTTCCTGCTGGACCGCTACGTGGAGGGGACCTGCCCCGTATGCGGGTACACGGCTGCCCGGGGTGACCAGTGCGACAACTGCGGCAACGTGCTCGATCCGGTGGACCTCATCGACCCGCGCTGCCGTTTCGATGGCTCGCGGCCCGAGATACGCGAGTCGGAGCACTTCTTCCTGCGCCTCAGCGCCTACAACGAGCGCCTGCGCAAGTGGCTGTCCAGCGACAAGGCCCACTGGCGCAAGAACGTCCTCAACTTCTCCCTGTCGCTGCTGGAGCAGGGGTTGAGGGACCGGGCCATCACCCGCGACATCACCTGGGGGGTGCCCATACCCCTGGAGGGCTACGCCGACAAGCGCATCTACGTCTGGTTCGAGGCCGTCATCGGCTACCTGTCGGCCTCCAAGGAGTGGGCCCAGCGCCAGGGTGACCCGGAGAAGTGGCGGGAGTTCTGGCAGGACCCCAAGTGCAAGACCTATTACTTCATCGGCAAGGACAACATCATCTTTCACACCCTCATATGGCCGGCCCAGCTGATGGCCTATTCCGACGCCACCGGTGAGCCCTACAATTTGCCTTACGACGTGCCTGCCAACCAGTACCAGACGGTCCGGGGGGCCAAGGCCTCCACCAGCCGCAACCTGGCGGTGTGGGTGTTGGACTTCCTGTCCCGCTACGACCCGGACCCACTGCGCTACTACCTGGCCGTTACCAT
This sequence comes from Dehalococcoidia bacterium, assembly GCA_035574155.1. Lineage (GTDB taxonomy): Bacteria > Chloroflexota > Dehalococcoidia > SM23-28-2 > HRBIN24 > HRBIN24. The sequence continues at coordinate 25,133 of DATLZD010000046.1, read as the reverse complement.
GCCTGAGACCTCAGACTCTGACTTCACGTGGGCCGACTTCGTCCGTCGCAACAACGACGAGCTGGTGGCCACCTGGGGCAACCTGGTCAACCGGGTGCTGGCCTTCGCCTACCGCCACTTCGACCGCACCATACCCACGCCGGCCCAGCTCCTGGAGCGGGACCGGATGCTGTTGCACCAGGTGGAGCAGGCCCTTAAGCGGACAGGCGAGAACATCGCTGCCTGCCGCTTCCGGGCTGGCGTGGAGGCGGCCATGGCGGCGGCACGGGAGGCCAACCGCTACCTGGAGGACAGCGCCCCCTGGCGGCTGGTGGGGCAGGACCGGCCCCGTTGCGCCACCGTCATCTACACCAGCATCGCCGCCATCAACGGACTGAAGGTGGCCTTTTACCCTTACCTGCCCTTCACCAGCCAGCGCCTGCACCAGATGTTGGGCTACCGGGGGCCGCTGGAGGCCCAGGGGTGGCGCTTCGACCTGCCGCGGCCGGGACAGCACCTGCTGGAGCCGGAGCCCCTATTCAAGAAGCTTGACCCGAGCATCGTCGAGGAGGAGGAGGCCCGCCTGGGCGTCTGATGTTGCTGGTAGATGCCCACTGTCACCTCCAGGACCGCCAGTTCGAGGCCGACCGTTCCCAGGTGCTGGCCCGCGCCCGTGAGGCGGGGGTGCGGGCCTTCGTGGTGGTGGGCTGGGACCTGGACTCCAGTCGGCAGGCGGTGGACCTGGCCGACGAGCATCCCGACGTCTACGCCGTCATCGGCGTCCATCCCCACTACGCCAGCCGCCTGGACGGCCGCACGTTGCGTGCCCTGCGCCGACTGGCCGACTCGGCCAAGGTGGTGGCCATCGGCGAGACGGGCCTGGACTTCTACCGTAACCTGTCGCCGCCCGATGACCAGCGCCGCGCCTTTCGTGCCCAGCTGGAGCTGGCCGCCGAACTGCGCCTGCCGGTGGTGGTCCACTCGCGCGATGCTGACCAGGAGACCTTCGCCGTCCTGAGCCAGTATGAGCGGGCAGTGCTGCCCGACTGGCCGCACGACCGCCCCCTGGGACAGATGCACTGTTTCGCCGGTGACCTCTCCCTGGCCCTGCGCTACGTGCAGATGGGGTTCCTCATCTCGGTGCCGGCCACCTGCACTTACCCCAAGAGCGAGCGTATCTGCACCGTCGCTCGCGGGCTGCCCCTGCGCTGGCTGACGGTGGAGACCGATGCTCCCTACCTGCCCCCCCAGGGGCGACGGGGGCAACGTAACGAGCCCGCCTTCCTGCCGGAGACGGTGGAGGCCATCGCCCGCATGCGGGGTGAGGAGCCGTCACGGGTGGCGTCCGGCACCGCCCTGGCTGCCGCCTGGCTGTTCGGCCTGGGGGACATGGGCGAGGGGGAAGGAGCCTAGATGGTGGCGTCCCGTCTGTATGGCCCCGTGCAGCAGGACCTGGCCCTGGTGGAGGAGGTCATCAACTCCCTGCGCCAGGTGGACTATCAGCCCCTGGCCCAGATGCTGGAGCTGGTCCTCTCCACCTCCGGTAAGCGGTTGCGTCCTGCCCTGGTCCTGCTGGCAGGCACCTTCGGCCATTACCGTCTGGACCTGCTGGTGCCCTTGGCCGCCTCGGTGGAGCTGTTGCACACGGCCACCCTGGTCCACGACGACGTCATCGACAGCGCCGATACCCGTCGCGGGCGCCCCACTGTCAACAGTGTCTTCCACAACAGCACCTGTGTCATGCTGGGGGACTACATGTTCGCCCATGCGGCCGAGCTGGTGGCCCGCACCGGCAACATCCGGGTCATCCGCCTCTTCGCCCACACCCTGATGGTCATGGCGCGGGGGGAGATCACCCAGGACATGTCGGCCTACGACTCTCGCCAGGACGTGCAGGAGTATCTCCACCGCATAGCCGGCAAGACCGCCTCCCTCTTCGCCACGGCCTGCGAGGGTGGGGCCATCGTGGCCGGGGAGCCGGAGGAGTGGGTCCAGGCCCTGCGCGAGTACGGCTACAACCTGGGGATGGCCTTTCAGATAGTGGACGACATCCTCGACTTCACTGGCAACGAGGCCGAGATGGGCAAGCCGGTGGGCAGCGACCTCATGCAGGGCACCCTCACCCTCCCCTCGCTGCTGCTGATGCAGCGCTACCCGACCGACAACCCGGTCCAACGCTTCTTCCGGGAGCGGACGGAGGACCACCTTCAGCAGGCGGTGCTGATGGTCAGGGAGTCGGACATACCCGCCGAGTCCTACGCGATGGCCAGCCAGTTCTCTCGACGCGCCCGGGAAGCCCTGTCACCCCTGCCGGCCACGGAGGCCCGTCGCACCTTGGAGGAGCTGGCCCAGTATATCCTGGAGCGCCGCAGCTAGGTGGCCTAGGGGCCGTAGCACCGTCATGGACGCCGTGACCCGCCTGGCCCAGGAACGTGCCCGCTACGTCGCCGAACTGGATGCGGCCCTGAAGAGGGCCGTTGCCCGCCTGCGCCTGCTGCCCGAGGTTGTCTGGGTGGGCGTCACGGGCTCCTACGCGCGCGGTCGCCGCGACCTCTTCACCGACCTGGACCTGGTGGTGGTGATGGAGACGGTTATGGGGCCCGTGGAGAGGCAGATGTGGCTCCGCTCCCGGCTGGACCTGAGGGTAGACGCTGACATCTTCTGCTACACGCCCCAAGAGTGGGAGGAGATGCTGCAACGCCCCTTCGGCAAGGGCCTGGCCCGCGACCTGAAGGTGCTGTATGAGAGGGAGCCCCGCTGAGGAGGGACGCCGCTGGCTGGCCCAGGCCCGTGAGGACCTGCGCTGGGCCCAGCGGCTGTCGGAGCAGGGCGCACACTACCTGGCCTGCTTCCTCGCCCAGCAGTCAGCCGAAAAGGCCCTGAAGGGCTTCCTCTACGCCTGCGGAGAGGAGGTCGTCCTGGGGCATTCAGTGGAGCGGCTGTGTCAGAGGGCGTGCCAGCATGACCGCCAGTTGGAGGGACAGTGCCCCCGCTGGGCTGTCCTGGACACCTTTTACGTGTCCACCCGCTACCCGAATGCCCTGCCGGGCGCCCTTCCCTACCGCGTGTATGATGCTGAGACAGCCCAACGGGCGCTGGCCCTGGCAGCCGAGGTGCTGGAGGCCGTTGCCCAGCGGCTGGAGGACGCGCCTGGGCCGCCGGGGGCCTAGTCCTTGACCTCGGCCCGGCCGTGGGGGCTGATGATGGTCTTGGGCGACTTCTTCTTGACGGCGATGGGCAGGGGGAAGCCCTGCTTGTCGATGCCCCAGCGGCGGCGGTAGCTCTCGTCCGCCTTCTCCAGCCGCTCCTTCTCCGCTTTTTCCTCCAGCTCTCCCTTGGTGGGCTTGGGCTTGACCTCCGGCTCGGCCAGCTCGGGGTGTTCGTAGTGACGCATGCGGGTGGCCAGCGTCTTCACCTCCCGCTCCAGGTGCCAGTAGGTGCCCTTATCGGGCAGGCGGCGGGGATAGCCGTCCCGCATGGTGAAGGCGTTGAAGCTGGACATGATCCGCTCGGCGTCCCGGTGGCACTGGGGGCAGGGCGCCGGCAGGGAGGCATCGCGCATGGGGCGGAAGTACTCGAAGATGCCGTCGCAGTGGCGGCAATAGTACTCGTAGAGGGGCATCCTATCCCTCCTTTCCCTGGCCCTGGCGCGGTTCGTCGGGTCCGGGCTGGCGCACCGGCGCGATGACGCGGTCGAACTTGGGTGGGCGGTTGTAGACGGGCCGCTGGTGGTAGGGCACACGCTGGGGATAGCCTGCCTTGAAGGAACGGGCGGCGAAGGAGGTGGGCATGATACGCTCCGCCTCCTTCCCGCAGCGGGGGCAGACGGCCGGCATCTCCGATTCGCGCACCGGCCTCAGGGCCTCGAATACGTCGTCGCACTGCTGGCAGTAGTACTCGTACAGGGGCATCGGCTCACACCTCCTGGACTGCAGCCAACGGGTCCCGCCGCAGGTGGTCGAGGAACCCCGCTGCGTGGGCATCCCCTTCCAGCAGGTGGGCAATGTAGGCCCGCAGGTGCAACTCCAGCTCCCGTGCCAGCGTGGGGGCCAGGCGCAGGCGGGAGACCTGGCCGGCGGTGCCCCGTTGCAGCAGCCGCAGGGCCTCCAGGGCGCCGCGGCTGAGGGGGCGGGAGCCGCTGTGGGCCTTGGCGCAGGACGGACAGAGGACGCCTCCAGCCTGGGGGGAGAAGCCACCTCCTCCCTGGGTCCGGGTGCCGCAGGCCAGACAACGGTCCAACTCTGGCCCGAACCCGCTCAGGCGCAGCAGGAGGGCCTCGAAGCGGCGCAGGGCCAGGGCAGGGGCTACGCCCCGCTCCAACCAACGCAGGCAGTCCAGCAGTGCGCCGTAGGCGGGGTAGGCCTCGGCGCCTAGGGGCAAGAAGCGGTCGGCCAGCTCGCAGGCGTACAGGCCCATGCCCAGCCGCTCCAGGTCGGCCTGGAGGGTGGGGAAGCTCTCCAGCGTCTGGCAGCCCGCCACCACGTAGCGGACGTGGCCCTGGGCCAGTTGGACCAGGACGCGGGTGAGGGGCTGGAGGTGCCCGCCCATGCGGCTCTTGGCCCGTCGGACGCCCTTGGCCTTGGCCTCCAGCTTGCCGTGGGTGGGCGACAGGAGCACCACGATGCGGTCGGCCTCGGCCAGGGGCCGGTGGCGCAGGACGATGGCCTCGGTCTTGAACAGCCTGGGCGTCTCGGCCATCTACAGCTCCTGCCGCCCTTCCAGGGCGCGGGCGATGGTGATGTCGTCGGCATACTCGATGTCAGCCCCCATGGGTAGGCCCCGTGCCAGGCGGGTCACCCGCACCCCCAGGGGCCGCAGCAGCCGCGCCAGATACATGGCGGTGGCCTCCCCCTCCAGACTGGGGTTGGTGGCCACTATGACTTCCCTCACCTCGCCCGAGCGAAGGCGGTCCAGCAGCTCCCCCACTTTCAGGTCCTCGGGCCCCACTCCGTCCATGGGCGAGATGACTCCATGCAGCACATGGTAGAGGCCCCGATAGCGACCGCTGCGCTCCACTGCCAGCACGTCCAGCGGCTCCTCCACCACGCAGATGGTGCTGCGGTCCCGCTGCGGGTCAGAACAGAAACGGCAGGGGTCGCTGTCGGTCAGGTGCTGGCAGCGGGAGCATAGGGTGACCCGCTCCCTCGCCTCCAGTATGGCTTCGGCCAGGGCGCGGGCCTCGGCCAGGGGTGCCCTGAGCACGTAATAGGCCAGGCGCTGGGCGCTCTTGGGGCCGATGCCCGGCAGCTTATGGAACTCGTCGATGAGGCGGGCCACCGGCCCGGCGATGGCGGCGGGCTCTTGCAAGGCGAAACGCCCCCTTTTTGCTTAGCTAAGCACATTATAGGGCAGGGGCCTCCATGCCCCAACGGGCATCTATACTGGCACCGATATGGAGCAGGAGTCCTGGGGTCAGCTCCTTTCCGCCTTCCGTCGGCGCTTCGGGCGCTGGCCGACGGTCCTGGCCCATGCCCCAGGCCGGGCCAACATCATCGGCGAACACACCGATTACAACGGCGGCCACGTCCTGCCGGCGGCCATTGACCGGCGGGTGGCAGTGGCCGCGGCCCCCTCGCTGGGGAGTCGCTGTACGGCCCTGGCCCTGGACCTGGGAGAGGAGGACTCCTTCGCCCCCCATGACGGCCTTGCCCCCGGCTGGCGCGGTTACGTGCGCGGTGCCCTCTTCCTCCTCCGCCGGCACGGTGTGGACGTCCCGCCCCTGCTGCTGGCCATCTCCGGCAGCGTCCCCATCGCCTCCGGTCTCTCCTCCTCGGCCGCGCTGACGGTGTCGCTGCTGGCGGCTATGTGCCGGCTGGCGGGGACGGGGCTGGGCCATCGGCGGGTGGCCGCTCTGGCCCAGCAGGTCGAGAACGAAGCCGTGGGTGTGGCCTGCGGCCCCATGGACCCGCTGGTGGCCGTCATGGGCCGCCGCGACCATGCCCTGCTCATCGACTGCCTCGACCTGTCCCTGCGGCCCGTGCCCCTGCGCCTGGAGGAGAGGGGCCTCTACCTGGCGGTGGTCGACTCCGGCGTGCGCCGTCCCTTGGCCGAGACGGCCTACAACCAGCGCCGACGCGAGTGCGAGGAGGCCGCCCGCCTGCTGGAGCGTCCGTGCCTGCGCCGGGTGACGTGGCAGGACCTGGAGAGGGCGACCCAGCGGCTGGACGAGCCGCTGCAGCGGCGGGTTCGCCATTTCCTGAGCGAGGAGGAACGGACGCTGCGGGCGGCTGCCCTGCTGGAGGAGGGGCGGCCCGAGGAGCTGGGTCCCCTGCTATCGGCGTCCCATGCCAGCCTGCGGGACGACTTCCAGGTCTCGTCGCCTGAGCTGGACCTGCTGGTCGAGCTGGCCGCCGCTGTCCCAGGTGTCCTGGGGGTGAGGCTGACGGGGGCGGGCTTCGGGGGCTGCGTGCTGGTCCTAGCGCGGAGGGAGGCCCTGGCCGGGCTGGAGGGCCGGGTCCTGGCGCCATACCGGGAACGCACGGGGCTGGTGCCCCGGCTGCTCATCTGCCGGGCCGACGACGGCCTCAGGGTGGAAGAGGCCCCCTAGCTGGCGGTGATGCGGCGCAGGAACTCGGCCTCCTCCGACCGGTAGGGGGTGCCGTCAGGGCGGAGCACGTCGTGGAACCAGACCGAGGGCTCGCCCTCGTAGGGCCTGGTCCACGAGTCCCAGGGGTAGAAGGTCTGGGTCCTGCCTGCCACCAGGCCCCAACAGTAGGCCCCCACCTTGCGCTCCTTCAGCAGGGGCAGCACGCCCTCGAAGGTGCTGCCCAGGGGGCGGGCCATGAACTCGGTGAGGAGGAGGGGACGGCCGTAGCGCTCGAGGTCTTCCAGGCGGCGCCGGACCTCGTGGGGCGGCCCGTAGCAATGGAACGAGACGATGTCCGACTCCTCCAGCATCAGTCGGTCCAGGGGCGAGAGGCGGCGAGGGTCACCCCACTCGCCCCGCCACAGTCCCGCCGTCAGGGGCTGCTGGGGACGGGCCGAACGGGCCCACCGGAAGACCCTATCGAGGAGCAGGAGGGTCATCTCTGCCTTGTTAGGCAGTTCGGCATCGGCGTAGGCCGGGTTGTCGTTGTCCGGCTCGTTGAACAGGTCCCAGGCCAGCACCCGTGGGTCGGAGCCGAAGCGTCCGACGACGCCCACCACGTAGTCCCGCAGCTCCTGGTGACGGGCCGGATCGCCGAGGATCTCGGCGCCCGGGCTCTGGACCCAGCGCGAGTTGTGGACCCCTGGCCGAGGCGGGGGCTGGCGGCCTGGCCTGGGATGGGGGTCCCAGACGCCGTCCAGCAGCACCAACATGGTGACGATGCCGCGCGCGGCGGCCATCTCCAGGAAGCGGTCTATGCGCTCCAGGTAGCCGGCGGCGTCATGCTGCCAGGGCAGGTGGTGGAGGAAAACGCGGACAGTGTTGAAGCCCAGGTCCCGCGCCCAGCCCAGCTCCCGGGCGATGGTCCCAGGGTCGAAGGTCTCGGCCTGCCACATCTCCAGTTGGTTGCAGGCGGTGCTGGGGACGAAGTTGCAGCCCACCAGCCAGGGCTGGCGACGGTGCCAGTCCCAGGCGCGACGGCGACTCCACCGCCGCTGGTGCAGCATCGGGCCCGGTCAGGGGTTGAGGCCAGGAAGGCCCAGGCCGCCGGCGATGCCCATCACCTGCTGCATCTGGGCGGCCCGCACCCTCTCCAGGGCCTCGTTGATGGCGGCCATGACTAGGTCTTGGAGCATCTCCACGTCGTCCGGGTCCACCGCCTCCGGTCGGATGGCGATGGAGAGGAGCTGGGGGCGGGCGTTCATGACCACCGTCACGGCGCCGCCGCCAGCGGAGGCCTCCACCACCGTCTCCTCAAGGGCCCTCTGGGCCTGGGCCACCCGCTCCTGGAGCTGCTGGAGCTGGCGCATCAGGTCCCGCTCAGGTCGTCGTTGTGGCGGCATCGTCGCTGCCTCCTTCCTGGTCGAGGGGGACGGCGCCGTGGCGCAGGGCCTCCTGCACCAGGTGGCCGCCGCGGTTGCGACGCTGGGGCGTCGCCACCTCCAGCCGGACCTGGACCGAGCGCCCCAGGGCCTCGGCGGCGATGCGCTCCAGCACTTCCCTGTACATAGGCTGGTCTATGTGCTGGGCCAGCCGTTGGAAGGGGAAGGCCAGCACCAGCTCCTCCTGCCCCACGGCGGTCACGCGGGCGTTCTGCAGCAGGTCGGCCAGGGCCAGGTTGACCCTGCGGCAGAGGGCCACCAGGCGCTGGTGCAGGTCGCCGCCCTCATCGCTCGATGGTGGCCCCGTTGCCTCCTGCTGCTGCACCGGCTGCGGGGGGACGACAGGCAGGCTGACCTGTTCGGCCCTGGCCGGAGGGTCGGCATGGGGCGCTGGGCCACCCAGCGCCTCCAACAGGGCCAGCTCCAGCGGCAGGGGCGAATGGGGGTCGTCCCGGAAGTCGGCCGCCGCCAAGGCCTTCAGCGCCCGCACGAGGCGGTCCTCGGAGGCGGCACGGGCCAGGGACTCCAGCTCGGCCAGCTCCTCCTGGGCCATGTCGAGGCTGTCGGCGACGCCGCTGCGGATGAGGAGCAGGGCACGCAGGTGGGCTACGGCCTCTCGGGCCAGCTGGCGCATCTCCACGCCGTCGTCACGGGCGGCGGCCACGGCCCGCAGGGCAGCGGAGAGGTCTCCGCGGGCGATGGCTGCCGCTAGCTGGTGGCCCCTGGGGTCGGCCCGTAGCCCCAGGGCGTCCATCACCTGGTCCGGGCTGGGCGAGGGGCCGTAGTAGGCCACCACCTGTTCCAGCAGGTTGATGGCGTCGCGCAGGGAGCCACCCGAGGCGCGGGCGACCAGCTCCAGACCACGGCGGTCGATGGCGTAACCCTCGGCCTGGCAGAGGTGGGCCAGACGCTCCACCGCTGCCTGCAGGGGGATACGGCGCAGGTCGAAGCGCTGGCAGCGGGAGACGATGGTGGCCGGCAGGCGGTGGGGCTCGGTGGTGGCCAGCACGAAGATGACGTGGGGCGGCGGCTCCTCCAGCGTCTTCAGCAGGGCGTTGTAGGCCTCCTGGGTCAGCATGTGCACCTCGTCTATCAGGTAGACCTTGTAACGGCCGCCCATGGGTGCCAGCCCCACCCGGTCGCGCAGGCGGCGGATCTCGTCGATGCCACGGTTGCTGGCGGCGTCCATCTCCACCAGGTCGGGCGCCTGCCCCAGCAGGTATTCCTGACAGGAGGGGCAGCGGTTGCAGGGCTCGCCGTCCTCGGGGGCCTGGCAGTTGACGGCCTTGGCGATGAGGCGCCCGAGGGAGGTCTTGCCGGTGCCCCTGGGGCCGCACAGGAGGTAGGCATGGGAGACCCGTCCCGAGGCGATGGCGTTGCGCAGGGTCCGCGTTACGGGCTCCTGCCCCACCACCTCGGCGAAGCGCTGGGGGCGCCACTTCCGGTAGAGCACCTGGGGGCCGGGGCCTTCCGTCACCATCACGGCTCCCAGTATAGGCCGCGGGCGCCCCTCGGTCAGGAAGCCTTCTGTCTAGTGGCCCCGCTCCTACCGCTGCTGCTGGACCTGGAACATCCAGAGGTGCTTCTCCAGGCCCTTGACCACGTCGATGAGGATGTCCTGGCTGGCCAGGTCTTCCTCCACCTCGTCCATAGCCGTGCGGCAGACAGCCGCCGTCTTGCCCAGGCGGTCCACCATCAGGCGTACCACGTCTTCGTCCCGCAGCTCGCCGTCGGGCAGCGGCTCCAGGGTGCTACCGCGAGCGATGTCGGCCGCCTGACCGGCCGCTGGGACGCCCAGGGCCAGCATCCGTTCCGCCAACAGGTCGGCATAGGTGCGGGCGTCGTTCACCACCTCGTCCAGCTGCAGGTGGAGGCTGCGGAAATTGGGGCCGTAGATGTTCCAGTGGGCCTGCTTGGCCTGCAAGGAGAGGTCCATGACGTGGGCCAGGGCCTTCTGTAGGGCAGAGGCCACCTTGACGCGGGTATCGGCTGCCATGGCGACTTGGGTCTCCACCGCTCACCACCTCCCGACAACTTGCGCTTTGGGGGTTCCTGGCGTCCATTCTAGCTACAAGCGGTTTAGCAGGTCAATTTTCGCCCGATACCCGGGCCAATATCGTCCTTTCTCGCTCGCGCATGCGTGCCTCTTCCTGCGGTAGGGCATGGTCGTAGCCCAGCAGATGGAGGATGCCGTGCACCAGCAGATGGGCCACCTCTGCCGAGAGGGAGCGGCCCGCTGCCTGTGCCTGTCGGCGGGCCATGGGAAGGGAGATGACCACCTCGCCCAGCCGCAGCAGGCCATCGGGCGAGGGGAACGCCTCCCCTTCCTGTAGCGAGAAGGAGAGGACATCGGTGGTCTCGTCCTCACCGGCGTAGGTGCGGTTCAGCTCGCGGACGGCCTCGTCGTCGGTGATGACGATGCCCACCTCCGCTGCCCGCACCCCCTCGGCGGCCAGGGCTGTGCGGGCCACTCGCCGCAGCCAGGCGGCCCCCACCTCCCCTCGGAAAGGAGGGTCTATGCGCACGTCGGCCCGCAGCCGGGAAGGCATCTAGGAGAGGACGCGGGCAGCCGCCTCGGCCGCCTCTATGACGGGGAAGGGGAAGATGCCCAGGGCCAGCAACCCGACCACCGCGGCTGCCGTGGTCAGGGCTAGCAGGGGCGTCGGGCGGACCGGCTCGGGACTGGTGGGCTCGCCCACATACATGGTCAGCACGATGCGCAGGTAGTAGTAGGCGGAGATGACGCTGTTGACCACCCCCGCCACCGCCAACCAGACCAGGTCGGCCTGGACGGCGGCATTGAAGATATAGAGCTTGGCCACGAACCCGGCCGTGGGCGGAATGCCCGTGAGCGACACCAGGCATAGGGTGAGGGCCAGGGCCAGCAGGGGCGAGCGACGGGCCATGCCCGAGTAGTCGGCTATGGCGTCACTGCGGATGCGGTGGGAGATGGCGATGACGCAGGCGAAGGCCCCCAGGTTGGTGAAGGCATAGCTGGCGGCGAAGAAGAGGAGGCTGCCCACCCCCAGCTCCACCTGCGGCTCCCCTGCCGCCACCGCCGCCAGGCCGATGAGGAAGTAGCCCGCCTGGGCGATGGAGCTGTATCCCAGCAGGCGCTTGATGTCGGTCTGCACCAGGGCCACCACGTTGCCCAGGGTCATGGACAGCACTGACAACACGGCGAACATCATGGCCCAGTCAGGGGCGATGGCGCGGGCGCCCAGGCCCTCCACGAACAGGCGCAGGGCCACGGCGAAGCCCGCTGCCTTGGACCCCACCGACAGGTAGCCCGTGACGGGCGTGGGAGCCCCCTGGTAGACGTCGGGCACCCACATCTGGGAGGGGACAATGGCCATCTTGAAGCCGAGGCCCGTGGCCAATAGCACCGAGGCCAGCACGAAGCCCAGCCGTCGGTCCTCGCCTTGGGCCGCTGCCCGCGCGATCCCCTCCAGCGAGGTGGAGCCCGAAAGCCCGAACAGCAGGGCCATGCCGTAGAGGGTCAGGGCCGCCGCCACGGCCCCCAGCAGCAAGTACTTGATGCCCGCCTCGCTGGAGCGGTCGTCCTTCAGGAAGCCCGCCAGGATGAACTGGCAGATGCTGGTCAGCTCCAGGGCCACGAAAATGGCAATGAGGTCGCGGGCGCCGGCTAGGAACATGAGGCCCGCCGCCGAGGCCAGCACCAAGGCATAGTACTCGGCCTGGTGGCGGTTGCCCCGCAGGTAGTCCACCGAGAACAGGACCACGGCCATGACCACCCCGGCGAACAGGACGCCGAAAAAGAGGGAGAAGTCGTCCAGCTCGTAGGTGCCGAAGAAGGCGCTGCCGCGGGTCTCGGTGGCGGCATGGGCCACGGCCCAGGCCAGGGAGCCTAGGCCTCCCAGGAAGGCGAGGCCGGGCGTGCCGAAAGCATACCAGGCGAACCAACGCCTGGGCCCCAGCAGGGCCGCGAAGGCGTCGAGGATGAGCAGCAGGCCTCCCACCGCTAGCAGTAGAAGCTGCGGGCCGATGAGGTTCACGTTCTCCATCTCTGGTTACCCCAGCCTGGAAGCGATGGGGAGCACCCCCCGTTCGAACAGGTCCATCACCGCCGCCGGATAGATCCCCACCAGCAGGATGACGGCCACTAGGGCCAGCGTGGGCACCCGCTCCCACCAGGCCACGGCATCGCCGATGCCCTGCCAGCGGGGGCTGGGTTCCCCCCAAAAGACCCGCTGCACCATCCACAGGATGTAGCCCGCCGCCAGCAAGACCCCCAGCACGCCCAGGACCGTCAGGAGCTGGTGGCGGGGGAAGGTGCCCAGGAAGACGGTGATCTCGGAGACGAAGCCGGCCAGGCTGGGCAATCCCAGGGAGGCCAGCCCGGCGATGACCATTACCGTGGCCACGTAGGGCATGCGGTGGGCCAGCCCCGAGAGCTCCGGTATGGCCCGGGTGTGCGTCCGGTCGTAGACCAGCCCTACCATCACGAACAGGAGGCCCGTCACCAGTCCGTGGGTGAACATCTGCATGGCTGCCCCCGTGAGGCCCACACTTCCAAGGGCCGATGCCCCCAGCAGCACGTAGCCCATGTGGCTGACGCTGGAGTAGGCTATGAGCCGTTTCAGGTCCTGCTGCATGAGGGTCACCAGGGCGCCGTAAAGGATGCTGAGGGCAGCGAAGGCGGCCAGGAACAGGGAGGCGTCCCGGGCCACCTGGGGCAAGATGGAGAAGCACAGGCGCAGTATGCCGTAGCCGCCCATCTTCAGCAGCACGCCTGCCAGGATGACACTCACGGCCGTGGGGGCGTCGGTGTGGGCATCTGGCAGCCAGGTGTGCAGCGGCACCACCGGTAGCTTGATGCCGAAGGCGATCATCAGGAAGGCGAAGATGACCGCCGCTGGCAGCACCGCCTCCCGCAGCGGGCCCATCTGCTGCAGCTCGCGCATGTCGAAGGTGCCGGCAGCGAAGCCCAGGGCCAGGATGCCCACCAGCATGAAGGCCGAGCCGAAGAAGGTGAACAGCACATATTTCCAGGCCGAGTAGACCCTGCGCCCGGTCCCCCAGATGGAGATGAGGAAGTACATGGGGAGCAGCTCCAGCTCGAAGAACAGGAAGAACAGCACCAGGTCGAGGGAGCTGAACACCCCCAGCAGGCTCGTCTCCAGCGCCAGGAGCCAGGCGAAGTACTCCCGCGGCCTCAGATCGATGTTCCAGGAGATGAGCACGGCCACCGTGGTCAGGAACGCCGTCAGCAGCACCAGGGGCAGCGACAGGCCGTCTACGCCTAGCAGGTAGCGGACAGTGAAGGGCGCCACGTCGGAGCTGAGCCAGGTGTGGGCGTCCACGAACTGGAACTGGGCACCGTCGCGGTCGTAGGCAGCAAAGAGGGCCAGGGCGCAGCCCAGGACCACCAGGGAGGTGGCCAAGGCCAGCCAGCGGGCCCACGTCTCGCGGGCACGGGGCAGCAGGGCCACCGCCGCCGCGCCGGCCAGCGGGAAGAAGGTCATGAACGAGAGCATGGGCCTCCGTCCTCCGATCTCATGGGTTGGCCAGCAGCACCACCACCGTGGCCACCACTATGCCCAGGGCCAGGAAGGCGCCGTAGACCTGGGGCTGGCCCGCCTGGGCCAAGCGCAAACGGTCGGCCGTCTCCCTGGCGCCCTGGGCTATGCCGTTGACGATGCCGTCCACCACGTAGCGGTCCCACAGGTACAGGCCCCGGGCCAAGCCTGCCAACACCAGCCTCCCCGTTATGACCCCTTCATAGAGGTCGTCCAGGTAATACCTGCGCTCTAGCAGCCGGTGCAAGGGGGCCAGGGCGCGGGCGATGTCCTCCGAGGGCACTACCCTTGCCCCGTAGATGGCCCAGGCGACGGCCAGTCCGGCCAGACCCAGCGCCACCGAGGCGGCGGCGATGCCGAAACGGAAGTGGGGCTCGGCCGCCAGCCCCTCGGCCTCGGACGGCAGGGCGCCCACCAGGAGGTGCTCTACCCCGTGCCCGAGGTTGGTGAGACCCACCGCTGCCGCCAGGCCGGCCAGCAGGACCATGGGCAGCAGCATCACCGGGGGCGACTCGTGGGGGTGGGATGGGGCATGGCCGTGGGCCCCCGCCTCGCCGCCGCGGTATTCGCCGGCGAAGGTCAGGAAGAGCATGCGCCCCACGTAGAGGGCCGTCAGGAAGACGCCCACCAGCAGCGCCCAGAACACGGCCGGGCGCTCGTCCCAGGCCACTGCCAGCAGCTCGTCCTTGCTCCAGAAGCCGGCCAGGGGGAAGAGGCCCACCAGGGCCAGGGCCCCCAGGCTCATGGTCAGGAAGGTGACAGGCATAGAGCGGGCCAGGCCGCCCATCCTGCGCATATCGAAGGTGCCCGTGGCGTGGTTCACCGACCCCGCCCCCAGGAACAGCAGCGCCTTGAAGAAGGCATGGGTGAACAGGTGGAACATGGCCGGTGCAAAGGCCAGCGAACCCAGGCCCGCCATCATGTAGCCCAACTGGCTGATGGTGGAGTAGGCCAGCACGCGCTTGATGTCCGTGGCCACCACGCCCAACAGGGCCGACATGATGGCGGTGACGGCGCCGATGACGGCCACCGTGGTTATGGCCTCCTCGGCCAGGGCGTAGGCGGGGAAGAGGCGGGCCACCAGGTAGACGCCCGCCGCCACCATGGTGGCCGCGTGGATGAGGGCCGAGACAGGTGTGGGGCCTTCCATGGCGTCGGGCAGCCAGACGTGCAGGGGGAACTGGGCCGACTTGCCGGCGGCACCGGCGAACACACCCCCGGCGAAGTAGGCCACCACCGCGGCCGGCACCGTCCCCGCCAGCACCGCCTCGTGGATGCGGGCGATGTCCAGCTCCCCCGTTTGCCACCAGATGAGGAGGATAGCCGAGATGAGGCCCAAGTCGCCCAGCCGGGTCACCAGGAAGGCCTTGGTGGCCGCCCGCCGCGCCGCCTCCCGGTGGAACCAGAAGCCGATGAGCAGATAGGAGCAGAGGCCCACCAGCTCCCAGAAGACGAACAGCTGCAGGATGCTGGAGGCTGCCACTAGCCCCAGCATGGCGCCGGTGAAGAGGGACATGAACGCGAAGTAGCGCGAATAGCCTGGGTCGCCGGCCATGTATCCCTGGGAGTAGACCTGGACCATCAACGATACGCCGGTGACCACCACCAGCATCAGCGCCGAGAGGCCGTCCAGGCGGAAGCCGATGTCCACCGTCAGGGGGCCCACCGTGACCCACTCGTGGGGGGCGAATCCCACCGCGTGCCCGTCGCTCTGGACGGCCGAGTCCAGCGCCCACACCGAGAGGGCTAGGGCGGCGGCGATGGCCAGGACCGTCAGGTAGCCGCTCCACGCCGGCCGCCAGAGCCTGACGCCGCTGGCGGACAGCAGCGAGGCCAGGGCGATGATGGCGAAGGACGCCAAGGGCAGGAGGACAATGGCCCAGGCTGCTGCCTCAGGTATCGGGTCGAACACCTCAGACCTTCCTCATGATCTCTCGCGCCACGTGTCCCTTGCCCCAGGGCACGTAGACGGTGTGGGGCTCCAGCTCCGCCTCCTCGGCCCAAGAGGAGGCGGGCTGCACCAGGACCGAGAGGGCCTCGGCGTTGAAGAGGGCCTTCCACATCTCAGCGGCGTAGGCGCTCTTGGTCTCCAGCAGTCGGTACCACATGTCGCCTCACCAGCGCAGCAGGTTGATGCGGTCCACCTCCACCGACTCTCGCCGTCGGTAGATGGCCACGGCCAGGGCCAGCGCCACCGCCGCCTCGGCCGCCGCCACGGTGATGCTGAACACCACGAACACCTGCCCCGACAGCCGCTCCGCTGCCTCCAGGAAGCGGGCGAAGGAGACCAGGGTCAGGTTGACGGCGTTGAACATCAGCTCGATGCCCATCAGGATGCCGATGATGTTGCGCTTGGACAGGGCCATGAACAGGCCCACGCCGAAGAGCAGGGCCGAGAGGACCAGGAAGTGCTCGAGGCCGACGCTCACCTCTCAGTCCTCCCTAACCAGGACGATGGCCCCCAGCATGGCCGCCAGCAGCAGCACCGAGGCCACCTCGAAGGGCAGCACGTAACGGTTCAGCAGGGCCTCGCCGATGGCCGACGCCGTCTCGCGAAAGCCCTCGCGGGCGCCCTCGCCCCAGTCGGTGGCCAGGGCTACCGCTATCACTAGGCCGGCCAGGGCACCGGCCAGGGCGAGGGCCGGCCAGCGCATGGCTGTCTCGGCGTTGTCGCGGGCCGCTCTGGGCGTCAGCACGATGGCGAAAACGATGAGCACCGAGATCGCCCCGGCATAGATGAGGACCTGGGCCACCCCCAGGAAGTCAGCCGACAGGAGGACGAACAGGCCCGCCACCCCCAGGAAGCTGACCACCAGCGCCACCACCGCCCGCACTAAGTCACGGACCAGGGCCGTGACCAGGGCCGCGCCCAGGGTCATGACGGACAGCGCCCAGAAGGCGACGACGCTGCCGACGTCTTCCATCTCCGGCGTCTCTCAGGGCATCGGCTGGTAGTATATGCCGCCCACCTCCCGCACCAGCAAGGGCCGCTTGGGCCGCATCTGCGGTCGCAGGCCGCCGGCCAGGGCCCCCCAGCCCACAATCATCGCCACCGTCAGGGCAAGGTTGAGGACGGCGAAGGCGGGCAGCACCACCCCCGCCGGGGCCTCCGTCTCGGCCCACACCACCCTCTCGGCGCCCACCAGCAGGACGTTCAGCAGCATCAGGGGCAGGAGGAACTTCCAGGCAAAGCCCATGAGCTGGTCGATGCGGACCCGCGGCAGGGTGCCCCGCAGCCAGATGAAGAGGAAGAAGGTCCCATAGAGCTTGGCCAGGAAGATGAGCCAGCCCGGCACCCACTCCTCCAGCCCCCAAAGGGTCCAGCCCCCCAGCCAGAGGGTGGTGATGGTGGCAGCCACGGCGAAGCCGGCCACATACTCGGCCAGCTGGAACATCCCCCAGCGGATGCCTCCATACTCGGTGTGATAGCCGGCCACGATCTCCGACTCGGCCTCGGCGATGTCGCTGGGCGTGCGGTTCACCTCCACGGCGCTGGCGATGATGAAGGAGAGCAGGGCCAGGGGCTGCAGGAACAGCAGCCAGGCGTTGTAGCGGTCCTGCCAGGCCACCACGTCCAGCAGGCGCATGCTGCCGGTGAAGGCCGTAGCCGACAGCAGGGCCAGCACCTGGACCACCTCATAGCTGATGAGCATGGCCACCGTGCGCATGGCCCCCAGCAGGGAGTACTTGTTGCTGGAGGCCCAGCCGGCCATGAACACGGCGATGGTGGCGGTGGAGGTGACGGCCACGATGTAGAGTACCCCCACGTTCAGGTCGGCCACCACCATGCCCGGGGAGAAGGGGAAGACCGCCAGGACCAGGATGGCCGGTACCACCACGGCGACGGGGGCCAGCCAGTAGAGGATGCGGTCGGCGTTGCTGGGGGTGACCATCTCCTTGGCCAGCACCTTCAGGGCGTCGGCCAGGGGCTGCAGGAGCCCCCAGGGCCCTACCCGGTTGGGCCCCAGGCGCACCTGCATTCGCCCCAGCACCCGGCGCTCGATCCAGATGAAGGCCAGCTGGCTGAGGAGGGCCCAGAGCAGCACGGCGGCGATGCCGATGATGCCCGACAGCACGTAGGGGACCCAGCTCGGGGCGCCCCGGTCGCCTATCCAGTCAAGTATGGCACCCACCAGGTTGCCCAGGTCGCGCAGGTCCCACCACTCGGCCAGGAAGGGGCTCACCGGTCCACCTCCCCCACCACGATGTCGACGCTGCCCAGGATGACGATGGCGTCGGCCACTGTCATGCCCTTCACCAGCTCGGGCAGGGGCGTCAGGTTGATGAGGGAGGGGGAGCGGATATGGAAGCGGAAGGGCGCGGGGCCGCCGTCGCTGACCACATAGAAGCCCAACTCCCCCCTCGGCGACTCGATGCGCCCGTAGGCCTCCCCCGGTGGCGGTTGCAGGGCCAGGGGCACCGGCGTCTGGTAGGGGCCGGAGGGTATCATGTCCAGGGCCTGCTCCAGGATGCGGACCGACTGCCGCATCTCGGCCAGGCGGACCATGAAGCGGTCGTAGCAGTCGCCGTTGGTGCCCACGGGGATGTCGAACTCCACCTGGTCGTAGGCGGCGTAGGGGTCGGCCTTGCGCAGGTCCCAGGCCACCCCCGACCCCCGCAGCATGGGCCCCGACACCGAGTAGGCGATGGCCTTGTCGGCGGGCAGCACGCCGATGCCGCGGGAGCGGGCAATGAGGATCTCGTTCTCCACCAGGAGGTCCTCGTATTCGGCGATGCGTTGCGGCATCTCCCGCACGAAGTCGCGCAGGCGGGGCAAGAACTCGGGCGGGAGGTCACGGGACACGCCGCCGATGCGCATGTAGTTGGTGGTCAGGCGGGCGCCGCAGGCCAACTCGAACAGGTCCAGCACCTTCTCCCGCTCGCGCATCATGTAGAGGAGGGGCGTGTGCCAGGCGCCGCAGTCGTTGACGAAGGTGCCGATGGCCATGCAATGGGAGGCGATACGCTGCAGCTCCGCCATGATGGTCCGGATCCACTGGGCACGGGGCGGCACCGGCACCGAGGCCAGCTTCTCCACCGCCAGACAGTAGGCCAGGTTACCGGTCATGGCCGCCAGGTAGTCCGTCCGGTCGGTGAAGGGGATGTTCTGGGTGTAGGACCGCTCCTCGGCCAGCTTCTCCATGCTGCGGTGGAGATAGCCCATCACCATCTGGCATTCGACTATGCGCTCCCCGTCCAGGGTGAGGCGCAGGCGGAACACGCCGTGGGTGCTGGGGTGCTGGGGACCCACGTTCACCACGAAGGGCTCGGTGCGCATGGCCACCGCTAACCCCTCCCCGTGTCTGGCTCCCCGGGCTCGCCCGGGAAGCGCTGTAGTCCCGGCATGCGCTGGCCGGGCATCCCCAACCAGTCCTTACGCAGCGGGTGGCCGGGGAACCCCTCCCAAAGGAACAGGCGGCGCAGGTCGGGATGGCCGCGGAAGCGGATGCCCATGAGGTCATAGGCCTCCCGCTCCTGCAGCTCGGCCCCTGGCCAGATGGAGGTCACGGAGGGGACCTCCGGCTCCTCCCTGTCCCAGACCTTGACCTTCAGGACGCCCAACTGGTTGCGGCGCAGGGACTGCAGGTGGTAGACCACCTCGAAGTGGTCGAGGCGGTCCACGGCGGTGAGGCAGCTGAGGAAGTGGAAGTCCGTCTCCTCGTCCTCCCGTAGGAGGCGGCAGACCTCCGTCAGGGCCTCGGGGCGCACCTCGACCCACTCCGGGTTGGCGTCCACCACCGCCTCGGGCAGGCGCTGGGAGATGCGGTGGGCCAGCTCCAGGCCCGAAAGGTAACGGGTGGCCACCGTTAGGCCCCCCATGCACGTCGGCGGCTGCGGCCGCCGTCAGGTGCCGACCTCACAGCCACTCCAGTGCCCTCTTGCGCCAGGCGTAGATGAGGCCGATGAAGAGCACCAGCACGAAGGTCAGGACCTCGATGAAGCCGGCCACCGCCACCCTCTCCAGGGAGGTGGCCCAGGGGAAGAGGAACACGGCCTCCACATCGAAGATCACGAACAGCAGGGCGAACACGTAGTAGCGGAAGTTGAACTGGACCCAGGCCGGCCCCTCGGTGGGGATGCCGCACTCGTAGGTATCCTCCTTCACCCGGTTGGGGCGGTCGGGGCGCAGGCGCAGGCGGGAGAAGAGCCAGGAGGTGGCCACGCCACCCAGGGGGAATATGATGGCTAGCACCAACAGGAAACCGACGTGGCCCCACTCAGACAGCATAGCCCAGGGCGAATTGTGAATTTTCTCCCTTGCTCGCTGTGCGCAGTATAACACGGGGGGGCCACGGGAACAAGGCGCAGGGCGCAGTTCACCCTCGCCTGCCGTCCGCAACAGCGATTAGACAATTTATTATCGATGTTAGGGCTCCCTTTGGCCAACCGTGGGGTGCTGCTGCACGCGAGTGACAGCGAGCCGCTACACTAAGTGACGTTTTCCACAATGCCACAGTCTTGACGGGGGGGCAGCGGTGTTAGACTGCGGGCAGGAGGGGAGTCTGACGGTGAACTACCGCTTGTTGTCCAACTTTGCGCTCAAGGTGGGTGTCGTTGGGGCCGCTGTGGCCTTGGCGGCCGGCGCAGGATTTGCGGCCTACCGTATCACCTATACCCTAGCCCACCAGCCCCAGCGGATGCCTGGGCCACCCATAATCGAGCCAGGATCTTTGGAGCACCAGCGATTGGAGGCGCTCCGGGAGCGGGCTAGGGAGATAGCCGTTGCCTACAATAGCCTTCCCAAGTTCGTGGGGGAGCTTGGTGGTATTCGCTTCGTGGCCGAAGGTGAAGCGCTAGACATTGGCAAATGTCCCGCTCCCGCCCAGGAAGCGGATCCTGGCGTCGCCATCGGCACTCCGCTCGAGATCAGGCCCTCCTATTTGCCGGGCCCGCCCCACCAGGTGGTCCAACTCCCCACATTCGTCTGTGCCTATGACCGCTCGATCGTCCTGCAATCAGGGCGCGAATATTACTTTGACCAAGGGGACGTGACCATTATCAGGGGGCTTAACGCCGCGTTGCATGCGATGGCTCCACGGGAGTACATGGAAGCTACCGCTATCGATGGCCGCCCGGCGGTTCTCGTCCGTTCCCCTGACGTGGTAGACCCCGCCACTGGCAAAAGCTACAGATTCCTTCCTCAACAGGTCTTGGTTCGCGAGGCCTTTGGAATCACTATCGTGCGGGGCAACCTCAGCATTGACCAGCTCATCAAGATCGCCGAGGGGCTGAACCGGTGAGGCACCTGACCGCTCTTCTGGCGCTGCTGGCCGTCGCCGTTGGCGTGGGGAGCGGGGTTGGCAATGTTGCTCGGCCAGCGCTAGCTGACCATGGGCTGGTCAAACTTCTCTTCACTCCCTCGGCCGGCGGTGACAGCACGACGAACACGCTCAGGTAAAGATCACATATCCTGGCGAGCCGAACTTCGTATTCGCCACCCTCATGTACACGCATGCCCAGCCTGGTCCGGAGCACGTGCCAGGCTGGCCTAGAGACGTCCTTGTGAGTCCTTACGGCACTAGGAACAGCTGGGGAGCCGCGGCAATGAAGTACCCGGAGAAGACAAGGTCATGTTCAATCACAGGACCCCATGTTCATGAGCACAATGGCACCGCTACCAATGCTGTCATCACTCCGCGCGACCCCTGGAGCCAGTACACTACTGATGACTGGGGCACAACGAAACCGGGCTTCCGCTGGCCGTGTGGCGAGAAGGTGGAAGGCGCACTCGATGTGTTGGACTGGTGGACCAACTGGACTCGCAGCGTGCACTGGTAGCCTTGGTGACTGTTGTCGCAAGAGGCATCTGCTAGCCACAGATCTGTAAAGGCTGCACCTGATCGGTCGAAGGTGCCCCATAAGGGACCCGCCGCAGACACAGGCGGGAACCTTGACCCTCACGGGAAGGGTATCTAACATCGGGGCGTGGAGGGACGCGGGAGGCCGAGCCTGGCCTCCCTCTGTCATGGGAGGAGAGCCTTGACCCAGGCCCGACCTTACCTGAAGCCTGTGCCGGAGCCCAGCCCGGAGACGCGCTTCTTCTGGGAGAAGTGCCGGCAGCACGAGCTGTGGCTGCCCTACTGCCGCCGCTGCCAGCGCTTCTTCTGGTACCCCCGCGACTTCTGTCCCCACTGCTTCGCCTGGGACGTGGAGTGGCGGCAGGCCAGCGGCCGGGGCAAGGTCTACACCTTCGCCATCCACTACCGGGCCTTTCACCCGGCCTGGGAGCCGGAGGTGCCCTACGTGACGGCCATCGTGGAGCTGGAGGAGGGGGTGCGGCTGTATACGGCGCTGGTGGGTGTGGAGCCGGAGCCGGGGAAGGTGCGCTGCGACATGCCGGTGGAGGTGGTGTTCGAGGACGTCAACGAGCGCATCAGCCTGCCCAAGTTCCGGCCCGTGGCCGATGAGGAGGGTGACCATGCCTGAGGCGATGGCCGAGGAGCGGATCCACCCGCTGGAGAAGCTGGACATCCGTGGGGGGCGGGAGCTGCTGCGCAAGGTGGCCATCGTGGGGGTGGATGAGAGCGACGAGATAGGCATAGTGCCCCACAAGTCCACCCTGCAGTTGCATGCCGAGGCGGCCCGCAACGCCCTGGCCGATGCCGGCATCGACAAGTCGGAGGTGGACGCCGTCCTCACCTGCTCGGCGGGGGGGATGGCCAGCGTGCAGGTAGCCGAGTACCTGGGGATAGTCCCCACCTTCACCGATAGCACCATGACGGGTGGCTCCTCCTTCGCCATACAGCTGGAGCACGCTGCCCTGGCCATCGCAGCCGGCATATGTCGGGTGGCCGTCATCACCCACGGCCAGCGGGGCCACTCGGACCGGGGCCGGGGCGGTGCTCGGGGGATGATGGATCCCTGGGCGCCGGCGGCCCAGTTCGAGGCGCCCTACTACGTGGGCGGGCCGGTGGGGCAGTATGCCCTGGCCTGCATGCGCCACATGCACCAGTACGGGACCACCCACGAGCAGCTGGCGGAGATAGCGGTGGCCACCCGCAAGTGGGCCATGCTCAATCCCAAGGCCATGATGCGGGAGCCCCTGACCATCGAGGACGTGCTGTCATCGCGCTGGGTGGTCTACCCCTTCCACCTGTACGACTGCTGCCTGGTGACCGACGCAGGCGGGGCGGTGGTCCTGACCAGCGCCGAGCGGGCGCGGGACTGCCGCAAGCGGCCGGTGTGGGTGCTGGGGGCGGCCACTTCCCACACCCACATGACGCTGACGGCCATGCCCGACCTGACCCAGACGCCGGCCCGCTATTCGGGACCGCGGGCCATGGCCATGGCCGGGGTGAGGCACGAGGACATCGACGTGGTGGAGGTCTATGACTCCTTCACCTACACGGTGCTGGTGACGCTGGAGGAGCTGGGCTTCTGTGCCAAGGGGGAGGGAGGCCCCTTCGTGTCGGGGCAGCGGACGGCGCCTGGGGGCGACTTCC
The DNA here is from genome assembly GCA_035574155.1 of Dehalococcoidia bacterium. Lineage (GTDB taxonomy): Bacteria > Chloroflexota > Dehalococcoidia > SM23-28-2 > HRBIN24 > HRBIN24. Next base: position 2,203 of record DATLZD010000046.1, on the reverse strand, counting down.
CCCTGAACACCAACGGCGGGGGCCTCTCCTACACCCACCCGGGCATGTATGGCATCTTCCCGATCATCGAGGCGGTGCGGCAACTGCGGGGGGAGTGTGGCCCCAGGCAGGTGCCCGGCGCCAAGGTTGCCCTGGTCAACACCACCGGCGGCACCCTCTCGGCCACCGGCACCCTGGTGCTGGCAGCCGACTGAACAGCGCCATGCTCATCGACCTCCATGCCCATACCGCCCGCCTCTCCTATGACAGCCAGCTGTCGCCCGACGAGCTGGTGGAGGCGGCCAAGGCAGCGGGGCTGGACGGCATCTGCCTCACGGAGCACGACTTCGCTTGGGAGCCTTCGGAGATAGAGCGACTCTCGCGTCGGCACCGCTTCCTGGTGCTGCCGGGGATGGAGGTCAACACCGCCCACGGCCATGTCCTGGCCTACGGACTGGAGCGCTACGTCTTCGGCATGGACCGCGTTGAGGTGCTGGCGCGGCTGGCTAGGGAGGCGGGGGCGGTGCTGGTGGCTGCTCATCCCTACCGTCGACAGGTGCCCTGGGAGCCGGGGCGGGACGGCGCCTGGGAGGAGGCCCTGGGCCGGGCCCTGGCCAACCCCTGCTATCCCCATGTCTGCGCCCTGGAGGCCTTCAACGGCCGAGGGCGTGAGCACGAGAACCGGTTCTCGCAGGAGCTGTCCCAGCGGCTGGGGCTGCCCACGGTGGCGGGCAGCGACGCCCACACGCTGGCCGATGTGGGCTCCTGCGCCACCGAGTTCCTGGTGCCGGTGCGCGAACTGGGCGACCTCATCGCCGCCCTGCGTCAGGGCCTCTTCCGGCCCGTCATCCTGCGGGCGAGAACGGTTTGACGCGTCCGTGAGGGTGGTGTATCCTTCCCACGGGCTGCCAGGCCCAGGTCAGGCTCAAAGGAGGGACCCCCATGACGCAGCCATCCCTCATCACCGACGAGATGCGCTCCTACATAGGCCGCGAGTCGGAGCCCGTGACGGTGGAGGTGGACAAGACGGCCTGCCGCATGTTCGCCCGGGCGGTGGGCTACACCGACCCCGTCTTCTACGACGAGGAGGAGGCCAGGCGGCGCGGCTACCGCAGCATACCGGCGCCCCCCGGCTTCCTGGGGCACCCCGTTTATAACCCTGCCCGCCCCCAGCGGGCCGACTACCTCCCTCCCTTCCAGACCGGGCTGCGGCGCGTCCTCAACGGTGGCACCGACATCGAGTATTTCGATGACATCTGCGCCGGCGACGTGCTGACCATGACCCGCAAGCTGGTGGACATCCAGGAACGGGAGGGGAGGCTGGGCAAGATGCTCATCATGGTCAACGAGATGACCTACCGGAGGGGTGACCAGGTGGTGGCCAAGGTCCGAGGCACCCTAATCCAGTACTGAAGGGAGGCAGGGGCCATGAGCGAGCAGCAGCTCTACTTCGAGGACGTCCACGAGGGGCAGGAAGTGCCCAGCCTGACGGTCCACTGCGACTCGCAACGGCTGGTCATGTGGGCCGCCGCCTCAGGTGACTTCTACCAGATCCACTACGACAAGGACTTCGCCATCGGCAATCAGCTGCCGGAACGGATCGTGCACGGGGCCCTCAAGCACGCCCTGCTGGGGCGCATGCTGCACGAGTGGATCGCCCCCGGCGGACGCATCAGGCGGCTGACCTGCCAGTACCGGGGCATGGACCTGGTGAACAAGAACGTGGTCTGCAAGGGTGTGGTGACCAGGAAGTACCAGGAGGACGGGCGCAACCTGGTGGAGCTGGACGTGTGGACCGAGAGCGAGGACGGCCAGAAGACCACCCCAGGGACTGCCGTCGTGGTCCTGCCATCGCGGGGCCGCTGAGGCCGCAGACGCATCAGGAGGAGGACCCATGGGCAAGCTGGAGGGTAAGGTAGCGGTGGTTACCGGCGCCGGCCGGGGCATCGGCCGCGCCATCGCATTGCTGTTCGCCCGTGAAGGGGCCAAGGTGGTGGTCAACGACCCGGGGGTGGGCCCCGACGGGGTGGGCCACGACCGTGGGCCGGCCGACCAGGTGGTGGAGGAGATAAGGGCGGCTGGGGGCACGGCGGTGGCCAACTACGAGACGGTGGCCGACTACGAGGCGGCGGGGCGCATCATCCAGGCGGCGGTGGACAACTTTGGTCGGATCGACATCCTGGTGAACAATGCGGGGATACTGCGGGACCGGATGATATTCAAC